>NZ_JBICYZ010000024.1:0-117150 GCF_043201465.1 Kitasatospora sp. NPDC048298
CTCACAGCACACGACTACCGGGACCAACCCTCCAACGGCAGGCGAACGCTACCGCTTCACCCATCCGAGCGACATCACGAATTCAACTTCAGTAGTCCCGGCCATTCCTAACCGCAGGTTCACCGGCATCGTTCTGCCGGGGTTTCACGGGGAAGCCCCAGAGCCTGCTGGGAGGGGCTATGCCGTCGCAGTTCATGGATGCCAAACAGACCGCCGAGTACCTGAACATGTCGCTGTCCTGGGTTTACCGGGAGGCGGCGCGGGCTGGCCTGGGTTCGTACAGGTTCGGGCAAGGACGGAACTCGAAGATCCAGTTCAAGGTGTCCGAGGTGCAGGCCTGGACCAGGCAGCAGCGCGTCTCGGACTGACATCGGCGCCGGCTCTCACCCGCCCCGTTCGTGGGTGGCGTGAGGGCCGGCACCGTTCCTCAGGCGGCCAGGCCGAGGTTGAGTAGCTGGGCGGCGCGGCTGATGGAACCGGGCATCAGGTGGCGGTAGATCTTGAAGGTGACGTCGATGCTCTTGTGGCCCATCCACTCGGCGACGTCGGTGATCGGGATGTTGTGGGTGAGGCAGTTCGAGGCGAAGAAGTGGCGGAGGCCGTAGAGCGTCATGCCTTCGGGGATGTCGATGTCGTCCGCCTGCTTGACGAGTCGCTGCCAGCGGTTGCTCAGGATGTGGTACGGGAACGGCTTGTTGAGGTCCCGGGGGTGGCGGAGGAGGTAGCCGTCGACGGTGCCGTACGTGTCGGCGTACCACTCGATGGTCAGCTTGACCCGGGCCGGCAGCGGGACGTCGCGGTAGTCGCCCTTCTTGCGGTGCTTGAGCGGGGCGTAGTCCTTGGTGGTCTGGTTGACCTGCTCGGTGACGCGGTAGACGTCGTCGGCGACGATGTTGTTGATGTTGACCGCGGTGGCCTCACCGTTGCGCAGGCCGCAGCCGCTCATCAGGTCGGCGATGACGAGGAAGGCGTCGTCGCCGGCGGTGCGTATCCCGTGGAGCTGTGCGGGGGAGGGGATGACGGCGCGCTTCGGGTCGTACTGGGGTGGCTTGACGCCGTCGAACGGGTTCTCGTCGTAGAGGCCGAGGCGGTGGGCGTCGAGGAGGATCGACTTCAGCTTGTCGAAGGCGTTGGACTGGGTGGCGAGGCCGACGCCGTTGCGTTCCATGGTCTGGATGAAGGCCTCGACGACCTTGTGGTCGAAGGTGCCCATCCGGCGGCTGCGGAAGGCGGGGTAGAGGTGGTGCTCCAGCAGTGAGTCGAGGTGCCGCAGGGAGGCCGCGCCGAGGTGGCGCTGGCCGGTCTTCCACTCCTCGACGTAGGGCCCGAACTGCATCGGGCCGTACTTCTGGATCCGCTCGGCCTTGCGCTGGCTCTGCGGGGCGTTCTTCCGGGCTTGGTACACCTCGATGAGGCGGGCCTTCGCCTTGTCCTGGGTGGCGAAGCCCGACTCCTCCGTCTGCCGCCCGGCCGCGTTGCGGTACCGGATCTTGTACTCGTGCGGGCACCTCGACCACCGGCTCTCGGGGTGCTCGCACTCCTTGAAGAAGCTGCCCATGCCGCGGACGAGGTTGATGGTGGCCATGGTTGTCGACTCCCGGGCGCCTTGCTGACCTTTTGCTGACCCCGGATGGTCGACCAAGTCCCTGACCTGGGAAGAACCGTGAAACGCGTGGTATGTGGTGGAACTTCATCGGCCGCACCGGCGAGGACATCGCCCGGGCCCGCGCCGACTGGACGGCCGGCGACCGCTTCGGTGAGGTCCACGGCTACGCCGGCGACCGGCTGCCCGCCCCGGAGCTGCCTGACGTGCCGCTGAAGGCCCGGGGGCGCGAGCGCTGAGGCCGCCAAAGATCAGCGGCGTCGCAACAGGTCTTCGGATAGGGGTGCAAGCAGAGGGGGCTCGGTCTCTCCTTCGTAGCCGAAACGCAGCGCGGTGTGCAGCTGCGTCGTACGGGCCAGGCCGCACAGGCGGTCGACGTGCTCGGCGCCGCGGGGGAGGGCCTACCGTCGGGCAGTCCGACGGCACAGCTGGTGCGGATCCACCTCGCTCACGCGTTGCGCAACCACGGCGACTACACCGAGGCGGCCGAGATCTACCGTGCCCTGGCGGGGGGCGAGTTCGATGCGGCGGCCCGGTACTGGCTCTGCGACTTCGACTACCTCGACGGGCGATTCGGAAGCGCCCTGGGTTCACTGCGGGAACAGCGCAGCCGAGGGCCGGAGGACGAGGGCGAGCGACTCCGGTTGATCGGGCACATCTGGCGAGTCAACGCCCGCTTCGACGAAGTGAGTGCCGCGTACGGCGAGGCAATCTCCCTGGCCCGACGCGAGGGCCTGGCTGCCGCGGAGGCGAAGGCGCCGGCCAACCTGGCGCAGACCGTGTGCTGGTCCGGCGACACGGCAGCGCTGTCGGATGCGGCGGCCCGCGCGCGGGACCTGCTTGACCTGGTGCCCAACCCCGTCGAACTGGTCAAGGTCCGCTCCGCCGAGGCGGTCGCTCACGCGTTGGCCGGTGATGACGGGGCCGCTGTGCAGGCGATCGAGGGCACCCGGCGGCTGGCGGACGGCATCGGGTACCGCGGGGGTCACAACCTGGCCGACGTGGCTCAGGTCCTGTTCCGAGTCCTCGACGGCGACGACGACGGCGCCCGCCGCACCCGGGCCGAGCTCGACGCGCGAACCCGTCGGTCAGGTGGCAACACCTACTGGGTCCCGATCGTGACCAGTTGGATCGACGGGATCCAGGCGGCGCTGGAGCACGAACCGCGGGTCGAGTGGGTCGACGGCCCGGCCGTATCGTTGGGCCGGTGGGCGCAGGTAGCCGCGCGCCGATGAGGCACCGGAGCCCTGAGGTGCGGCGCCGGATCGGACGAGGGGAAGAGTGTTCATGACCAACCCGGTACGCATCGAGCCGGCATACATCGAGCCGGTACGCGTCGGCTTGGTCGGGGTCGGCATCATCGCCGAGACCCACCTCGCCGTTCTTGCCGAACGGCCGGACGTGCAGCTGGACTTCACAGTCGATCCCCGACCCGCGGCGTCCGTGGAGTTCCGAGGCCGGAAGCCGCCCCACTACGGCGACCTCGCCCGCGCGCTCGACGAGCACCGGCCGGATCTGGTGGTCATCGCCACCCCGACGGAGACGCACGCCGAGCTGACGGAGCTCACCCTGCTCCGCTCCACAGGCCGGGTACTGGTGGAGAAGCCGCTCGTGCATGATCGCGGAGCCCTCGCGGCGTTGCGCGACCTGGACGGCAAGGCCGACGTGTGCGGCCGCGTGTTCACCGCGCACCACTTCGCCTTCTCGCCGGAGGTCGACTGGGCGGCAGAGCTGATCGCCGCGCACCCCGAGTGGGGGCCGGTCACGACGATCACCTCCGCCTTCTACGACCCCTATGTCCTGCGAGAAGCGGAAGCCTTCGCCTCGTACGTCTCCAGCTGGACGGACTCCGGGGTGAACCAGCTCAGCATGCTCACCCGCTTCGTGGAACTCACCGGACTCACCTCCGCCCGGGAGATGGACGGCGGCGCGAGTGCCTGGTGCACCGTGGGATTCCGGTCCCGGGGCGAGATCGGCTCGGCCCGTTTGCGCAGCAGCTGGCTCACCGGCTCCAGCAGCAAGGAGAGCAACCTGGTGCTCGGCCGTTCCGGTGTCGAGGTCTGGATCGACCACACCGCCATGACCGGGTTCGCCGCCCGGGAAGGCGAGTTGCTGGCTTCCTTCGGTAACGACGGCCGGACCGCGCGAAAGGTCGCCCACTACCGCCCGCTCTACGCCAGCCTGCTCTCCGACCGGCCCGATCCGGTGCTCGGCTTCGATGCCGCAGCGACGATCACCGCGATCCATCACACGGTGTTGTGAGCTCGACAGCCGCCGATCGCGGTCGATCTCCGTCCCGTCCGATGTTGACGACGTGCTGACCGCGGATGGTCCGCCGAGTCCCTGACCTGGGACGAACCGTGTAACGCGTGGTATGTGGCGGAACTTCGTCGGGCGCTCCACCGTGGCCCCCGTCCCTGCCCCGGGTGCTCACAGGGCAGGCGCATCGAGAGCACATCGAGCGAACAACTCGGCTCGGAATGATGGCCGTGCAGGCGGCGCAAGTGCCCGGCGGAGCCTCTTCGCGGGCCGCGCACACCGGTGCCTGTTGCGCGAGCGGACCCGCGCTCGGCGTACGAGCCATCGGCATGAGGTGGAGACAACGTGCTGACCACACCGCCAGACCTTGATTCGACGATCGCGCGATATGCCACGGCAGACTTCGACGACTCCACGCTGATCCAGGAGGCCGGCCTCGAGTCGCTGTCGCTCCTGCGCCTCGCCGTCGAGGTCGCCGACGAGGACGTGGAGATCGACGCCGCGGGCCTGGTCGGGGTACGGACCGTCGGGGACCTCAAGGTCTGGCTCACCAGCCTGGTCCCGGCCGGCGCGGACGAGCCCGGTGCCGCATGCTGAAGGACGACTCGGCCGCCGGCACGGCGGGCCCCGCCCTGCTGCCGATCACGGACCCCCAGAAGGGGCTGCTCGTCGTCGACAGCAGGGTGTCGGCCCGTGAGATCTACAACCAGACCATGCTGTTCGACCTCGACCCGGGGGTCTCGGACGACGCCGTCGGCGACGCCCTCACCGTCCTGGTCACGGTCCAGCCGGCGCTGCGTCAGGTCTTCGGTCACCTGCCGCGGATGCACGCCAGGTTCACCCCGCCGCCGGAGCCGGGACAGGTGCCGTGCGAGCGGGTGGAGGTGGCGCCGGGCGGGTACGCCGAAGCCGTCGAGGCCCTGGCGGAGCGGCTCGGCGGGCGTCCGTTCGACCTCGCGGCGGGGCCGGCCTACCGGTTCGGGCTCGTGCGCGCCACCGACGGCTCCGCGGCCGTCCTCGTGATGTGCGGCCACCACCTCATCGGGGACGGCGTCTCGGCGGAGCCGCTCGTCCGTGACCTGGAGTCCGCGCTGACCTCGAAGCCCACCGCCGAGGCCGTCGAAGTGCTGCGGGTGGCACGCGAGTCCGCCTTCGTCCGGGAGCTCGAGGCGCAGAACCGGGCCTCCGGCTCGCCGGAGACGGCCGAGCAGGCCAAGGTCTGGGCCGAGCGGCTGCGTGACGTCCCGCCGCTGGTGCTGAATCCCCGGCCGGGGCGGCCGGAGGAGACGGACTTCACCGGTGGGCGCCTCTCCTGGCTGCTCGGTGAGGGGGAGACGGCGGCCTTCCAGGAGGCCTGTAAGCGGCTCTCCGTCACGCCGTTCGTGCTGCTCAGCGCCGTGTACGGGGCCGTCCTCGCCCGGCACGGCGGTGTGTCCACCGTCCTGATCGGCAGCCCGCTGTCGGCCAGGCGCACCGTCCGCGCGTACGACCTCTGCGGCTTCTTCGTCAACACCCTGCCCGTCACGGTCGACGTGGACTGGTCGCGCACGGTGGACGAGCACGTCGCCGGGACCGTCCGGGAAGCCGTCGACTACTGCCGCGCCAGGGTCGCCGTCACGCTCAACCAGCTCGTGGCGAACGTCGGGCAGGACCGCACCAGCAACCGCAACCCCCTGTTCTCCTGCATGCTCGCGATGCAGGACACCTTCGAAGGCAGCTCGGACGGCGCCGTCCTCGGGGTGCGGGAACCGGGCAACGGAACGGCGAAGTTCGACCTGTGGCTCGGCGCCACGAAGGTGGACGGCGGATGGCTGCTGGAGCTCGAGTACGACCTGCAGCTGATGTCGCGGCCCGTCGCGGAGGCGCTGCTCGCGTCGCTGCGCACGGCACTGCGACGCGCCCTCGAGGACGGCGCCCGCTCGCTGGCCGAGCTCTTCGTCGACAGTGAACTCCCGTACCCGGCCGTCGAGTCGGCGGGCGCTTCGGCGGGCGATGGCGGTCCGGCGCCGGCCCGCGGTCTCACCGAGTGGATCGAGCGGGCCGCCCGGCGCACGCCCGACGCGATCGCCGTCGAGGAGTCCGGGCGCGAGCTGACGTACGGCGAACTGCTGGCCGCCGCCGAGCGGGCCGCGGACGGACTGGCCCGGCAGGGCGTCACGCCGGGGCAGGTCGTCGGCCTGTCCCTGGGCGGGCTGTGCGACGCCACGATCGCGATCCTCGCCGTCCTGCGCTGCGGTGCCACCTATCTGCCGCTGGACCCGAGCCTGCCGGCCGAGCGCCTCGCCCACATGGTGGACCGGGCGGGCTGCCGCCTGATCGTCGGCCACGGCCTGGACCTCCCCGGGACGCGCACCACCGGCCTGGCCGAACTCTCCGTCCCCGGGGACGGGCCCCGCGCCTCGGGCGGCTCCGCGGACTCGGCGGTGTACCTGATGTTCACCTCGGGATCCAGTGGCACCCCCAAGGGGGTGGTGATGGGCCACCGGCCGCTGCTGAACCTGGCGGCGTGGCAGATCTCCGCCATGGAGCACCGCGAGACGACGCGCTTCCTCCAGTACGCGCCGCTCGGCTTCGACGTCTCCTTCCAGGAGATCGTTCCGACGCTCGCCTCGGGCGGCACCGTCGTCTCCCGCGAGCCCGCCGACCGGCGGGACTTCCCGGCGCTGGTCCGCCGCGTCGAGGAGACCAGGGTCAGCCACGTCTTCCTGCCGGTGGCGGCCCTGCGCCCGTTCGTCCAGGCCGCGCGGCGCGCCTCGGCCCGCTTCCCCGACCTGCGGCGCGTCTGCGTCTCCGGTGAGCAGCTGCTCGTCGACGACGAGATCCGCCGGTTCTTCGCCGACCACCCGGCGTGCGTCCTCGTCAACCTGTACGGCCCGACCGAGACGAACGCCGCCACGGTGCACGAGCTGCGGGGCGACGACCCGCACTGGCCCGCCCACGCGCCGATCGGCCGCCCCCTGCCGGGTGTGGCGACGTACGTGGTCGACGTGACGGGCCACCTCGCACCCGTCGGCGTGCCCGGCGAACTCCACCTCGGGGGCGCCAGCCCCGCGGACGGCTACCTCGGCGCGGAGCGGACCGCGGCGAGCTTCCTGCCCGACCGGTTCTCCGCTGACGGCACCGCGCGCATGTACCGCACCGGTGACCAGGTGGTGCGCGACGCCGACGGGACGATGGTCTTCCTCGGCCGGCAGGACAGCCAGACGAAGATCCGCGGGTACCGGGTGGAACTCGGCGAGATCGAGGCGGTCGCCAACGCCGCGGCCGGCGTCCGGCAGTCCGTCGCCGTGGCGCGGGGGATCGGAGCCGACCGCGAACTGGTGCTCTTCCTCCTCGCGGAGCCCGGCGCCGCCCCCGACCACGCGGAGGTCCAGGCCCGGATCACCACGGCACTGCCGTCGTACATGGCGCCGTCCTGGATCCTCGACACGGACCGGATCCCGACCTCGCGCACCGGCAAGACCGACCGGGACGCCCTGGCCGCCCTGGCGGAGGGGCTGATCGCCGAGCGGAGGACGAGCGCGGCCACGACCACGGTCGCCTACGCCTCCGAGCTGGAGCGCGGGCTGGCCGCCATCTGGTCGTCGATCCTGGACACCGACGGCATCGCCCGCGATCGGTCCCTGATCGACTACGGCGCCCACTCCCTGAACATCTTCGCGGCCTTCGCGGAGATCGAGGAGGAGTACGGTACGGCCGTCCCGGTGCCCGAGTTCTTCCGCTCGCCGACCATCGCGACGCTCGCCGAACTCGTCCGCGCGGGCCTGGCCGAGGACGCGCGGGACGCTCTGGAGGCCGAGGCCGCGCGGGATGCCCTGGAGGCCGACGACGCGCAGGACGGCCGAGAGGACGGCGACGCGGACGGGGCCCGGGCATGACCGCCGCGGCGGCGCCCGGCCGGCTCGTCAGGATGGCCCGGGGCAAGGACCGCCCCGGCTGCCTGATCCTGCCCGGAGCCGGCGGCGGCCTCACTCCGTACCTGCAGCTGGCCTCGCTGCTCGGCGGGTCCCGTGCCGTGGACTTCGTGCGGCCCCTGGGGCTCATGCCGGACGAGGAGCCGGAGACCTCGGTCGCGCAGATGGCCGCGTCGGTCCTCGACATCGTCGGGACGGCGGCGGCGGCGACGACGATGGCGACGACGGCCGCGGCGCCGCGGCTGGTGGTCGGCTGGTCGCTCGGCGGCGTCGTGGCATGGGAGCTCTGCGTCAGGCTCGCCGAGGCCGGACACCGGCCCGATCTCGTGGTCATCGACAGTTCTCCGCTGCCCCGGGTGCCCGGGCCGGGCGAGGACGAGGAGATCGCGGACAGGATGGTGGCCGACCTCGGCCCGAAGGCGGATCCGCGGACCGTCGGCCGGGTGCTGCGCACCCTCGCGGCGCAGGCCGCCGCCCTCGCCGACTACCGGGCCGAGTCGCCCTACCCGGGCCGGGTGCTGCTCCTTGTGTGCTCCCCGTACGACGAGGACGGCCGGGAGGACGCCGTACGGCGCTGGCGGGAACTCGCGCCGCACCTGGACGTCGTCCACCTCGACGCCGGCCACTACGAGGTCCTCGAACCCGCGCACCTCCCCCAGTTGGCCACGGCCATTCACACGTTCCAGAACCAGCACGAGAACCAGGAGGAGCGATGACAGAGGAAACAGCGACGACCGCGACGGCCCTGCCTCCGGTGGCCGTCGTCAGCGGCGGCACCCGTGGCATCGGGCTCGCGTTCAGCCGCCGGCTGGTGAAGCTGGGCTTCCGGGTGAGCGCGCTGTACCGGTCCGACGAGGAGGGCGCGCGCGCGGCGGAGCGGGAGCTGGCCCCCCGGCTGAACACCGTGCGGGTGGACCTGTCCGACGGGACCGCGGTGGCCGCGGCCACCGAGGCGGTCCTGGCGGAGTACGGGCCGCCGACGGTCCTGGTGAACAACGCCGGGATGAACATCGACCGCCCGTTCCTGGAGATGAGCCACGACGACTGGCGGCGGGTCATCGACACCAACCTCTCCGGCGTCTTCTACCTGACCCGCGCGCTCGCCCCGGCGATGGTCGCCTCGGGCGCCGCCGCGACGATCGTCAACGTCGGTGCCACCACGGGCATCCGCCCCCGCCTCAACGGCGCCAACTACTGCGCGAGCAAGGCGGGCCTGCTGCACCTGACCAAGTGCCTCGCGCTGGAACTGGCACCCCGCGTCCGGGTCAACTGCCTGATTCCCGGCAACACCGAGACCGACGAACTGGTCGAACGGTTCAACCTGAACGATCCGGACTCCCGGCGCCGGATGCTCGCCGAGATCCCGCAGCGGCGGATCGCCGACCCGGACGAGATCGCGGACGCCCTGGAGTTCCTCGTCGGCCCGAACAGCGCGTACATGACGGGACAGAAGCTCGTCGTGGACGGCGGACAGTTCATGTGGTGACGGGCCCGACGGCACGTTCGGAGGCGGGCGGCAGACCGCTCCGTCGCCCTCCCGGTCCACGCGACCTCCCGACCAGCGTCTCCTCCGAAAGGGAAGCACCATGACGACCCGTTCCCTCTACGACTGGTTCCGCGCCTCGGCCGAGGCGAATCCGGATGCCTCGGCCCTCGAGGTGCTCGACGTCACCCTCAGCTACGCCGAACTGCGGGCCGCCGCCGAGTGGATGTCGGCCCGGATGGTCGAGGCGGCGGGCGGCCGGCCCGGCCGGGTGGGTCTGCTCACCTCGCGCACCGCGGTCAGCTACGTCGCCTACCTGGCGGCGCAGCGGCTCGGCGCGACCGTCGTGCCGCTGAACCCCGCCGCACCGGCGTCGCGCAACCTGGACATCACCGAGGAGGGCGGGCTCGACCTCACGGTGTTCGACGACAACGCGGGTGACGGCGCGGCCGAGTACCGGCGCGACTGCGCGGTGGCGCTGCTCGACATGACGGGCGACAAGTGGCGCCCCCTGCTTGGCCCCGAGCCCTCGGCCGACATCCCGGACCAGGGCCACCCGGCGGAGACCGACACCGCGTACATCATCTTCACCAGCGGGACCACCGGCCGGCCCAAGGGCGTGCCCATTCGGTACGCCAGCATCAACGCGTTCCTCACGGACACCATCGCGCGCTACGAACTCGGCCCCGGCAGCCGGGTCTCGCAGTCCTTCGAGATGTCCTTCGACGGATCGGTTTCCGAGATCTTCGCCACCTGGGGCTCAGGCTCGACCCTCTGCGTGGCGCAGCACGGTGACGTGTTCACCCCGGTGCGGTTCATCAACGCCAAGCGGATCACCCACTGGATGTCGGTGCCGTCCGTCATCTCCTTCGCCAAGCGCCTGCGCGCGCTCGCCCCCGGGAGCATGCCGACGCTGCGGCGGGCCATGTTCGGCGGGGAACGGCTCGCCTTCGACCAGGCCGAGGCCTGGTCCGCCGCGGCGCCGAACGCGGTCATCAGCAACTGCTACGGCCCGACCGAGACCACGATCGTCATCACCGGGTACGCGGTGCCGCGGGAGCGGGCCGACTGGCCGGAGACCACCGGCCGGTCCCTCCCGATCGGGATCCCGAACCCGCACATGGACTGGCTCCTGCTGGACGAGGACCTCCGGCCCACCGACGACGGGGAGCTGTGCGTACGGGGACCCCAGCGCTTCCCCGGCTACCTGGACCCGGACGACAACGTCGGGCGCTTCGTCCGTATGGAGCCGGGCCCGGACGGCGGCCCGCAGCGCGGCCGCCTCCACGACGGACGGGAGCCGCTCACGCCGGAGCACTACTACCGCACCGGCGACCGGTGCCGGCTCGAACACGGCGAACTGTTCCACCTCGGGCGGATCGACGGACAGGTCAAGATCCGCGGCAACCGGATCGAACTCGGCGAGATCGAGACGGCGCTGCGCTGCCACCTGTCGATCGACGAGGCCATCGTCCTCGTCGTGCCCGCCGCGGACGGCGAGAACGAGCTGCGCACCGTGTACACGGGCAAGGAGGTCCCGGTGGAGGAGTTCGCCGAGCTGGTCTCCGCGCTGCCCCGCTACATGCGTCCGCGGAGCTACCACCACCGCGACTCGCTCCCGCTGACCACCGTCGGGAAGGTGGACCGCAGGCGGCTCACCGACGAGTTGGCGCACTGACGTGCGTCCGGTGACCGATCCGACCGGTCGTACGGGCCGCCCAGTGACCGAGGAGACGAGCGTGACCGCCAGATCCCTGACCATCCCGGCGACGGCCCAGCAGGCAGCCAGGTGGCGCGCCCTGCGGACCGCCAGGGACAGGTCCGTGTACCACGTCACCTGGCGTCTGGGGTGCGCCGGCCGCGTCGACTTCGACGCGCTCGCCGCCGCCTGGCGGATCGTGACGAACCGTCACGAGAGCCTGCGGTCACGGTTCGAGGAGCTCGACGGCGAGCTGAAGATGATCACCGAGCCGGCCGTGGACGTCCTCGCACAGCTGATCGAGCCGGACGTGCCGGAGGCCGGCCGGGCCGCCGAGGAGTTCGCGCGCGTCGCCGCGGAACTGCACCTGCGGGAGTTCCACCTGGAAGTGGGCCCCATGGGCCGGCTGGCCCTGGTCAGGATCGGCGCCCAGGAGGAGATCGTCCTGACGATCCATCACATCGCGGTGGACGGATGGGGGATGACCGTCCTGTTCGAGGAGCTCTCCGCCGCGTACGTGAGCCTGGCCCGGGGCGAGAAGCCGTTCTTCGCCCACGACGCCGCCAGTTTCCACGACTACGCCGAGAAGCTGCGCGCCGAGGAGGCGAAGGGCCGATGGCGGCGGACCATCGACCACTGGCGCACGGCGCTCGACGGGGTCACCCTCGGCACGGTCGCCCACGACCGTGAACTCGGCCGGCCCACGGCGGTCGGGGATCCCGGCACGACGGTGCGCTACCGGTTCAGCGAGCGGGCCGACGCGGCGCGTTCGGCACTGGCCCAGGAACTCGGCGCCACCCCGTTCGCCGTGATGTTGGCCGCCTGGCAGATCGTCCTGGCACGGGGCGGGGAACGCGAGTCGACCATCGGGGTCCGCAGCATGAACCGGACCACCCGCAGCGAGCTGGCACTGGTCGGACTCGTCAGCAACGCCTGCCTGGTCCGTGCCACGGTCGACGACGGGGCGTCGATCCGTGAGGTGATCGGGGCGGCGCGGGACGCGACCTGGGACGTGCTGGGCCGCCAGGGCGTGCCGTTCCCGGTCGTGCACGCGAACCTCCCGCAGGAGACCCGGTCCCGTCTGACCAACGTCAAGCTGACCCTCAACTACCTCGGGCCGATCGGTCGCAACCTCAGCCTCGGCGACGTCCGCCTGACCATGCTGGAGACGCCGAACCGCGCCGCCCGCGCCGACATGGTCGTCGGCTACTGGGACGGCGAGGACGGGATCCTCTCCGAGACCGAGTACAACACCGAGGCGTACGAGGAGGAGACCGTGCTGCGGATGCTGCGCGACATGGACGAGGTCCTGGTCACGGCCGGGGAGGACCTGGACCGGCCGGTGGGCGGCGTACGGGTACGGACCCGGTCCGCGCTCGCCGCGTGGTAGTCCCTTCCGCCCTCGATCCGTCCCGGACGGAGGAGGCCCGGACGGCAGCGGCCCGAACGGCAGCGTCCCGGACGGAGGAGGCCCGGACGGCTGTCACCCCGTCCGGGCCCCTTCCCCGCCGGCCGCGGCCGGCCTAGGACGCCGCGCGTGCCGAGCGGGATCCGCCCGCGCTCAACACGTACCGCGTTCCGCCGAGCGGCTCGGCCTGGGCCCCGGTCCGGTCGCGCGGGACCAGGGCCTTGAGCGTCTCCCGCTCCGGGCGGTACCAGGCTCCGTGAGCCGCCCTCGTCTGGTCCCGCGCGGCGCCGGTGTCGTGGTCGGCGACGCGCTGGACGGCCTCGGCGTCCTCGTGGTCGGAGGTTCCGATCTCCCGCGCCAGCGCCCGGACGCTCTGCGGAGCCCGGTAGCGGTCGATCGCCAGCGACTCCAGGAGCCCGACGTCGACGAGCCGTTCGGCGACCCGGTGAGCCTCGCCCTGCGCCGTACCGAGGAGCACGGCCAGCGACGCGACGGTGACGACGGCCCGGTCGAGGAAGCCCAGTCGGCGCAGCGCCGTCAGCGCCGACGCGTCCGTCCCGCCGGACCGGTGGCTCCCGTCGCTCCCGTCGGCTCCGTCGGCCCCGTCGGTCAGAAGGCGGACGCTCGCCATCAGCGACTCCCGCAGGCTGACGTTGCCGTCGGCCAGGAAGTCCAGCCGCTGGTGCGGCTCGGCCACGTACCGGGCGAAGTCCGCGACCGTCCAGTCGGGCCGGGTCGCGAGCCGGTCCGCGGCGAGCCGCAGCGCGAAGGGCAGGTGGTCGCAGGACGTGACCAGTGAGGCAGCGGCGGAGAGTTCCGCGTCGATGCGCGGCACGCCGACGCTCTGCCTGAGCAGGTCGATCGAGGCGGACTCGGTCAGCCCGCCCAGGCGCAGATGCGTCAGGCCGTCCACCCCCGCGATGGGCGACCGGCTGGTGATGAGGAACGTGATGCCGGGCGCCGCCGGGAGCAGCTCCCGGATCTGCGCGGAGTCCCGGACGTTGTCGAGCACGACCAGGGCCCCGCGCCCGGCCGGACCGGCCCCGGTGCGCGGCGCCGCCGCCTCCTCGCTGCCCCGCTCCATCCCGAACGAGGCCAGCAGCAGCTCCATCGCCTGCTCGGGCCGCAGAGCGGAGCCGCCCGCCGTGCCCCGCAGGTCCAGGTGGACCTGCCCGCCGGGGAAGTCGCCCGCCGCGGCGTGCGCGGCCCCGACGGCCAGTGCGCTCTTGCCCGACCCGGCCGGCCCGTGGATCGCGACCGCCGGGCGTCCTTCGGCCAGGAGCCCCACCAGCTCGTCGAGTTCGGACGTCCGGCCGACGAACGGCACGCGCCGGCGCGGGAGCAGGCGCGGCGCCGCCTCCGCGGCCGCCGCCGGCCCGCCGGGAGCGGACGCCGTCACCGTCACCTCCTGGCGGGCGGCCCGGTCGTTGAGGCTCGGATCCTCCTCCAGGATGCGCTGCTGCAGCTCGCGCAGCGGCCGGCTCGGGTCGATGCCCAGCTCGTCCGCGAGCAGGTGGTGCAGGTCCCGGTACACCCCCAGCGCCTCGGCCTGCTGCCCGGTCCGGTACAGCGCCGTCATCAGGTACTCGTGGAGCCGTTCCCGCAACGGGTGCTGGGCGACCAGGAGTTTGAGCTCGGGCAGCACGTCCTCGTGTTCCCCGAGGGCGATCTGGACGCCGAGCTTCGCCTCCATCACCGCCAGCCGGGACTCCTCCAGGCGCGCGGACTCGGCCATGATCGAGGAGGTGAGGGCGACGTCGGCGAGGGGCGCGCCCCGCCAGAGGTCGAGCGCGGCACTGAAGGACCTCAGGGCCTCGACCGGGTTCCCCGCGGCGCGCTGGGTGCGGCCGGCGGCGACCAGCGACTCGTACTCGTGCAGGTCGAGTCCGCCCGCCGGCACGGCCAGTTGGTACCCGGCGGGGCGGGTGAGCAGGGACTTCCCCTCCGGGTCGCCGATGGCGGCGCGCAGCCGCCACACACAGCCGGCGAGCAGGCTGCCCACGTGGCTCGACGGCCCGTCGCTCCACAGTTCCGCGTGCAACTGCGGTGCGGGTACCAGGTGGTTGGCGTTCAGGAGCAGGACGGCCAGGAGCGCACGCTGCTTGGCGGCCTTGACGGCGACCCAGTTCTCCCCGTCGTGGTGCTCGACCGGCCCCAGGACGCGGAACCTCACAGGTTGTTGACGCATCGTTCGGCTCACGTCTCTCAGGCCGGGACGGTGACCGAGGCGTGGCGGCGGGCGACCAGCGAGGCCCGGATCTCGCCGGCCCGGACGGCGACCATGGACAGCAGGTTCGCGGTGATGCCGTGGGTGTGTTCCGTGCCGCCCTGCAGGTAGACGCCCGTCTCGACGGTCTCGTCGGTGTGCATCCGGTAGTCGCGGTGGACCAGCGGCCGGCCGCTCTCGTCGCGCCGGCAGCTCGCGGCCAGGTCGCCGAGCAGCACGGTGGGGTCGGGCTCGGAGTAGCCGGTGGCGTACACGA
Organism: Kitasatospora sp. NPDC048298; assembly: GCF_043201465.1. Classification (NCBI taxonomy): domain Bacteria; kingdom Bacillati; phylum Actinomycetota; class Actinomycetes; order Kitasatosporales; family Streptomycetaceae; genus Kitasatospora; species Kitasatospora sp. NPDC048298. Next base: position 14,850 of record NZ_JBICYZ010000024.1, read on the forward strand.
CGGCGTCCGCGGTCAGCTGCTCCACGGATCCGTCCGCCAGGTTCCGCACGTGGACGGTCACCGCCTCGGCCCCGTCCTCGACGTGGGTGACCCGGGCGGTGCCCATGATGCGCAGCCGGTTCTCGCCCCGGACCTTCTCCTGGTAGGCGCGCCGGTACAGCTCGTCGATGAGGTCGATGTCGACCACGCCGTAGTTGGTGTTGCGGTGGTAGTCCATGAGCCGGCGGCGCACCGAGGCGTCCGCGCCGTGGTAGAGGTCCACCGCCTCCGGGTCGAAGATGCGGTTGGCGTACGGGCTGTCGTCCGCCGGGCTGTAGCCGTAGCGGGAGAGCACGGCGCAGACCTCGGCCCCCTCGTAGGTGCGGTGGAGGTGGTCGGCGACCTCGGCGGCGCTCTGCCCGGCGCCGACCACGACGAAGCGGCGCGGCGCCGTGGTGCGGAACTCCGCGAGGCGGTGCAGGAACTCGCTGGAGTGCCAGACCCGTGCGGAGCGCGCGACGCCCTCGGGCATGCAGGGGACGAGACCCGTGCCGATCGAGAGGTTGCGGGCCCGGTAGGTGACCCGCTCGGTGCCGTCGACGCCCTGCGCGGTCACCTCGACCTCGCGCACCGGGCCGTGTCCCGTACCGCCGCCGACCGGGGCGACGGCGGTGACCTCCAGGCCGTAGCGCACCGTGTGGTCCACGCCGGCGGCGCTCCAGCGCAGGTAGTCGTGGAACTCCTCGCGGCTCGGGAAGAGCAGCTTGTGGTTGATGAAGTCCACCAGCCGGCCCTGGTCGTGCAGGTACGACACGAAGCTGAAGCGGCTGCTCGGGTTGCGCATCGTGGCGAGGTCCTTGAGGAAGGACACCTGCATGGTGGCGCCCTCGATGAGCATGCCGCGGTGCCAGCCGAAGGACGGCTGCTTCTCCAGGAAGGCGGCGGTCAGCCGCTGGTCCGGGGCCACGGTCTCGTTGTGTTCCTCGATGGCGATCGCCAGGGCGAGGTTGGCCGGGCCGAAGCCCACGCCCACGATGTCGTGGACGGAGTCCGGCCGGTCGAGTTCGGACAGGGAGCTCAGGAAGGTCATCGTCGAACGTCTCTCGCTTGCGAAGCCCCGGCGAGAGGGCTTCTGGTGTGGGGGAGGGGAAGGGCGCAGGGGGTCAGCCGAGTGCCGCGAGGGCGTGGGCGGCGGCCGACTCCGCCACCGCGGGAGCGGTCTTGAAGCCGGCGCCGGAGCCGCCGGTGGCGAACACGACGCGGGGCGCGGACGGGTCCGGGCCGATCAGCGGGCGGCCGTCGGCCGTGAACAGGTCGACGCCGTGGCGCCCGCCGAGGAACTCGGCGCGCGCGAGCCCGGGCCAGCGCCGTACGGCACCTTCGCGGATGTGCTCGGCCTGGGCGGCGGTGACGGTGTCCGCGCCGCCGGGCGGGACGTCCCACTCGTCCGCCGGGCGGCCCACCAGCCAGCCGCCCGCGCCGAGTCCGGTGTGCTGGGGGCGCGCCCACAGCCCCGTGACGAGGTCCACCACCGTCGGTGTGACCGGGTTCCCGGGGAGCCGGAAGAAGGCGTAGCGGATGCGCTTGGTGCGCGGCTGCCCGGCGGGCGCGTCCGCCGTCGCCGTGAGGCCGTGTCCGCGGATCCACGGGGTTCCGGCGCCGGCCGCGAGGACCACGGCGCGGGCGCCGACCTCGCCCTGCTCGAGGGTGACGTGCACGTGGTCCGGCCGCTGGTCCAGGTGCCGGACCCGGCCGGGCAGGACGAAGGCCCCGTGCGCGGCGGCGTCCCGGCGGTGCCGCAGACAGGTGGCGGCCGGGTCGGCGTAGCCGCCGCCCGGTTCCCACACCGCGCCGGCCACGTCCCGGGTACGGAGCCCGGGGAAGCGGTCGTCGAGTTCGCGCGGGGTCAGGAGGGCGGCCTCGATCCCGGCGCCGGTGAGCTCGGCCACGCCCTTCGCGGCCTCGTCCAGGTCCGCCTCGCCGAGCAGGACCAGGGAACCGGTCCGCCGGAAGCCGCTCGGGCCGTGCGGGGCGGCGCCTTCGCGCCAGGCCGGCCGGTGGCTGCGTACGGCGAGTTCGCGCATGGCCGGGTCCGGTTCGTAGGCCCGGACGAGCCCGCCCGAGTACCGGGTCGCCGCCGGGTCCTCGGCGGACGGGGCCGTCATGGCGACGCGCAGGCCCTGGCGGGCCAGCAGGTCGGCGGTGGCGGCGCCGAGGACGCCGGCCCCGATCACCAGCACGTCGTAGGCCTTGCCGTCGTGCCCGGCACCGCTGCCGGCACCGTGGTGGGCCGCCGTGGGCCGGGTGGGCGGGTCCAGCGGGACCACCTCCCAGCCGGGGCCGGTCGTGCCGGTCGCGCTCGGTTCCGGGTCCCCCTGGGGGGTGAAGCGGCGGTCCGCGTGGGCGCGCACGGCGTCCAGGAGCGCCGTCCCGGTGAGTTCCGGGTGCGCGGTGAGGACGGCGGCGGCGGTGGCGAGGGCCGACTCCACGTAGGCGGCGGCGCCGCCGCGCAGCCGGGCCACGTTCGCCGCGTGGCCCGCGTCCCCGAGGAGCCCGGGGAACTCGTCGACCGCGCAGTCGTCGGTGAAGTACAGCGCCCCCGTGAAGCCCGCCGCCCGCCGGGCACGGGCCTCGCGAGCGGCGCCCACGTGGGTGCCGCAGACGACGAGCGCGTCGGCGTCGCCCGCGTCCACGAGCCGCACACCGTCGGCGGGCAGGCCGCGCAGGAGCTGGGCGAGGACCGCGCCGTAGGTGCTGCCGTCGTCCGCCACCGCGAGGCGGGTGTGCCCCGCCCGGCGGATCGCGGAGCGCAGTTCGACGAGCTGGGCCAGGTCGTCCGGGCACCACCGCAGCGCGGCGCCGGCCGGCCCGTCGAGCAGGCGCGGCGCGGTCGCGAGCGGGAGCAGGAGCGGCACGGCCGCGCAGCGGTACACCGGGAGCGCGAGCCGGGCACCGGCGCTGTTGAAGTGGCCGACGACCAGGGCGTGGCCGCCGTCGGCGACGATCGTCTCGGCGACCTTGCGGGCGACGATGGCGTCGCCCCGGTCGTCGTGGAACTCCCACCGCACGCCGTCGTGCGCCGCCGCGGCGCCTTCGAGCAGCTCGCCCCAGGCGGCGCGCGGACCGGAGAACGGGCCGACGACCGCGACGCGCACGGTGCCCGCTCCCCGGTCGTCGGTCGCGGGGCCCGGCTCAGCCACCGAACACCGCCGGGTCGGGCACGGCGAGCGGGGTGCCGGCCGGCGGGGCGGCCATCGCCGCCGCGTCCACCCGGCGGCCCGCCGGGACACCGAGGAGTTCCGCCAGGCGGGCCGAGGCCGCGGGCAGGACCGGGGCGGCCCAGGCCGCGAGGCCGACGGCGACCGCGAGCTGGGCGACGACGGCCGAGCGGTGCGCGGCCGCGCCCTCGGGGCGGTCCCGCTCGTGGCTGTGGACGTGCCCGAAGTCCGTCGCCAGCGCGACGGCCTCGTCGAGCAGGGCGACCGCGCGGCGGGTGTCGTAACCCGCCACCCCGTAGGCCTCCCGCAGGTCGTCGGCCAGGCGGGCCAGCCGGCCCCGCAGCCGGTCCCAGGCCGCTCCCCGCGGGCGCTCCCGCGGCACGACGCCGCCGAAGTCCTCGGCCACCGTGGTCAGCAGGCCGTGCAGCCAGCCGTCCCAGGCGTCGGCGAGGTGCTGCCGGCTGCGTTCGAGCGCCGCCGGGGTGAAGTTGGTCTGACGGCCGTTGGGGCGGTCCGAGAGGACGTGGTAGCGCAGGACGTCCGCGCTGGTGCGGGCGAGTTCGTCCCGGGCCCAGACGGCGTGGCCGCGGCTGGTGGAGAACTTCAGCCCTTCCAGGCGGTAGAACTCGTTGACGACGAAGGCGCGGGGCAGGGGCGCGTCCGCGGAGCGGGCGAGGAAGGCGGCCGGGTTCAGCACGGCGTGGAAGTAGCCGTTGTCGAAGCCGAAGAACTGCACGGGGCCGGGGGCCGGGCGGCCGGTGCCGCACTGCTCCCACTCGATGAGGTACCCCGGGGCCATCTCGAACCAGACGTACACCCGCTGGTCCCGGAAGCCGTCGACGGGAACCGGCACGCCCCAGTCGGAGGGGTGGCTCACGGCGATCTCGGGCAGCCCCTCGTGCAGCATCCGCTCGCACAGCGCGCGCAGGTGCGGCGGCATGTCGACGCGCTGCCAGAAGTCCTGGAGCCGTTCGGCGAAGGGGGCGAGCGGGAAGTAGAGCCGCTCGCAGTCGCGCAGTTCGGCGGGGGAGCCGCAGCCGGTGCAGACGGGGTCGCGCAGGTCGCCGCAGTCGTTGGGGCGGCCGCACGGCTCGCAGGCGTTGCCGTTGGAGGCGGAGCCGCAGTGCGGGCAGTCCCCCTTGACGTAGGCCTCGTACAGCCAGCGCTCGCAGCCGGCGCAGTACGGCAGCGGGCGGGTGCGCGCGACGATGTGGCCGGCGTCGTGGAGCTCCCTGAAGAAGTCCTGGACGTGGGCCTGGTAGCCGGCGGTGCGGCGAGGGCGGACGATCGTGTCGAAGTCCGCGTGGGCCCGGGACCAGACCTCCTCGATGGAGTCGCCGTAGTGGTCGGCGACCTCCTCGCCCTTGAGGCCGCCGTCCTTCAGCCCGCGCACCGGCACATAGCTCTGGTGGTCGTCGAGGCCGGTGGTGTAGCGGACGTCCACGCCGTCGGCTGCCAGGAAGCGCCGCAGCACGTCCCCCGCGAGGTAGGGGCCCGCCATGTGCCCCAGGTGCAGGGGGCCGTTGGGGGTGGGCGGTGTGGCGGTGATCCACTCGGCGGTGCTCATGCGGAGGCCTCCTCGGCCTTGGCCGGCTCGTGCAGTGGCCAGTAGAAGGAGACCCACTGGAGCTCCGCGTCGCCCGTGCTGTGCACCACGTGCTCCTGGTTGCGGGGCAGCACCACCACGTCGCCGGCGCCGCAGGACGTCTCCTCGCCGGCGAGGGTGACCCGGCCGGTTCCGGACACCACGATCATGACCTCGTCCTGGTCGTGGCAGTCCGGTGCGGAGCTGCTGCCGGCCGGCAGGAAGCAGGCCATGGCGCCGACCGGCGGCTCCTCCCCGGCGGCACCGGGCCAGGGGATGATCCGCTGGCAGCGCATGCCGAACTCCTCGGCGGCGGAGTTCCGGTCGATGCGGATTTTCGTGATCAACGGTCGGGTCCTCTCACAACGTGCGGGCGGTGATTGGGTGTTCGGGTCTCTCTCAGACGTTGGAGAGCACGTCAGCCGCGCAGTTCCAAGGTGCAGCACTTGGCGCCGCCGCCGGCCTTGAGCAGCTCGGGCAGGTCGATGCCGATGGGCTCGAAGCCCCTCGTGCGGAGTTCCTCGGCGAGGTGGGTCGCGGCGCTCGGCAGCAGGACGTGCCGGCCGTCGCTGAAGGCGTTCAGCCCGAACACCTCGGCGTCCGCCTCGGTCGCGATGACCGCGTCCGGGAAGAGTTCGCGCAGTACGGCCTGGCTGCCGGCGGAGAACGCCTCGGGGAAGTACATGACCTCCTCGTCGGACAGCACCGCGAGCGCGGTGTCGAGGTGGTAGAAGCGGGGGTCCACCAGGGTGAGCCCGGTGACGGGGACGCCGAAGAACTCCTGCGCCTCGAAGTGCGAGCGGAGGTCGCTGCGGAACCCGGTGCCGGCCAGCAGGCGGCGTCCGGCCAGCAGGTAGTCGCCCTCGCCCTCGTTGATGAACTCCGGCCAGTGGACGTCGGTGTAGCCCTGCTCGCGGAACCACTCCAGGTAGGCGGGGCCCTCCGCGGTGCGCTCCATGTGGCGGAAGCGCGCGCCGAGGACCTTGCCGTCGATCATGGTGGCCCCGTTGGCCGCGAAGACCATGTCGGGCAGTCCGGGGATCGGCTCGACGAGTTCGACGGTGTGGCCGAGGTCCCGGTAGAGGTCGCGCAGCCGCTCCCACTGGACGAGCGCGCTCCCGGCGTCCGACGGCTTCTCCGGGTGCATCCACGGGTTGATGGAGTAGGTGACGTCGAAGAACCGGGGGGCGCACATCAGGATCCGCTTGGGTTGCGCGGTCCGCTGCGGCCGCGGGGCGATCGATCCGGGTCGGTCGGAGGGGGCGATGGAATCCGAGTACGGCATGGTTGTTTCCCTTTGCGTAGACGAGAACCGGCCCACCGGAGGCCCGGGGGAGGCGCACCGGGTGATGGGCGCGAGGCAGCGCCGCGGCGGTGCGGTCGGCACCGGCGCGTCTGCGGGGGCGAGGAGGGGGCGGACGTCGGTCGGATCAGTCGACGACGAACACCCCGGAGCGGTTGAGTTCCTGGAGGAACGCCAGGTCGCGGAGGAGGACGCTCTCGTCCGCGTGCTTGAGCAGGACGATGACGCCGGCGCCCTCGTCCAGGGTGCGCTCGATCGGACTGCCGAGGGTCGGCAGGAGGAGGTCCTGGCGGTAGGACGGGAGGCGGCGCACCTCGTCCAGGCCGGTGATCGCCCTCAGGATGCCGCTGCGCCGCACCTTGAAGGCGTAGTCGGCCACGAACCCGTCCGGGGTCTCGGCCTCCCGCCCGGACTGGCCGGCGACGCCGAGGAACCCGCAGAGCTCCGGCAGCGGCTCCCCGGCGACCCGGTGCGCGAACTTCACCACCTTGACCTGGTCACCGTTGAGCACCACCTCGAAGCAGACGGGCCCGTCGCCGTCCGCCGTCGCCGCGGCCAGCGGCTGCAGCCGCTCCCGCAGCAGCTCGGCCTCCGGCGCGCCGGGCAGGACGTTCACCACCGAGGTGAGGAGCGAGTGCGGGCCCTCGTCCAGGAGGTAGCACCGCCAGATGTCGGTGAGGTGCAGCCGTCCGTCCACCATGACGCCGTTGGCGAAGTGGGGCGTGCCCGGTACGTGGTCGTGGACGACGGCCCGGCCGCCCTCGCGCCACAGCCCGTCGAGCTCGGCCTGCGGCAGCGGCCGGCCCGGGCCGGTGAAGAGCGCGGACCCGGTGTCGGTCGAGAACTCGGGCCGGAGCACCTTGAGGCTGCCCGCGGCGTCCGTCAGATACCGCTCCAGCGCCTGCCGGTCGCTGAAATAGACTGTGTCGAAGGCGAGTTGGGCGTCGATCTTCCGTATGGTCTCGTGCTGGACCACTTTGCTGTTCGTCATGGCGTGAGTAGCTCCACCGGTTGGGGTACGGATGGACGGCGCGGTAGTCGGGGCGCGGCCCCATGTCGAACCAGTGACGGGTCCCGGAGTGGATGTGCTCGGTGGCATGGCCCGTTGGCGCGGGGCCGGTGTGTCACGGGCCTGGCGCGGCAGTTCGTGCGCCGGCTCCCGGATCGAGGGGCGGGGGCCTCACGGCGCTCGGTCGCCGTCCCACGCGGCAGGCGCTTCCGCGCGCCGCCGAGGGTCTTCACGGACCGAAGTCGTCGCCGCGTCGGCGCAGTTCGGCGCGCGGCTCACGGAAGTCGGCGGGCTCGCCGCGGTCGGCGAGCGCCACCCGGGGGCGCGGCCACACGCCCCCGGGGTCGGGCCCGCGCGGGGCCGTCGGGTCAGCCGGGGCCTCGACCGTCGCGCGCTCGTGAGCGAGGTCGCGGACGGGCGAGGACCGGCCGGCTACTTCGTGCCGGCGTCGGACAGGGGCTCGAAGTTGAAGGAGCGGATGAAGCAGTCCCTGGGCTGGCTCACGGCGAACAGCACGCAGTCGAGCAGCGACTGCGAGGTGAGGCCCGCTCCGGCCCGGCGGTCGGTGGACTCCCAGTCCTCGCCCAGCGGGTCCGCGTTCTCGAAGTCCGGCGGGTACAGCGAGATGACGCGCACGCCCTCCGGGCGCAGCCGCCGGGACAGGATCTCGGCGACGTTGGCCTGGGCTCCCTTGGCGGCGTAGAAGGCCGGGCTGCCCGAGCACTCGTCGACGCGCGGGGAGGCCGCCACCGAGACCATGTTGACGATGTCGGGACGCTCCGAGGCGCGCAGCAGCGGCAGGAAGTGCTTGACCATCAGGACCGTGCCCGCGCCGCCGGACGTGATGGTCGCCACGATCTGCTCGTCGGTGGAGGTGCCGAGGTCGAAGCCCTCCAGCCACATGGCGCCGTTGTTGAGGAGGATGTCCACCCGGTCGGTGAGCGCGCCGACCTGCTCGGCGAACTCCCGGACCGAGGCCGGGTCGGTCAGGTCGCAGGAGAAGGCGTGGACCTTGTCGTGGCCGAGCGCGAGGATCTCGTCGCGGGTCGCCTGCGCCGCCTTCAGACTGCGGGCGGACAGGTAGACCTCGGCGCCCAGCTGGGCGAACCGGATGGCCAGGGTCCGGCCGAAGTCACGGGCGGCTCCGGTGACGACGACGCGGGTGTTGTCCAGGGATGCGGTGTTCATGCGTGTGGTGTTCCTCAGTTCACGGTGAGGCCGGTCGCGTCGCTGTGCGCCGGCAACCGGTGGAGTAGGTAGTCGACGGCCTTCTCGGCCCACTCGTCGGCGCCCGGGTAGGTGTGGTGCTCGTCGGGCAGGCAGGTCGCCAGCATCGCGGTGTCCACGCCGCCGCCCGGGTCGACGGCCACCACCCGGACGCCCGGGCGCAGTTGGGCCGCCTCCTGGGCCACGGCCCGGGTGAACCCCTCGACCGCGAACTTGCTCGCCGTGTACGCGGCGAGCATGCCCCGGGGGTTGCGCCCCCAGCCCGACGAGACGGTGACGAGGGTGCCGCCGTCCGCGATGCGCGGCAGGAACGCCCGCGTCATCGCGTACACGCCGCCCACGTTCACCCGGATCACGGTGTCGAAGTCCTCCGGGGAGACCTCCCACACCGGGGCCGGCCCGGTGATGGCACCGGCGTTGGCGATGACCAGACCGGGTGCACCGAGCTCGCGGTGCACCCGCTCGGCCCAGGCGTCGACCCATTCGGCGTCGGTGACGTCGACCCGTTCGAAGCGGTGGCCGTCACCCAGTTCGGACGCCAGCCCGCTCAGCGCGTCGGCGTCGCGGCCGCACCCGGCCACCGGGTGGCCCAGGACGGCGAAGCGCTGGGCCAGGGCTCGTCCGAGCCCTCTGGTCACCCCTGAGATGACCACCGGCTGCCTGCTGTCCGTCACTGTGCCTCCCGTGTGACTCGGTACCTTGTTCCGCCGACGCCCGAACCGTCGGGGTCAGTCGTGATGCTCGGTCAGGAGCCTGACCGGAGCGTTCGGGTTCAGTTCGGTGACGATCCGGGCCGGGCGCCCGACGCGGTCGCGGAGGGTCTGCTCGGCCGGGAAGAACCCGTAGCGGGTCACGAGCACGAAGTCGATGCCCGTCTCGTCCGCGGCGAGGACGTCCTGGCGCGAGTCACCGACCAGCACCACGTCCCGCGCGTCGACCCCGGCGTCCCGCAGGATCTCCGCGAGACGGCGGGACTTCGGCTCCTCCCCGCCGAGCACGGCGCGGAAGGCGCCGAGCAGTCCGCCCGCGGCGAGCACCTTGTCCGCCTCGCCGCGGGGCGTGCCCGTGGCGACGTAGAGCGGGACGCCCCGGTCGGCCAGGTGCTGGACCGTCTCCGCGGCGCCCGCGCACAGCGGCGCCCCGGGGTAGCGGTGCGCCAGCCGGTCCGCGTACGCGCCCGCGTACCGCTCGTAGAACGCCTCGAAGTCCGGGCCCGCCAGGCCGCGTTCCACGCTCGTCCGGTGGAAGTGGGCGAAGTGCTCCTGCCGGGAGCGGCCGAACGTGCGCCGGAACTCGTCCGTGAACTGCTCGACGAGGTCGGCCGGGAAGCCGTCGAACGCGGCGCGGACGCACTCGACCTTCAGCTCGTTGGAGTCGACGAGCACCCCGTCGAGGTCGAAGACGACCACCGGGTAGCGCGCCAGGACGTCCGCCAGGCGCTGGCCGGCCGCATGGGCGAGGGCCTCGTCGAGGAGGGCCGCGGAGAACCCCGCGGACGCGGCCTCGGCGAGGAAACCGACGGCCCGCAGCTTCTCCTCCGCGTCCAACGAGGCGTCCTCCTCGACGCGTTGGACGAAGGTCGGGTGGATGTCGCGCATGCCGGCGATCGCGTAGAGCCCGCTCGGGCCCCACCGGTACCGGTCCATCAGCGGGTGGAAGTGCCGCACGATGAGCTCCATCAGCGGCTGCAGCCGGTCCGCGTCCTCGCCGAGGACGGCGAGCAGTTGCTCGATGCGGGTGTTGCCGGCGCCGCGGCCCATGCCGTACGCGGTGCCGTCCAGCCACAGGGCGCCCTGCTGCGCCGCGACGACCGTGTTGTGCAGGGCGAAGCCCTGGTTGTCGTGGGCGTGGACGCCGACCGGGGCGTCCTGCCCGGTGCGGAACAACTCGACGAGTTCGACGGTGCGTTCCGGACGCAGGGAACCCAGCGAGTCGGCTATGTAGACCGCTTCGAGCGGGCCCATCGCGACCACGGCGTCCAGGCAGACGGCGAGTTCGTCTGCGGTCGCGAGGTCGATCTGCATGAGGTTGATGCAGACACCGTACCCGGCCTCGCGGAGCGAGTGGACCGCGGCCACGGCGCCGGCCGCCTTGTCGTAGCGCACCGCGACCCGCACGAGGTCCACCGGAAGCGAGCCGGGGGCCAGCTTCTCCCTGAGCAGACCGCCGACCTCCGCCGCGGGCAGACCCACCATGTCGGCGGCGTCCACCATCACGGCGAAGCGCAGCGCGTGGTCCGCGGGAAGGGCCTCGCGCAGGTTGGGGGTCAGCCCTTCGGGAAGCTGCCCGTACGGGCCGAACCCGTTCTTGGTGAAACGGACGTAGCCCAGCTCCACCACGTCGATGCCGAGGCCCGGACAGGCGGCCAGGTACTCCTCGACGAGAGCGGTGTCGAAATTCCAGTTGGTGTAGTAACCACCGTCACGCAGCGTGCAGTCGAGAACGGTCAACCCGACGCGGTCCACAGGAGCTCACTTCCCGTCGAGGTCGGGCAGCGTGTTGGTGAAGTCCACGTGGTGAATGCGCTGCATCTCGGCCCAGTTGAGCTTGTTGCCGTGGTTCTCGTGCCGGACGAGGAGGCCGCCGTCGGCGTGCATCATGTCGTCCCACTCCTGCACGGCCGGGTGCAGGTCGTTGGCGCGCAGGAAGTCGCGGGTGGGGTCGAAGTGGTCCTCGGCCTCGACGTACATGAACAGCATCAGCGGCTCGATGAAGAAGATCTGGAGCTTGCGGACGCCGATGGTGTCGAGCGCGCCGCCCGGGGCGACGATCTCCGGGATGACGTCGCGGTGCAGGCCGATGTACTTCTCGGCGGCGGCGGCGTCCTTGAGACGGATGGTGAAGGCGTGGTTCTTCATCGGGTGAGCTCCTTCGCGAGCGAAAGCAGGTTCTGGTAGGTGTGGTTGACTTCGGTCCACGTCTCGTCGTCGAGCACGTGCCGGCTCGGCCCGCGGACGTGGGTGCTCTTCACGATTCCGCGCTCCTTGAGGAAGCGCTTCGCGATGGACACGTAGTAGTCGGTGCTGTTCATCATGTGGCACATGAGGTAGGAGAGCGGGTGCGCGATCCGCTCCGCCTCGGCGCGCCTGCCCTGTTCGAGCAGGTTCCACAGCGCCACGACGATCTCGGCGATCTCGGTGGCGGGGATCGTGCCCGTCAGGCCGCGCCGGTGGCAGTCGAGCAGCATCATTCCGCCGTCGCCCTCGAAGATGCGGGCCCGGCCTCCGGTCGCGTCGCGCAGCAGGCTGACGCGCGGCGGCGTCGGCTGCGCCTCCGGCTTGAAGAGCACACGCTCCTCGCCGTACTCCTCCAGCAGCCGCACCTGGGCGGCGATGCTCAGCGGCTGCTTCGCCAGGCTCTTGGCGTGATGGATGATCACGGGGATCTCGACGGACTCGATGACCTCGCTGTAGTACGCGACCATGCCGTCGTCGTCGAGCGGGATCGTCGCCGGGTGCATCACGAGAAGGGCGTCGACGCCGGCCTCCTGGGCGTGGCGCGAGTACTGCACCGCCGCCTGGGGGGTCTCGGCGCCGGTGCTCATGACGGAGACGCCCCGGCCCCGGGCGGCCTTGGCGGAGAGCTCGGCGACCCGCAGCCGCTCCTCGTGGGTCAGCCGCAGCACCTCGGACACCTGGCCCACGACGAAGCCGTTGCAGCCGGCCTGGAACATGAACTCCGTCTGCGAGAGGAAGTCGTCCTCGTCGACCCGTGAGCCGTCTTCCGTGTACGGCATGAGGACGACCGGGAGAACTCCTTTGATGTCCTGGGACATCGACATCCACCTTTCGTGTGGGCATGGCGGAGGAACGGCAGTCGGGATGGACTGTCGTGAACTGCGGGGAGACCGCGGCGGTCCGGTGCTCAGCCGGCCAGGAGTCGGGCTGCTTCTCCGGCGGCCCACGGGGCCAGCTTGAACGCGCCTCCGTTGAAGCCGGTGGCGAGCATCAGGCCGGCCTCCTGCGGGACCCACGCGACGCGGCCCCGCCCGTCCGGGGCGTAGCACTCCGCCGCTCTGAAGCCCCCGAGCGGCACGCTCGCCTCGACCCAGCCGAAGCGCCGTCGCCCGGCCTCGACGGCCAGCCGGGACTGCTCGGGGTCGACGGCGGTGCGTTCGATCGCACCGTCGACGCGGTACCCGGTGGGGTGGCCGAGCAGCATCCCGGCGGAGTCGGGATCCGGTCTGCCGTTGACGGAGCAGACGTCGTCCATGTACGCGGGGTGGTCTGCCGGCGCACCGTCGACGCCGCGCAGCTCGACCTGGATGGCCTGCGCCCAGAGGTCGTGCGGGACGCCCCAGGAGTCGAGGAGCCGTGGCGTGTGGGCGCCGGTGGCGAGGACCACCGCGTCCGCGGCCACCACGCCCGTGCTGCCCCGCACCCCGCGAACGCGTCCCCCCACCCGGTTCGGGCCGTCGACCCGGACGCCTTCCAGCAGCCGGCCGCCCTTGCGGACCGCGGACCGGACGAGCGCGCGCGTCACCTGTGTGGCGTCCAGATATCCGGCCCGCGGTTCCCATACCGCGAATTCGGCGGAACGGTTGAGGAGATGGCCGAATTTGCGGTCCAGGTCGGCCGAGGAGAGCAACTCGGCGGGAAAGGACCGGGCGATGCGGTCCGTCAGGGACCGGGCTTGTTCACGCATGCTCGGGCGCGGTATGTAGAGGAATCCGCTCTCGATGAAATCCGCGTGAATCCCGGTCCGTTCGGCGAAGTTCCGGAAGAAGGAGAGCCCCTGTATCGCGCGCTCCACGAGGAGCGGATCGTCATGGTAGCAGCGCACGATCCCGCCGCTCCACGCCGTGGTGCCGAGCCCGGTCCGATCCTGCTCGACCAGGCACACGCGGGCGCCGCGATCAGCGAGTTCGTGGAAGACGGCCGCACCCACGATGCCGCCGCCGACGACGACGGCGTCCAACATTTCAGACGTACCGGAAAGCAAGGCCATACCCTTTCCCCCGAAAGGACCAGCTTCTAACCTAAGGCCGGGCGACGCATTTGGTCCCCCTGTTTCTGACTTTCAATCAACTTCTAAGCCAGGTGCGCTGGTTGGCGTGTTGACGACCTGACGTCAAAGCGGCACCGGAGAAGTAGACCATGAAGCCGGGGCTCCGGCAAGAGGTCAAGATCGAACCCTCGTTTCCTGATAAAAAACTGATAGAACGTCAGCGATCCTTGGAGTGAAGGCGGCGATAGCCTGCCCCCCCGACGCGAGAGCGTCGAGGGGGCACGCCGGCGCCCGGGCGGCCCCACAACGGGTCGGTGTACCGCTCGTGAGAGGACAGGCGCTAGGGAAGGGTTTTCATTCGCCGAAGCGGGGAGAAGACATAGGGGAGCCAGGCGACCGCCAACCCCACCGCCCCGACGTAGAGCGACGCCCGTACACCGAAGAACTCCCCGACCACTCCCGAGGCCCCCGCACCCAGCGCGGTGGCTCCGGTCAGGGCGAAACGCATGGTCGCGTTCATGCGGCCCAGCAGGTCGTTCGGGGTGACGCGCTGCCGGAAGCTCACCAGAACCACACTGTTCATCCCCATGCGGTACGTGACCACGAGCCAGCAGACGGCGGACACCCAGTACACCGCCCCGCCGTCGACCAGCGGCACCAGGCAGGCGAACGGCGCGGTGACCAGGCCGGCGAGCCACAGCACGCTGCCCTGTCCCACCCGCTCCGCCAACCGCGGCCCGGTGTACGCGCCGATCAGCGAGCCGACGCCCCCGACGGCCAGGTACAGGCCCAACTTCCACGCGGAGAAGTGGAGCGTGTGCTCGAAGAGCAGGGGCAGCATGATCGTGACCATCTGGAGCGAGAAGTTGGTGATCGCCCCGGCCATCGCGATCGGGCGGAGCAGGGGATGGGAGAAGACGAACCTCACTCCTTCCCAGATCCCCCGGTGCAGCGCCTTCTTCTCCGCGGCCCCCGTGTGGGACTCGTCCACCCGCTCGATCCGGGATATCAGGATTCCCGACAGCAGGAAGCCGAGCGCGTCGACGAGCACCGCGGCCGGGGCCGCCATCAGCTGGAGCAGAAGACCGCTCAGACTGGGCCCCGCGACCCCGGAACTCTCCCTGACGCTGCCGATGTACCCGTTGGCCTGGAGGAGGCGCTCCCGGGGCACGATGGACGGCAGGAAGCTCTGCGCGGAGATGTCGGAGAAGACCGTCAACGTTCCGCTCACGAACACGACCAGGTACAGCTGCGTCAGGGTCAGCGCGTCGAACAGCCACGCCACGGGTATCGATCCCAGCAGCAGTGCCCGCCCGAAGTCGGCGGTGAACATGATCGGGCGCCGGCGCATGCGGTCGACCCACACGCCGGCCGGGAGGCCGATCAGGAGGAAGGAGACCGTGCTCAGGACCCCGAGCAGGCCGACCTGTGCCGCACTCGCGTCGAGCGCGGTGACCGCCGTGAGCGGCACGGCCAGATAACTGACCTGGGAGCCGTACAGACTGACGGAGTTCGCGGCGAAGAGCCTTCTGAAGTTACCGTTCCTGAAGATCGACGGTTCGGCGGCGGTGCTGCTCCCCGCCGCCGCTTCGCCCTCGATCGGGGTCCGCCTTCCCACTGCCCTGGAAGGATCGTCCGCGCTCGTCCGGGACCGAGTCATTCGTGGAGTCCTCCGCGGTCTCAGGAAGCGTGGCGGAACACGGGGGCCGCCTTGACGCGTCGGTCGGCACCCATGTTGATGACCGCCTGACCGCCGGAAGGGGTGGCCCGCACCTGAGCCCCGCCGTATCCCTCCGGAGTGACGAAGACGCCCCAGACGGAGTCGTGGTCCCGGACGGTCCCGCTCTCCGGATCGACGATCGGCTCCGGATCCGGGACCACCCTCTCCTGGACGATGTACCCGCGCCCGCGGGCCCCGGCCAGGAGCTCCCGCCAGTCCCGGTCGGACTGCTCCCAGCCGGCGTAGCTGCCGATCCCCGAGTATCCGTTGACGGGCTTCATGATGATCTTCTCGCGGTGCTCCCGGCAGTAGTCGAGCAGATCCACCGTGGTTCCCCCGGCCTCGACGGTCCCGGAGTCCAGGACCCGGGCCCAGGGGAGGATCCGGTCGATCAGCGCCCTCTCCTCGGCCGAGAAGGCGTCGCGCCACCTCTGGTCGTGCAGCATCGCCAGGCAGGCCTTGTTGTGCACCAGTCCCGTGCGCATCGTGGTCCACAGGACCACGCGGCCCTCCTCGTGCGCCCGGAAGATCGGCTCCAGGACCTTCTCGCCGTCGGGGCTCGCCACCACCTCCTCCACCGTGAAGTAGCGCGCGACGACGTCCAGCGGCCGGCCCTGGAGGTACAGCCTCCCGCCCTTCTCCCGGACCTCGCTCAGCTCACCGAGGACCATCTCGATGCCGAACCCGCGCATCATCTCCTGGAGGCTCAGGTACATGCTCCGGTACTTGGCCATGGCGCCGTCGCAGTCGACCGCGCCGACGACGGGTGGCGCACCGCCGGTGACGGTCCTCGACGCCTCACGCAGGGCCCGGACGAAACGCTCGCCGGTGTGGACGTAGTCGAGGCCGTGCTCGTCGGCGAACTCCCGGAACTCCGGCACCTCCAGCATGTACTTGGCCATGTCCGACCAGGAGACCCCGCCGACGCTGCTGTTGATGTTGAACTCGAGGAGCTTGAAGGAGTCGTCGACACGGTAGAGGTCGGCGCGCCCGTAGAGGGTGATCTCGCCCCCGAGCCGCTGGATCAGCGCCGCCCGCCGGGGGTCGATGCCCAGTTCCCGGGAGTAGCCGTCGACGTCCCCGCCGAAGAGCCGGTCCGGCAGCGAGGTCAGGACGTGGAACAGCGACGTCAGGTCGTCGGCGCACGTGGCGATGGAGTCGTGCGGCACGAACATCGGCCGGGGCAGGAGGATGCTCCGGTAGTCGGCGTCGGCTTCCCTGGGGAACGGCACGCGGCTCACGAGGTCCCGCAAGGCGCTGCCCTCTTCCAGGCACCGCTCGACGTAGCTGCGTGTGACGGAGTCCCTCGTCATGGGCCTTCCCCTCGGGTTGCTGTCGGATGATCGGGTTCCTTCCGGCCTCGCGGTCGGGACCGCGAGGCCGGAAGGACTCGGCGCTGCGGCTTGCGGGTCACACCCCGGATTCGACCCTCGACCGCGGTCGGGAGGTCAGGTGCTCGGGCGTGGTGCTCTCGATGAGGTCCCGGATCGCGGCCACGGCACGGGCGATGCGCTCCTCGGACTCGCTGCCCACGGAGACCCGTACGTAGCGGTCGCAGGAGTCCCCGTACCCGATGCCGGGCACCACACTGATCGCGCTCTCCCTCAGCAGCCGGCCGGCGAACTCGGTGGAGTCGAGGCCGGATCCGCCCAGGTGGACGAAGAGGTAGAAGGTCGACGTGCCGGGCATGGTGTCGATGCCCTCGTCCGCGAACCAGCCGGCGACCCGGTTGCGCAGCTGGACGGTGCGCTGGATCTGCGGCCGGGTGACGTCCAGGAGGTCGTCGAAGCGTTCGGCCAGGTAGGCCGCCAGGATGGTGGGCGCACAGGTGACCAGATGCTGGTTGATCTTCAGGATCTGCTCGGTGAGCCGTTCGTTGGCGATGAGGTAGCCGATCCGCCAGCCCGAGACGCCGTAGTTCTTCGACATCGAGTTGACCGTGACCGTGTGCCGCTTCTCCGGGTCGAGCGACCCGGCCGAGATGAACTCGGCGCCCGGCGGGATGAACTCGTTGTACGCCTCGTCGACGATCAGCAGGAGCCCGTGGCGGTCGGCCAGTTCGTGCAGGTACTCCAGCTCGGCCCGGGTGTAGACGTGCCCGCTCGGGTTGTTCGGGTTGTTGATGATGACCGCACGGGTGCGCGCGGTGACGAACCGCTCGAAGTCGAAGACCGGCACGTCGTGCGGAACCATCACCGGCTCGCCCTGGCACATGCGGATCTGCGCCGGGTAGCTCAGCCAGTACGGCTCCGGCACGATCACCTGGTCGCCGGGGTCGACGATCGCCATCAGCGCCATGTAGATGGCGGCCTTCGAACCGGCGGTGACGATCACCTCGGTGTCCGGATCCACCGGGAGCGCGAACCCGGACCCGTAGTACTTGGCGAGCAGCCGCCGCAGCTCCGGCAGTCCCCGGGAGTGCGAGTAGTGGTGCAGGCCGGGCGTGGTGAGGCCGTCGAAGGACGGCAGCGGCAGGTCGAAGAAGGCCTCGCCGAGGGACAGCGTGATGATGTCCTGTCCGGCGGACTTCATGTCGTAGACGACGTTGTTGTGCTGGACCGACAGTGCCTGGGTGATGCCCTCCATCAGCCGGGAGGTGCGCAGCGACCGCTCCGTCGCGGCGTGCGGCTGCCCGGCCATCAGACGACCCTCGTCTGGCCGCTGCCCCAGACCACGTTCTTCACCGTGGTCAGCGACTCCAGACCCATCGGGCCGCGCACGTGCAGCTTCTGGGTGGAGACGCCGATCTCCACGCCGTAGCCGAACTCGCCGCCGTCGGAGTAGCGGGTGGAGGTGTTGACGAAGACGCTGCCGGAGTCGACCTCCCGGGCGAAGCGCCGCGCCACGTCGATGTCCTTGGCCACGATGCCCTCGGCGTTGGACGTGCCCCACCGGCGGATGTGCGCGAAGGCGGCGTCGGCGTCGGGAACGACCTTGACCGCGAGGACGAGCCGCAGGTACTCGGTGCCCCAGTCCTCCTCGGTCGCGGCGAGCGCCTTCGGCCAGACCCGCCGGACGGTCTCGTCGCCGCGGATCTCCACGCCCGCCTCGGCCAGCAGGTCGAGGACTCCGGGCAGCCAGGACTCCGCCAGGTCCGCGTGGACCAGCAGGGTCTCCATCGCGTTGCACACGCTCGGCCGCGAGGTCTTGGCGTTGATCGTGACCGCGGTCGCGATGTCCGGGTCCGCGGAACGGTCGATGTAGGTGTGGCAGTTGCCGGCGCCGTCGATCACCGTGGGCACGGTGGCGTTCTTCTCGACGGAGGCGATCAGCTCGGGGCCGCCCCGCGGGACGAGCAGGTCGACGTACCCCTTGGCGCGCATCAGCTCCAGGGCGGCGTCACGGGACGGGTCCGAGATCAGCTGGACGGCCGCGGCGGGCACGTCGTCGTGCTCGGCGACGGCCTCCGCCAGCGCCTCCATGATCGCGGCGTTGGTGGCGGCGGCCATGGACGAGCCGCGCAGCACCGCGCAGTTGCCGGTCTTCAGGCACAGCGCGGCGACCTCGGCGGTGACGTTGGGCCGAGCCTCGTAGATCACCGCGATGACGCCCAGCGGCTCCCGCACCTGCTCGATCAGCAGGCCGTTGGGGCGGGTCCAGCCCTTGACGACCTCGCCGACCGGGTCCGCCAGCGACGCCACCGTGTGGATGGCGTTCACCAGCCCGGCCATCCGGCTCTCGGTCAGGGTCAGGCGGTCGACGAGGGTCGGGGTGACACCGGCCGCACGGGCGGCTTCGATGTCCTGCTCGTTCGCCTTGATGATCGAGTCGCGGTTGCGCTCGACGGCGGCAGCCATGTCCAGGAGGACCTGGTTCTTCTTCGCCGTGGTCAGCCTCTTGACGGCGGCGGTCGCTTCCGCGGCAGCACGGCAGATCTCGATTACCGACACAACTAGCCTCCAAAAATCCGTACGTAGTCACAGTCGTCGATGAGTTCCGAGGCGAACCGGTCGCCGGCCCCGACCTCCGCCGCGCCGAGGCGGACGGTGCCGCGGGCGATCACCCGGGAGTCCGAGTCGAGGACGTCCACGACGTCGCCGCGGTCGAACGACCCCTTGAGCACGCCGACGCTCCCGGCGAGCAGGGCCCGGCCCGACTCGACGGCCTGCCGCCCCGCGGCGTCGCAGACCACGGTCCCGCTCGGGGGGTACCGGAAGGCCCGCCACAGGCGGCCGAGATCGGGCGCGGCGGCGTGGGTCGTGCGCGGCGGGAAGACGGTTCCCTCCACCTCGTCGCCGCGGAAGGCCGCGATCAGGACGGTGGAGTCCATGGCGTCGGCCACCACGGTGCGGACCCCGGCGTGCGCGGCGATCCAGCAGGCGCTCAGCTTCACGAGCATGCCGCCGGTTCCGCCGTCTCCGGTGGATCCCCCGGCCATCGCCTCGACTTCGGAGATCGGACCCGTCACCTCGGCGATGCGCACGGCGCCCTCTCCGAGCATCGGGTTGCCGTCGTAGAGGCCGGCCACGTTGGTGAGCAGCAGCAGGAGCCGCGCTTCGAGGAATCCGCCGAGCAGAGCGGCCAGGACGTCGTTGTTGCGCACGCCCAGCGCGTCGTTCTCGTTGACGACGGGCACCATGCCCAGCGAGCGCATCAGGTCGAACGTGCGGCGGACACCGCCACCGCGTTCCGGCGCGACGAGGTCGTGCGGGGTCAGCAGGATCTGCCCCGTCTCCAGGCCGTACGCGGAGAACCGGGCACGGAGCGCCGAGTACAGCATTCCCTGACCGAGCGCCGCCGCGGTCTGTGCGGCCTCCGCCGTGTCCTGGGTCAGATCGCCGTGCCTGGTGCGGCCCAGGGCGATCGCCCCGGAGGTGACGAGCACCGGCGCCAGACCGGCCTCGATGCCCTTCGCCACCGTCGTGCAGAGGGTGTCGAGCTTGACGGGGTCGACTTCTCCCCGGGTGATCAGAGACGACGTTCCCACCTTGATGACGACGCGGTTGCCCGTGCCGTCGCTGATTGCATCCCGCATGGTCTCCTCGCCTGAACCTCGGCCGTCGGGTGTGGGAGAGCGGAGGGGCAGCCGCTTCCAAGAAGATGGTTACCGGGGGCGGTGTTCTCCCAATGTGCTGGCGATTCGCGGCCGCTGTCGGGGACTCGCGGCGCACGCGGGAGCGGGCGGAGGCGCGGCGCGCGCGGCCGCGCGACGGCGCGTCGAAGCCATGCCGAAGCCGCGTGAAGCCGCACCGAGGCCGCGCCGACGGCGGGCGCTGTCGGTCCTCGCTCCCGTGTGACCTCGGGGCGGCGTCGGCGGCCTCAGGTCAGCAGCAGGGCCGCGTCCCAGTCGGGTTCGCTCGCCCAGTCGGGTTCGCCCGCCCCGTCGGGTTCGGCCCGCGCGTCGGCGTAGCCGGCCAGGGCCAGGGCCGCTCCGGTGGCGCCGTCGATCAGGGCCGGGCTGTCCAGGTACCGGGGGCCCGTGCCGGTGGGGACGTGCTGGCGGTATCCGAACGGCGCGTCCTCGTCGAAGGCGGCGGCGAGTTCGGCGGCGGCACGGTCCGCGGCCGCCCACAGCACCGGGTCGCCGGTCGCGGCCGCCATCCGCACGGCGGTGTGCAGCACGCCGGCGCGGCCGTGGCACAGGCCGGGGTCGTCCGCCATCGTGCTCGGGAGCGGCCGGGTGACGGCGGCGCGCATGGCGTCCCGGGCGCGGGCCCCGACCGCCGGATCGGCGAGGGCGTGACCGGCGAGGTGGAGGGACCACGCGATGCCGGACGCGCCGTAGCACCAGCCCGCCCGGGGGGTGGCGGCACCGGTACCGACGGCCTGGCCGGTCTCCTCCTCGTACGGGATCCGCGCGGGCCAGTAGGCACCCGTCGCGTCCGTCAGCTCCCTGGCCAGGAGCCAGTCGGTGACGGAGCGGATCGCCTCCGAC
The DNA here is from genome assembly GCF_043201465.1 of Kitasatospora sp. NPDC048298. Classification (NCBI taxonomy): domain Bacteria; kingdom Bacillati; phylum Actinomycetota; class Actinomycetes; order Kitasatosporales; family Streptomycetaceae; genus Kitasatospora; species Kitasatospora sp. NPDC048298. The sequence continues at coordinate 35,713 of NZ_JBICYZ010000024.1, forward strand.
CCGCCGGGTACCACGACTCCCGCGCGGTGGGCGAGGGCGAGGAGTGAGAGCGGGCCGCAGATCCCGTGCGCGGCACCGAGGTTGAAGTCACCGGACGGGTACGCCAGCCGGTCGCGGTCGACGACGTAGCGCTCCGGGGCGCACCACCAGCCCGGCACCTCGCGGCCCCGCACCTCGGTGGGGCGGGTCAGCCGGACCAGCAGGCGCAGCAGGTCGGACAGGACCGCCGCGACGCGCTCGTCTCCGGAGCCCGCGGCGGCCAGCAGGGCGCGGCCCCGGCCCGCGAGACCCGCGATGACGTCGTAGTCCAGGTAGGAGAGGCCCGGCCCGTTTTCGGTCAGCCGGGCGTCGAGCGCGGCGATCGCGGCCGCCGTGTGGGCGGTGGCCAACTCGGTGCTGCGGGCGAGCAGTTTGGCGTATCCGCCGGTCAGGCGGGCGTGCAGCAGGGCCGGGAGGATCAGATCGCCCGCCCCGGCCGGGCCGACTGAGGGGGCGGATCGGACGGCGGCGGCCAGGTGCGCGTGCGCGACGGACGACCAGTCGGGCTCGTGCCGCGCCCGGACGATGTGCAGCAGGGCGATCCCGGCATGCCCGAGCAGGACGGAGGCGGGTTGCCAGCCGGGCAGCAGCAGGTCGGCCGGGGCGGTGGCGAACGCCCGCCCGGCGGTCTCGGCGACGTGCTGCGGGTCACGCAGGCGCTCGCCGACCTGGTGGGCGACGGCCCGGGCCGTGCGCGCGCTCCGTTCCGCGCCGCCTGGTCGCTCCTGGTGCGCGGCGGGCCGGGCCGTCCCGGTGCGGTGGGTCTCGTGGGTGCTCATCGGCCGTGCCGCTTCCGGTCGATGCGCAGGGACAGGGCCTCGCGGGCGATCGCGTGGGCCAGGGCCTCGTCGTCGGGGCGGGGGCCGAGGAGGCGGTTGCAGTGCATGTGGGCGAGGCTCGTCGCGATGGACGCCCGGCGGGCCGGAGCGGTCGCGGCGGCGGTCAGGGCGGTGCGCAGGTCGGCGAGGGCGTCCGCGCGTGCGGCCCACGGCCCGGCCGTCTCCGGTGTCAGCCCGGGCCCGGGCCGGCAGTTCTCGTCGAGCAGTGCGGCCATCGTCTTCTTGCCGTCCCGGTCGACGTCCCCGATGCGGGCGCGGACGGGCTCGCCGCTCAGCCAGGCCAGGGCTTCCTCGGGGGTGCCGAGGGCGGTGACGAGGTCGAGTACGCCGAGGGCCGCGAGTGCGGTGCCAGAGAGCCCGAACACCTCTTTGCCGGAGGCGAGTTGGGCGATCACCAGCCGACTGTCGGCGTGGAAGACCCGGGTGGCGCGGTCGTGCGGGGCGGGTCCGCCGTAGCGTTCGGTCTCGGGGTCGTAGGTGTCCAGGACGAGTCGCCCGCCGAGCCCGGCGTCGCGCAGGTCCTCGGCCCAGCCGTGCAGGCGGGGCAGGAGGGCCGTCCAGAGGCCGGCGGGCTTGCCGTGGAAGCGCAGCCGCAGGTGCGGATCCGGATCGGCGTAGCGCAGGAAGAACCAGTCGTCGACACCGGCCTCGGCGAGCAGGGCGGGGTCCGTGAGCAGCGCCGAGCGCCGGGTGAGGAGCCCGTCCTGGCGCGCCTGCGGGACGTAGACCTTGGCGTACAGCCACTCCCCGCCGGGCAGGTGGGTGGCGGATGCCCGGTCCGGCAGGGGGCGGGGGGCGGGCCGTCGCGGCGCGGTGCGGTTCGCGGGCTCGCGTGCGGCGAGCAGCGGGAGGACGAGCTCGGTGGCGTGCGGGCCGTCCGGGCCGGTCAGCCACGTGCCGGGGCGGTCGGCGCCGAGGCGTTCCACGACGGCGAGCCCGGGGCGGGCGAGTTCCTCGGCGAGGACCGTCCGGTGCAGGGGCTGGTCGAGGTCGACGGCGACGCGGTGGTCCGCGCGGGTCAGCAGGACGTGCCGGGGCACGCTCCAGCGCCCGCGCCAACGCGCCACCTCCGCCTCCCATTCGGGCCCTCCTGCGCTCGCGGTCAGCTCGCGGTCGGGTAGCCAGCGCGCGGGGGCGAGGACGGTGCGGCCGTGGCTGACCCGGGGTTGGACGGGGGCCGTCGACCACGAGCCCCAGTTCCAGGGCAGACACCAGTCCTGGCCCTCCTGCCCGAGCTCCAGGAGGAACCGGGCGACGTGCGGGAGGTGGCCGCCGGCCGGGTTGAGCATCGAGTACGAGACCGGGCGGACGGGCTCCCCGCTGCGGGTGTCGGTGAGCCGGAGGCCGTCGAGGTCGGCGTGGACGGCCAGGTGCTCGACCGGCAGGTCCCGGGTGCCCTCCGTCGTGGCGGGGCCGACACCCAGCGGGATCCGGTCCGGGAGCCACTGCGGGACGGCGGCGACGTTGCCCGAGCGGATCGCGCGGGGCCGGTAGGCGACGGTTGCGGCGCGTTCCCCGGGCTCGGCGCCGCCGCCGGCCCGCCGTACGAACGCGGCGACGTCGTCGGCCCGTTCGCCCAGGAGGTGGGCGAACCGGCCGAAGGTGGCACCGGCCAGCGGGGAGCCCGGGTTGCCGCCCAGGACGAGCCGGAAGTCGCCCGCGCACAACGACTCCCAGCTGTCGGCGAGGAGTTCGGCGCCGAGTTCGAGGGAGCCGGGGTGTCGTCGCGACGCCGGCCCGGCGAGGTCGCCCAACGCCCGCTCGTCGAGCCGGACTTCCGGCACCGAGCCGTCGGCCGCCCGCCGGACGGCGGCGAGGAGGAGTTCGCCGAGCACCCGGTCCCGGGCATCCGCCCCCGGATGCGGGGCCGGGCGTCCGGCTGCCGCACGGTAGGCCGCGGGAAGTCCCAACCCGCGTCCCTCGTCGAGCAGTTCGAGCACCGGTACGGCCCGGTCGGTGCCGTACCGTTCCAGGAAGGCCTCGTGGTACTCGCGCAGGTGCGCACTGCCGGGCCGGATCAGGGAGACGCTCCACAGGGCGTCCGCCGCCCGTTCGGCCTCGCGGGCGACCTCCGCCGGCAGGACGACGCGGGCGTCCAGAGCGAGGTCGGTCTGGATAGGGTGCTCGGTCGGGTGCAGGGCGGCCATCCGCTCGCGCGCCGCCGTGAGCGCGCGTCCCCGGTCGCCCGGGGCGGCGGCGTCCAACGCGGCGAGGCAGGCCCGGACGCCGCGCAGGGCCGCGGCCGCCGGGTGGTCGAGCCCGTCCAGCCGGTCCAGGACGTGCCGGAGCGGGTCCGCGCACTCGGGCGGCGGGACGATGTCGCTCAACAGGAAGCGGGTGCGGACGAGTTGGGCGATGGCCCGGTCGACGGCGGCGCCCTCCGCCTGCGGGAAGCGCTCGGCCGTCCGGGCCAGCAGCTCCGACCAGCCGACGGGCTCGGCCGCGCACTCCAGCAGGTACCGCACGGCCGGACTCAGCCCGACCGAGTGGTGCAACTGGCTTCCGCCGTCGGCCTGGTAGACGTCGAGCAGCACCAGGCGCCCCTCGCGCTCGACCCGCAGGGCGTTGGCGACGAGCCGTCCGCCGCGGAGCACCGCGGGGTCGGCGAGCAGGGCGCTCAGCACTTCGTCCAGCCACCCGGCGTCCGGACGGCTGACCGGCCGGTGCCCGGTGCCCAGGTCCGCGGCGGGCGAGGCTCCGAAGCCGGCGACGGCGACGCCGGCGAAGAGGCCGAAGGGGGTCGCGCGGTGGGTCATCCGCAGCCGGTACTTGAGGAGCGAGACGGCGAGGCGGCGCAGCCGGCGGGGCTTGAGCGGCTCCCCGGCGAGCACCCGCCGGGCCTCGGCCGCCAGGGCGGGGCTCGCCAGGTCCACCGCGGCCATGAACTCCGGTTCGGATGCCAGGCGTTCGACTTCGGCCCGCAGGCGGTCGGGGTCACCGGAATCGGGAGAGGGTGACCCGCCGCCGTCCGTGGGCAGTGGCAGGGCGGCCGCGCGGAGCAGCGCCACTCCCGCCGATTCGAAGCCGGTCCCGCTGTCCGTCCGCATCCCGTCCATCCCCGTTCCGCTCGTCCGTCCCGTCCGTTCGTCCCGCGCGGCCCGTGGGCGCGCGCGTCGGTGCCGGGCGGCGCACGCGGATCGCGCGCACCGCCCGGCACCGGTCACCGGATCAGCACAGCCAGGAGGTGATCGGGCAGGACAGGCAGGTGCCGGTCCCAGTGAAGGACTTCGCACCGGCGACGGCGCCCTCCTCCACGACGACCTCCAGGTCGAGATCCAGGTCGAACTCGAGCTCGGCGGTGACAGTGCTCATGGTGTCCTCCAGTGGGTGGGTGGGTTCGCCGGAAGTCCGGCGGCCGGTCCGCGCGGCTGCGCGCACCGGAGCTTCGGGGGGTCCACTGCCGTACGGCGGTGGATCGGGTCAGGCGGCTGTCCGCGTGGGGCCGGCCGCGGCGCGTGCGGCCAGGCAGTCCGCCAGGAAGGCGAGCGCCCGCAGGTGGTAGGGGCGGGCGGCCCAGCCGAGGCTGATGTTGTGGCCGGCCTGCGGCTGACGGTCCACCAGCACCCTGGGTGCGGCGGTGAAGCGGGCCGCGAGGTCGCTCAGCGCCCGGTCGTCGTGGCGCCACCAGGCCTCGTACTCGGCGAAGGTGAGCCGGAGCGGCACCCGCACGCGTGGGGCGAGCGCGGCGAAGTCCTCGGCCCAGGCGATGGCGTCCGCCTTCTCGCGGTCGGGCATCGGGGCGACCACCTGGCCGCCGGCGCGGAAGGTGTCCGGCGGGTACAGCCGCACCGGACCCCAGTGGTGCCGCCACAGTTTGCCGCCGGGCGCGACGATGTCGCGCGGGTCGACGGCGTACTCGTGGCCGCAGCCGGAGACGTCGAGGCCGACGAGGTCGAGCCCGTCCGGGTCGGCGGCGAGGCCGAGGGCGAGCTTGCCGCCGAGCGAGTGTCCCAGCAGGAACAGGCCCGCGCCGGGGGCGTGCCGGGCGGTGAAGTCCCGCAGGGCCGCGCGGACGGTACCGGCCTGGTCGGCGAGCCGCTGCCCGTCCGGGAACTGCCCGGCGGACCCGCGGTAGCCGGGACGGTCGACGGCGAGGACGGTGTAGCCGAGGCGCGCGCCGAGGGTCAGCAACGACTGGTCCGGGTCGGCCTGGCCGTCGAAGTACGACGCGCTGGTGCCGCCGCCGTGCAGGGCGACGACCACGGCCCGCGCGGGGCCGTGCTCGGGCTCGCAGAGCAGCGCGGACAGGGCCGCGCCGTCGGCGTCCAGGACGATCCGGCGGACGCCGGGAGAGACGGCCGCGCTCATGACGTCGAGCAGGTGTGGGGGTGCGAGCCGATCGGCCCGGTCTCGGGACATGGCTGCTTCTCCGGTCGAGTGCGTGGGTTGCGCCGGACTCAAAGGTTGTGGATCAACGAGCCGAATCTAACGGCCACTCAGTCAGGTTCGCAACCAACAAGTCCACAATTTTGAACCAGCGAGTCCAAGTCGAGTTCGCCGCGAGTACGATGACCGGGTGACCGAAGCACGTGCGACAGTCGAGGCCGGACGCGGGGCGCCGCGCGGCCGCATCGACAAGAGGCAGGCCATCCTGAGCGCCGCGTTCACGGTGTTCGCCCGCCAGGGCTACACCGACGCGTGTGTACAGGAGATCGCGGCCGAGGCCGGTGTCGCCAAGCCGACCGTCTACAACCACCTGAACGACAAGGCGAACCTCTTCCGCCAGGCCGTCCTCATCGCCGCCGACGAGGCGACGGCCCGGAACCTGGCCGCCGTCGAGGGCCTGCTCCTGTCCTGCGACGACCTTCACGACGCGCTCGTGTCCGTCGCCCAGGCCCTGCTGCTCTGCCACCGCAGCGAACAGTCCTGGGCCCTGCGCCGGCTGCTCTACTCGGAGGTCGCCCGCTTCCCCGACCTGCTGGACACCGTCCAGGGGCGGGGCGTCGACCGGGTGACCGAGGCGATGGCCGATCGGCTGGCCCGGCTGACCCTCTCCGGGCGGCTGACCGCCACCGACCCGGTCCGCGCCGCCGAACAGTTCATGGCGCTGCTCGCCGGTCCGATGGAGGCCCGTTCCCGCTGCGGCACCCGGCAGGTCCCGGACGCCGAGCTGAACGGCATCGCCCGGGCTGCGGTGGACACCTTCCTCAAGGCGTTCGGCCGTGAACCCGGGGCGCCGGGGAGCGGTGCCTGAGCGGCGCGACGCGCGAGTGAGGCGTCGGGGGCGGTGAGGCGGTCCGTTGCCGCCAGGAGCTGACGTTTCGTCATGTTCCTTTCCGTCCCGCCGTGATGGCGTGCACTGTCGACCTTCGTGACGCCCCCCGTTCGCTTTGCGTCATCGTCGACGACGGTGGCATGGTCGGCCGCCGGTGCCCCCGGAGGGGATCCGCCCATGTGTCGGCCCCCTTGATCTGACGCTCCATCAGGAATCCCGCCGCACGGCGATGGCCGAAATTCGGTTTGTGTAGCGTGAGTTGACAAATTCCTGGGTAGTGGCGACCGGCAGATCGGCGGATGAGGAGGGGGCATGGCGAGAAGAGGGCTGCGCGGCATGGTCGCGATCGCGTCGGCCGCCGCGGTGCTGGCGGGCGCGGCGGGTTGCGAGAGCGGTGGAAGCGGATCGGCGAAGGGCTCACAGCGCCTCACCGTGTGGCTGACCGTCGACGCGCAGGAGAGCTGGCCGGACCTGGTGGAGTCCACCAACGCCCGGTTCGCGCAGCAGCACCCAGGCGTGTCCGTCGCGGTCGAGTACCAGCAGTGGACCACCAAGAACCTGAAGCTGGACGCCGCCCTGGCGGGCCGCGACGTGCCGGACGTCGTGGAGATGGGCAACAGCGAGGTCGTGAACTACATCGTCAACGACGCCTTCACGGCGGTCGAGCCCTCGGCCTTCGACCAGTCGGCCCAGTGGCTCGGTGCCCTCCGGGAGCCCTGCGAGTCCAACGGCCGCACCTACTGCGTGCCCTACTACGTCGGTGCCCGGGTCGGCATCTACCGCACGGACCTGTTCCAGCAGGCGGGTCTGACGAAGGCGCCCGAGAGCTACCCGGAGCTGATCGCGGACCTCGACGCGCTGAAGGCGAAGTTCGGCGCCCAGGACCACGCGTTCTCCGCGCTGTACCTGCCCGGCCGCTACTGGTACGCCGCGATGGCCTTCGTGAAGGACGCCGGCGGTGAGATCGCCGTCAGGGCGGACGGCCACTGGCGGAGCGCCCTGTCCAGCCCCGAGTCCGTGGCCGGGCTGAAGGCCTGGAAGGGCCTGCTGGACGCCTACTACGTGGGGGACCGGTCCAAGGACAACGGCGACGAACCGGCCGTGGTCGGCCAGGGCAAGGTCGCGGTCTTCTACGGCAACACCTGGGAGGCGGAGGCCGCCGCCGACCCGCAGTCCGGAGGGGACCCGGCGCTGCGCGGCCGGTTCGCGACCTTCCCCTTCCCCGGCCCCTCGGGCGGGCCGCTGCCGCCGTTCCTGGGTGGCTCCGAGCTCGCCGTCCCGGCGAAGTCGAAGAACGGGCAGCTCGCCCGGGACTGGATCCGGCTCTTCACCGACCGGACCTCCCAGCAGCGGCTGATCAAGGCCAACACCCTGCCCAACAACACCGCTCAGCTCGCCGAGGTGGACCCCGCCGGCGTCAACGGATCCGCGGCCAGGGCCGCCACCCGGGGCTGGGTCACCCCGCCGGCCCCCGGCTGGGCGGCGGTCGAGAAGGCCAACATCCTGCAGGAGATGCTTGAGGACATCGCCACCGGCAAGCACACGGTGGAGGAGGCCGCGAAGACGGCGGACGGCCGGATCGATGCGGTCATCGACAAGAACTGAGGCGCGGCGATCCTCCGGGGGCACACCGTGAAGAGCGCCACGCCCACGCGCCGTCGCTCCGGCGCCACGCCCACGCGCCGCCGGAGCGACGGGCGCGGGCCGACCGCAGGGCGCAGGGGGCGCCGCGCCACCCCGTACCTGCTGGTCGCGCCCATGGTCGGCACGCTCCTCCTGGTGCTCGGCTACCCGCTGGTCGACATGGTCCTGCTCTCCTTCGAGGACATGACCCGCAAGCAGCTGTTCGCCGGCACGGCCCCGCCCTGGGTCGGGCTGGACCAGTACCGCGAGGTCCTCTCCGACGGGTTCTTCTGGACCGTCGTCGCCCGCACCGTGGCGTTCGCCGTCGTCTGCGCAGGGCTGACCATGCTGTTCGGCCTGGCGTTCGCGCTGTTGCTGCGCCTGGTCTCGCCCTGGGTGCGGGTGGTGATCACCGGGGTCCTGGTCGCGGTGTGGGCGATGCCGTTCATGGTCGCCGCGTCGGTCTTCCGCTGGCTGTCCGACGCCGACTACGGGGTGGTCAACTGGCTGCTCGGCGGACTCACCGGTGCGGACTTCCGGGGGCACAACTGGTTCGCCGACCCGTGGCAGGGCTTCGCCGTGATCGTCGCCGTCGTGGTGTGGGGGGCGATCCCGTTCGCCGCCATCACCCTGCACGCGGCACTCACCCAGGTGCCCGTCGAACTGGAGGAGGCCGCGCGGGTCGACGGCGCGAAGGGCCTGGTGCTCTTCCGCCACGTGACGTTCCCGGTGATCAGGCCGCTGTTCACGGTGGTCGCGGCGTTGTCGGCGATCTGGGACTTCGGGGCGTTCAGTCAGATCTGGCTGATGCGCGGCGGCCAGCCGGAGCGGGACTACTACCTGCTCGGCGTCTACTCCTTCATCGAGTCGTTCGCCGTCAACCGCTACAGCGCGGGAGCGGCCATCGCACTGGTCACCGTCGTCCTGCTGCTCGGCGGGTCCGCGGTCTACCTGCGCCAGGTGCTGCGGACGGGAGAGGTCGAATGACCGGTGACAGGCGGCGGCGCCGAAGCCGCCGGATCGCGAACGCCGTCGGACTGCTCGGCGCCGCCGTCATGGCCTTCCCCGTGTACTGGATGGTCCTGACCTCGCTCCGGCCGGCCAGCCGGATCCTGCGGCTGCCGCCGACGTTCTGGCCCGGGCCGTTCACCCTGGACAACTTCCGCCGGGCGGTGGGCTCGGACTCCTTCTGGGCCAACGTGCGGTCGAGCGTCCTGATCGGGGCGGGGACGGTGCTGGTCTCCCTGGTCATCGGCACGCTCGCGGCCTTCGCCGTCGCCCGCTTCTCCTTCGCCGGCCGCAGGGCGCTGGTCCTGGCCCTGCTGTGCGTCCAGACCATCCCCCTCATCGCCCTCGTCATCCCCGTCTACCTGCTGCTCAACGACCTCGCCCTCACCGACACCCTGACCGGCGTGGTCCTCACCTACCTCGCCTTCGCCCTCCCGTTCACCGTGTGGATGCTGCGCGGGTTCGTCGTCGCCATCCCCCCGGAGCTGGAGGAGGCCGCCATGGTCGACGGCTGCGGCCGCCTGGGCGCCTTCCGGCACGTCACCCTGCCCCTGCTCGCCCCCGGCCTGGTGGCCACCTCGATCTTCGCCCTGGTGCAGGCCTGGAACGAGTACGTCCTGGCGTACGTCCTGCTCTCCAGCAACGACAAGCGGACGCTCCCCATCTGGCTGGTCTCCTTCCAGACCAGCTTCGGCACGGACTACGGCGGCCTGATGGCCGGTGCGACCCTCACCGCGCTGCCGGTGGTCGTCGCCTTCCTCCTCGTCCAGCGCCGGATCGCCGCAGGCCTGGCGACGGGCGCGATCCGGGGCTGACGGCCCGCGGTGGCGCGGTGGCCGGCTGCGCGGTGGCCGGCGGCTCAGGGTGGCGGGCCGGGTGCGGCCCCGGGGCCGGCCGGTCGATGTCCGGACATTCGGTGATGTGCTGGCGGTGCACCGCGATACGACACTCTGCGCACCGTTCGCGGGGTGCGCGGGCGCTCCTCGGCCTCGTTCCCATCCTGTCGGCCCGGTCCGTCGGCCGGGGCGCGGCGCGGCCGAAGGGTCACCCCGGCCGGCCGCCATCATGGGTGAACTCCACGTCGCTGAAAGCCTTTTGGCCGTCCTCCGGTTCACCCGGGGAGTCCCTGCGTGGCTCCCTCCGGGGGGCCGGTGCCGCCCCGGGTGACCGCCCGCCCGGTCGGGTGGAGCCGCCGGATCCTCGGTTTGTTGAACGTTGTCCTTCCGCTGCGCTCCTTGTATGAATGGCGTGCCAGGAAGGAGTTGATCATGACGATGTGGATCCGGCGCGCACGCTCGGGAGGCGAAGTGCTGCAGGCGCTGGTGGACGGCCTGGCCGAGGAACTGGGGCGCTCCGTCGCCCTCGACGACCCGCTGGTGCGGATGATCTGCGCCAGCCGGCACTTCGGGGACGAGGACCGGGTGCGGGTGCGCACGCTGCTGCAGGGCGTGGCGGACGACGAGGTCGTCCGCCACGTGCTGTCCCAGGGCGTCATCGAGTGGACCCGCCCGGGCGTCCTGCCGGGCCGCGACGACCTGGGGCTGCAGCCGCGCTACTGCGTCCCGATCCGCGAGCGCGGCCACCTGCTGGGCATCCTCATGGTCGTGGCGGCGGGTGAACCCCTCACCGAGTCCGAGACCGAGGCCATCGAGCGGGTCGCCGGCACGGTGGCGGTCGAGATGTACGCCGAGCGCCTCGCCTCGGAGGTGGACGAGGAGCGCACCCGTCAACTCGTGGGCTGGCTGGTCGGATCGGACTCCGCGCTGCGCTGCGCGGCGCACCAGCGCCTGGTCGACGACGGACTCCTTCCGGCCGGCCCCCACGTCGTGGTGACCGGCGTGGCCGTCACCGGACAGCGCGGGCCCTCCGGCCGGATCGCGGTGGCCCTCCGCGGCGCGCTGGAGCCGTTCCGGCACGCCCGTACGGCCCGCGGTCTGCTGATGATCGAGCGGGACCGGGCGGTCCTGGTGCAGGTCTTCGAGAAGGAGCCGTCGGAGGCGGACCTGGACCTGCAGGGCCGCGGCATCGTCCGCTCCCTGACGACCTTCCTGGGCCCCGGGGCGGACGCCGTGGTGGGTGTGGGCGGCCGGCGGACCGCGCTCGCCGACGCGTGGATCTCCCACGACCAGGCTCTGGTCGCGGTGCGCGCGGCCCGTCGGCTGCCCCGGCTGGAGGGCGTCGGCGACTGGGAGCGGCTCGGGGAGTACACGATGTTCCTCCAGCTGCCCGACGGCGCGCTCAACGAATCCCTCGTCCCCAAACCGCTGCGGCGCCTGCGGGACGACAGCGCCGGCGCCCGGCTGGAGGAGACCCTGCGCTGCTTCCTGGAGCACGCCGGATCGGTGCCCAGGACGGCGGAGGTCCTGGCACTGCACCGCACCTCGCTGTACTACCGGCTGCGCCAGATCCAGGAGATCACGGGCCTGGACCTGGACGACGGCGCGCACCGCCTGGTGCTGCACATGGGGCTCCAGCTCCTGGACCTGCTCCAGGCCCCCCGGGCGGGCGGGCCCCCGGGCGGTCCCGCGCCGTCATGACCGCGCCGGGGCCGCGGCAGCCGCCCGCCGACGCCACCTCCCGAATCCACCTCCCGAATCCACGAGCCGAGAAGAACGGACGAGAACGAGCACCATGCACGAACTGATCACGAACGACGGCGTGCGCCTGGCCTACCGCGACAGCGGCGGCGACGGCGTCCCGCTGGTGCTGCTCCACGGCTGGGGGCAGACGCAGGAGATGTTCCGCCACCAGGTCGAGGGGCTGGCGCCGGGCCGGCGCGTCGTGACGGTGGACTTCCGCGGCCACGGCCGGTCCGGCAAGCCGCGCCACGGCTACCGCATCGCGCGCCTGGCCCGTGACGTCCTCGATCTGGTCGACCACCTGGGCCTGGACGGCTTCGACGCGCTGGGCTGGTCGATGGGCGCCTCGGTGTGGTGGAGCTTCGTCGACCAGTACGGCACCGGCCGGATCCGCCGGCTCGTCCTGGTCGACCAGCCGGCCGCGGTGGCGGCGGTGCCCTGGATGACGGAGACGGAGCAACGCGAGTGCGGCGCCATCTTCGACGTCGCCGGGCTCCTCGAACTGGGCGACGCGCTGGCCGGCCCGGACGGGGAGAAGGTCCGCGAGGACTTCGTCCGCTCCATGTTCAGCGGCGACACCGACCCGGAGCTGCTCGCCTTCGTGACCGGGCAGATCCGCTCGACCCCGGCGTACGCGGGCGTCCCCCTGCTCTTCGACCACTGCGCCCAGGACTGGCGCGACGTCCTCGACTGCATCGACGTGCCCACCCTGGTGATCGGCTGCGAGGGGAGCCACGTGGACCCGGCGTCCCAGCGCTTCATCGCCGAGCGGATCCCCGGCGCCGGCCTCCACGTGTTCCCGAAGAGCGTGGCGAGTTCGCACTTCCCGTTCCTGGAGAACCCCGGCGCGTTCAACGCCGTCGTGGAGAAGTTCCTCTCCTGATCCCCCGATCGTCCTGATCCCCTCCCGATCGCCGCGCCCGTTCCGAAGCGGCTCGGCGATCGTCACCAGCACCCGTACCGAACCCTCGCAACCGGTCAGGAGTCTCCCGTGATCCCGTCGGGTCCCTCGCCCATGCCCGAACCCCCCGCAGGCGAAAGCCGAGCCCGGCAGCTCGCCCAGGCCGTCCGTGACGGTGGCAGCGGCTGCGTCGACGTCCTGCCCCCGCCGCCGGGGGCCGATCCCGAGGACTGCCTCTACGTCCTCCTGCACGTCGGCGGCACCGCGCTGGTCCGCCGCCACGGCGTCAGCACGGTGCTGGAGCCCGGGGACCTGCTGATCGGCGACACCCGCCACCCGGCGGTCCTGTTGCGGGACGCCGAGTGCCGGATGGTCGAGTTCCGGATCCCGTGCTTCTACCTGGGCGTGCGGCAGGCCGACGTCCGGCGTGCGGGCGGGCTGGTGGCGCGGGGGAGCGAGGGCGTCGGCTCGCTCGCCGCCCAGTTCCTGCGGACGCTGGTCGTCCAGTCCCGGGCGCACCGGGCCCGGCCGGGCAACCACCTGGCGCGCAGTGTCTGCGACATCGTGGCGGTCCTGGTGGCGGAGCTGCTGGAGCGGGAGGCGCCGGAGCAGCCGGGCGGCGCGGCCGAACTGCTGGCGCGCATCCGGGCCCACATCGAGGAGAACCTCGCGGATCCGGATCTGGCGCCGGAGTCGATCGCCCGCTCGCAGCACATCTCGGTGCGCTATCTGCACAAGCTGTTCCAGCAGGACGGGACGACGGTGGGCCAGTTCGTGCGGCAGCGCCGACTGGACGCCTGCCGCCGTGAGTTGGAGCGGCCGTCGCGCCGGCAGACCAGCGTCTCCGCCGTCGCGCACCGGTGGGGTTTCGTCAGCCACTCCCACTTCAGCCGGACGTTCCGCGACGCCTACGGGCTCTCGCCGCGTGAGTGGCAGGCCTACGCCGCCCGGGCCGACGGCCGTCATTCCTCCTGAACCCGCTCCCGCCGTCCTGCCCCGACCGAACTCCCGGCATCGGCCGGACGCCCGTGCCCTCGAAGGGAAATCCGTGCACGATCAGGCCACTGGGGCCGGTTCCCCGGCAGTACCGTCGGGTGGCGTGTGCGTGGCGCCGGAAGGCCGGCCTTCGGGCGCGGACCGAGCCCACGCCAGGGCGGGCTTCGCGTTGCCGCGCCGATCCGACCAGGCCAGGAGCGACGAGTTGTCCGATCCCACCCCGCTGCCCGACTGGCATCCGGTGCTCGACCGCGCGTTCCAGGAGTTCCTGGACACCGGAGCGGGCCGGTCCGCGACCGGGCTGCCGGACCTCTCCTTCCTCGTCCCCGACGGCGTACCGGACGGCGGAGTGGGCGGGGCGCCGACCTGGGACGGGTACGAGGACGAGGAGGACCCCAGCGGCGTCACCTCTGAGTGGCTCACCCTGCCCTGCGGACCGACCGGGCGGGCGCGTGTCCAGGTGACCAGACCCGTCGGCGCCGCCCGGCCCAGTCCGGTGGTGCTGTTCCTGCCCGGCCTGGGCTGGTCGCTCGGTGACGCCGACTGCTACGCCCGGCTGGTGCGGGAGTTCGCGCTGGGCGCGGATGCGGCGGTGGTCTACGTGGACTACGGCCGGGCCCCGGTGGCGCGCTACCCGGTGGCCGTCGAGCAGTGTTACGCGGTCGCCCGGTGGATCCATGAGCACGGGCACGAGATCGGGCTGGCGGGGGAGCGGATCGCGGTCGTCGGGGATTCCGCCGGCGCCAATCTGGTGGCGGCGCTGACGCTGCTGGCCCGGGAGCGCGGCGAACTCCCGCTGGTCCAGCAGGTGTTGCTCTGCCCGGTGACCGATGCCGACTTCGACACCCCGTCCTACCGCCGGTTCGCCACCGGCTACTTCCTGCACCGTGAGCACATGCGCCGGTTCTGGGACGACTACCTGCCCGAGCCGGACCGTCGTACGGAGGTGACGGCCGCGCCGCTGCGGGCGTCGCTGGAGCAACTCGCCGGGCTGCCGCCGGCGTTGGTGGTCACCGCGGAGGCCGACGTGCTGCGGGACGAGGGCGAGGCCTACGCGGCCAGACTCCGCGCGGCCGGGGTGCCGGTGGTGGCCACGCGCTACCAGGGGGTGATGCACGGCTTCCTGCTGGTCGGCGGGATCCATCCCACGGGCACCACCCGGGCCGCGATGATCCAGGTCGTGGACACCGTGCACATGGCGCTGCACAGCCGGTCCTGGTGAGGCCGGGCGACGCGCCGCAGGCGGTCCGTCGCCCCCGACACCGCCGCGGTGGCGCCCGTCGACCGGTGCCCCCCGCCACCGGACCCTCGGGCACGGCAGCGGGGGTGGTCTTGTTCCGGCGGCAGCGCTAGTTGTTCCTGAGCAGGCGGGCGGTGAGGAGGTTCGGGTCCTGCTGGGTCAGGTACGCCGCGTCCGCGACCCAGACCCGGTCGCCCTGGACGGCGACGGAGGTGGGGTTCTGCAGCCCGTCCGCCTGGTTCAGCACGATGGTGTGGGTGCCGTTGTCGGCGACCAGGGCGATCTGGTTGCTGCTGTTGAGGGCGGCCAGGACCTGGTTGCCACGGCCGGTGAAGGCGAAGTCGTCGATGCCGGTCAGTCCGGTGGCGACGGTCTGGGCCGGGCCGGCGGTGCCGTCGGGCCGGACCGGGACGCGCAGCAGGGTGCCGTTGTCGAGGTTGCTGACCCAGACCGCCCTGTCGCGGATCTTGATGCCGTTGGCGCCGAGGAAGCCGTTCGCCTTGAGGTCGGCGCCGGTCGCCCACGGGACGGCGGCGCCGCCGCGGGCGGGGACGCGCCAGACGGTGCCGAGGACGGAGTCGGCGGCGTACAGGGAGCCGGTGCGCTCGTCCCGGGCGAGGCCGTTGGGCAGGGCGTCGGCGGGCAGGGCGGCGATGCGCTGCGGGGTGCCGCCGGGGGCCAGCTTCCAGATGCCGGTGAGGTCGGCGGTCCCGGTCGCGTAGGCGAAGTACAGGGTGCCGCTGTCGTCGCGTACGACGCCGCCGAGGAACGGGGACTTCAGCACGGGAGTGGCCGCGTCCGCCGCCGGGGCGGGCAGGGTGGCGAGGATCCGGACGGCGCCGTGGCAGTCGATCTCGGCGATCTGGCGGGAGAAGGCGAAGGTCACGACGGTGTTGCCGTTCGGCAGCACCGTGAGGTTCTCCGGCTGCCGGCCCTGGGCGAGGTCCAGGTGCGCGACCACCTGAGGCGTGGTCAGCGGGGGAGTCGAAGCGTGGGCGGGGGCGGTGAGGACGCCGGCCGTCACCGCGGTGAGGGCCACCGCGGAAGCCTGGAGCAGGGTGGAGATGCGCATGGTGTCGTCCCTTCGGGAGCGAGAGGTACGGATCGCGGTCGGGTGTGGCGCGTTGCCGGGCGCGGGATCCCGACCGCGCACGGCGCACCCCTCGGGCGAGGTCCGCGACCTCGCGGCAGGGGCGGAGCTCGGGCCTGTCTTCGAACCCGGGGCCCGGCGGCCACGATCCGCGACACGGTCACCCTAGGGAGCCGCCACCGCCCGTACTTGCGCCTCAGCGCACCGCTCCTGCTCCGGTAGGGAAGCGGAGCGCGGGGCCGGTGCGGTGCGAGGACGGGCCCGGCCCCGAGCAAGATCGACAATGTGGAGAGGTGCCGCGGTGGTCGCGGCGGGCAGTGTGGAGTGCGACGATGACGATCATGGAGACGGTCCGGGACGAACCGGAGGACCACGGGGCGCGACCGGCCTCCGCCCAGGGCACCGGCACGCTGTTCGGGCGTGGCGCCGAACTGGAGCAACTGCGTCGCCACGTCCGGCGGGAGCCCGGGACCTCGGGCGCTCTGGTGCTCGTCGGCTCGGAGGGCGTCGGGAAGTCGCGGCTCCTGCGGACGGCCTGTGAGCAGGCGGCCGAAGCCGGAGCGGTGGTGCTGACGGCTCAGGGCTGGGCCCCGGAGAGCGAGGTGCCGTACGGGCTGCTCCGCCACCTGCTCGCCCCGTTGACGGACCGGGTGCCGGCGCTGGGCGCGCCTCATCGGCAGGTCCTGCTCGCCGCGCTCGCCATCGGGCCGGATGCCACCGCGCCGTCCGCGGTGGCCGTGCCATCCGCGTCGTCCGCGTCGTCCGCGTCGTCCGCGTCGTCCGCGCCGTCCATGCCGTCCGCGGCGGACGTGGCGGCCGGCACCGCGGCGCTGCTGGAGCGGACGAACGGCCCCGACCGCGGCTGCGCCCCGGGCCCGGTCCTCATCGCGGTCGACGACGCCCACGCCTGCGACCACCTCACCCTGGAGCTGCTGGGGTCGCTCGTCCGCCGCACCGAGCGGAGCCGGGTGTCGCTCCTGCTCGCCTCGCGCGACGACGAGGCCCTGCTGGACCTGCCCGCCGACGTCGAGCCGCTGCACCTCGCGCCGCTGTCGCCGCGCTTCTCCGCCGAGCTGCTGGACTCGGTGCCCGGCGCCCCCGTCGGGCGCACCCGCCTGGAGGTGCTGGAGGAGGCCGAGGGCAATCCGTCCGCCCTGCTGGAGCTGTGCCGTCGACGGGCCTCCGCCGATCCGGCCCTGGCGCGTGAGCGGACCCCCCGCCTGCGGAACCTCCGGACCAGGTTCGACACCCTGATCGCCCCGCTGCCCGCCCGGACGCGCACGGCCCTCCTCTACGCGGCCGTGGCCCTGCCCGGCGACGACGCGGCCGCCGTGATGGCCGCACTGGACACCTCCGACCTGGGGATCTGGGCCCCCGCCGAGGAGGCCGGGATCGTCGCCCTGATCGACGGTCACCTCGTCTTCCGGCACCCGCTGGCCAGGGTCGCCGCCTCCACCGGGCAGTCCGCCGCGGTGCTGACCCGTGCCCACCGGGACCTCGCCGACCGGGCCGGCGGGCGGCCGCTCGACCGGGCGCGGCACCTGATGGCCGCCGCCGTGGTCCCGGACGCCTCGCTCACCGAGGACCTGCGGGCGGCGGCCAGGCACTCGGCGGACGACTTCACCCTCGCGCGGGCCCTGGAGGACGCCGCCCGGTTCAGCACCAGCGCGGGTGAGCGGGCCCGGCTCCTCGCCGGGGCCCTGGACGCGGCCGTCGCCGTCGGGGACCTGGACTGGGTCCGCAGCCTCCACGCGCGCTTCCTGAGCGTCAACAGCGACCCCAGGCTCGCCCGCGAGGCCGACCTGGCCGCGGCGACCGCCCTGTCCCACTCCTCCCGGCAGAAGGAGGCGTTCGCCCTCCTGCTCGACAGCGCGGACCGGCACCCGTCGGTCGGTGCCGCCATCGACGCGCGGTCGGTGACGCTGGCGTCGGCGATCGCCGAGCAGTCCGGCCTGCCGGAGCACCGCGCCCGGCTCTCCGAGCTGGTCGCCGGCCTCCGCGAAGCCCGCCTCCGCGGAGCCGGGCCCGGCCCGGATGGTCTCCGCGCGTCCGGGGGCGGTCCTGACGGCCACCGCGCGTCCGGGCCCGGACCGAGCGGTGTGCTCGCGGGCTTCGTCCAGGGCACGGAGACCCGGCCCAGGAGCGCGTCGCGAGCCGTCGAAGGCCCCGACGCCCTCATGGGCAGCGGCCCGCTGGACGGACGGGACCAGCTGACCAGGCGCCTCGCCGTCGCCTCGGTCGGCTACCTCTCCGACGAGCCGGGCGTCACCCTGGAGCACTACCGCGCCGCCGACACCTACCTGCGCGGGCGGCGGGCCTTCGGCCTGCGGGCCTGGCACCTGGCCCCGCTGCTGGACACCCTCCTGGCGACCGGCCAGTGGTCGGAGGTGTCCGCCCGGGTGGAGGAGGCCACCGACCAGGCGGCGGTGCTGCGCCTGACCCGCCCCCAGGCCGATCTGGAGGCCTTCGACCTGTCCCTGCGCGCGCTGCGCGGGACCGCCCCCGCGAACCTGATCACCTGGCCGGAGGTCCCGTTCGACGGGTACGAGAACGCCGCCACCCGGGCCCGGCTGGTCCGGGCCGTCGCCCTGGTCGCGATGTCCCACGGGGAGTGGGCCGACGCCTACCGCTGGCTCCGGAGGCTGTACGCCGAGGACGGCACTCCGGTGCACCCGTTCCTCTCCTCGCGCTGCGTCGCGGAACTCGCGCTGGCCGCCCAGCGGGCCGGCACGAGCGAGGACGCGGCGGAGGTCCTGGCGCGGGTGCGGTCGGCGCACGGGGAGCGGCCGACGGTCCGGATGACGCTCCTGCTGCACCACGCCACGGCCCTGCTGGACCCCGGCCCCGACCCCGAGCACCACTTCCGCCTCGCGCTGGTGAACGCCGAGGGCGAGCAGTGGCCGGTCGAGCGGGCGCAGGCCCGGTTCAGCTACGCGATCTGGCTGCGCCGCGCCAGGCGCCCCTCCGAGGCCCGGCAGCAACTCGTCGCGGCGCTGGACACCGCCGACGTCCTCGGGTTCCAGCCGTTCGCCGCCGCGATCCGCCAGGAGCTGCGCGCCAGCGGCGTGGCGAACAACGCCGACCCGGCCGTCGAATCCGCCGCCTCCCTGGACGGGTTGACCGCCCAGCAGCAGCAGATCGTCCGCCTGGCCGCGCAGGGCCTGTCGAACCGCGAGATCGGTGAACAGCTCTTCCTGTCGCCCCGCACGGTGGGCTCGCACCTGTACAACGTCTATCCCAAACTCGGCGTCAGCAGCCGGCACCAGCTCCGCGACCTGCTGCAGAGCAGGCAGACCACTGACCCCGACCGCGCGGAGACGAGGCCTCGTGGAGCCTGACGCCCGGCCCGGGCAGGGCCCGGTCCCGCCGCCCCCGGTCACCCTGGACCCGGTCGTGGCCCGGCTGGTCGCGGCTTCGGCCACGCCGCCCGGGCGTCGGCCGTACGGTTCCTCGGCACCGTGCACGACTTCGTGTCGCTGAACGCGCTGCGTGACAGCCCGCCCTCCCGCGCGGCACTGCGGCAGGGCGGCGGCTTCCTGCGGGCGCACCTGGCCTGAGCGGGGCCGGCGCCGCCCGCGCGGACCAGTCACCCGACTCATGCGCCCGGCCCCGCGGCACCGGCATGCTGGCAGCATGGCAGCTCGAATCCCCCCACACACGCCGGACGGTGGTCGCTCCACGGCCTCGACACCGCCCGTCCGCCCACCGGCGACCCGGTCGGCGGGCGAGCTGCCCGGCGTGAACGACGCCGTGCTGTTCCGCGTGCGGCAGTTCGTACGCCGGCACCTGTCCGACCCCGGGCTCAGCCCCGAGGGCATCGCCCGGGCGCACGGTGTCTCCGCGCGGTACCTGCACCGGCTCTTCGAGGGCGAGGGCCGGACGCTGTACCAGTGGATCCGGGAACAGCGCCTGGAGGGGTGCCGCCGGGCGCTGCTCGCGACCCCGGCGGACTCGCTCAGCGTCGGGCTCATCGCCCGGAGGTGGGGTTTCACGAGCCCCGGGCAGCTGAGCCGCGCCTTCCACGGTGCCTACGGCCTGTCACCGACGGACTGGCTGGCGGACGAGCGGGCCCGCCGGGCGGCGGGGGAGAGGCAGTGACCCGCCCTGCCTCTCCCCGGCCCTAAGCGGCCTTGACCCGGGTGCGGTCGGCCTGATCGCGTCGGGCGTACGTCCGCTTCGGCGGGACCTGCCGTCCCGGGCGGGCGCTCGTGCCGGGCAGGGCCCGCGGATCGGCGCCGGGCGTCCGGTCGACGGGCGCGTCGCCCGCCGCGGCGGACTGCTGTCGGCGCCCGGCATCGTCGCCCAAGGTGCCGAGGGACAGCAGGAGTTCCCGGATGCGCAGGCCCAGGTGCAGGGTGATGCGGTCCGCCCCGTTGTCCAGGTCGAGCCCGGTGATCTCCTGGATCTGCCGCAGCCGGTAGTACAGCGAGGTGCGGTGGATCCGGAGCGCTTCGGCGGTCCTGGGGACCGAGCCGGCCTGGTCGAGGAAGCACCGCAGGGTCGTTTCCAGGCGCTGTCCGCAGCCGGACTCGAGCAGGGCGCGCAGCGGTTTCGGGAGCAGTGACTCGTTCAGGGCGTGGTCCGGCAGCTGCAGGATCACGGCGAACTCGCCGAGGTCCTCCCAGGAACCGACGCCCTTCAGCTCCGGCATCCGGCGTGCCGCGCGCACGGCGACGAGCGCCTGCTCGTAGGAGGCCCGCGCGTCGGCGAGGCCCGCCTGCCGTCCGCCGACGCCGATGACGGGAGCGGTCGGGGCGGCGGGATCGGTGCCGAGGGCCGCCATGATCCGGGCGGACTGCTCCCGGAGTACCTCCCGGTCCAACGGCCGGTCGGAGAGCTGGAGCAGGACGGCCCGGTCCGGGGTGACGGCGAAGGCGCCGTGCGCCGACCGGGTGCGGCGCCGTCCCTCCAGCGCCCCGCGCAGTGCGGTCGCCACCCGCCCGGGAGGCACCCGGGAGCAGCCCAGCTGCACGACGCTGACCACCGCGTGGGGGGCGTCCGGGAGCAGCGCGCCGTCCAGGAGCCGCTTGCGGGACTCGGCCCGCGTGGCGGGGCTCGGGTCCAGCAGGGACAGCAGGAGGTCCTGCTCCTCGCTCCGCGCGGCGCCGGCCAGGACGCGGTCGGCGTACAGCCGGCCGGCGATGGCGGGCGTTGCCCGGGTGATGGCCTCGGTCGCCTCCGGTGGCAGCGACGCGCCCGGGGCGATGACCGTCAACAGGCCGAGGAAATGGCCGCGTTCACGCAGCGGCACGCAGTAGCGGGGAAGCAGTCCCGCCTCGTCGAGGCCCTCGGTGAAACCCGGCCCGGACCACCGGGTGACGCCCTGGTCGAGGACGTGGCGGACGACTTCGCCGCTCGCCCGTCCGTGCAGGAGGCTGTGGACGCGGGCCGGGTCCGCGTCGTCGAAGTGCCGGCTGGAGCGGATGCGCCCGATCGAGGAGTCGGCCAGGGCCACGGACCGACGGAGCTCCCCCGCGAGTTCGTCGATCAGTTCCTGCAGCGCGGCACTGTCGGCGGGGGTTCGCCGCCACTGTTCGGTCATGGGCAGTCCTCATCGGTGCTCGTCTCTCCGCGACGAGGGACCGGCCGGCCCGGGGCCAGGGGCTTCCCGCGCCCTGGTCCCGGACCCGGTTCGCCGGTTCCGTACGTCCTGGAGAAACGCTGACACCGCCGCGATGCCCCACCGTGCACGGCTCTTGTCCGTGGCTGCGGGGAATGCCGGGCCGCCGTGCGCCCGGGTGAGGACCGCCCCGGACCGATCGCGGTGAGGGCTCCGCGTCAGGTCAATCGAGGCTGCCCACGGGCACGGCGCCACCGAGCCGCCGGTACTCGCTCGGGGACACCCCGCAGGCCGCCTGGAAGCGGCGGCTGAAGTGGCTCGGGCTGCCGAACCCGCACCGGGCGGAGACCGCGGCGATGGTCAGGCGGTCGTAGCGCGGGGAGGCGAGCATGCGCCGGGCCTTCCCGATCCGCTCCGCGATGAGCCACTGCTCCAGGCTGATCCCCGCCCCGCTGAGCAGGGCGTAGAGCCGGCGGACGGAGACGGCGTGCTCCGCCGCGATGCGCTCCGGCGTCAGGTCACGGTCCGCCAGGTGGGAGCGCGCGTAGGCCGTGATCCGGGTGACCAGCGTCTCGTCCATCGTCGATCTGACCTCGACGGCCTCCTCGGCGTGCGCGGCCGAGAGGAGCAGGGCGCGGACGAGTTCCGTCGTGGCGGAGGCCAGGGCGTCCGAGCCGGCGTCGGCCTCCAGCCGGCCGGGATCGGTCCACACACCCCGCAGGTGCTGCAGCACCAGGCCGTACAGCGGGCTGGCGCGCAACCGCTGGGAGGCCCGCACCACCGTGTCCACCGGCACGCCGAGGCGGTTCATGTCGAACATGACGACCTGGGACGCGCCGTCGCCGGACCAGCCGTACACGCGGGGCGACAACTCGTGGAAGACGCAGATGTCGTCGGAGCCCAGGAGTGTCTGCCGGCCCGCGACCTCGGCCCGGTGGACACCCAGGGGCTGGAGCGAGACCGAGACGATGGGGTGCTCCCGGTGGTGGCGTACGTGCCGGTCCGTCCGCCGCACCCGGAAGCCCGAGTTGCGGGTGGCGAAGAAGTCGAGTCCGCCGACGCGCCACAGTTCCATGCGCGCGTGGATACCGGTCGCCGGCTCCTCGTGGGCGACGTCGTTGGGCACCAGGGAATCCGTCAATGCGTGGTGGAACGCGTCCACGCGCTCACGAGGTGACACCGTGTTGAGGTCGAGCAGCAGCACACACCCTCCAGGAGAGACGACTTACGGGAATTCCGCGGCAGCGGTGAGTGCCCTCGACCGCGGCCGGCTCCGCCGGCGGGGCGTCAGGCGGCGAGGCCGTCGAGTTCGGCGGCCCAGTCGATCAGGCCGGCCTCGGAGCCCTGGGGCACCAGGGTGAAGCAGTCCCGGCGGAGCCAGCGGCGGACCTGGCGGGCGGGGAGGTCGATGAGGACGACGGTGTCGCAGCCGCGGAGCATGATGCGCAGGGAGGCGCGGCCGTGACAGGTGCAGGGTGGCCAGACGCGGACGTCGCCGAGGCCGGCGGGTCTCTGCAGGCCCTCCCAGAGGAGGTCGCGGGAGAAGCGCCAGGTGCCCGCTTCCGCCGCGGGGCCGAGGAACTCGAGGGCGACGGCGAGCGGGTCGTCCCTGCGGTAGCCGAGGCGCACCGGGATGTCGACGGACTCGTGCTCGCCGAGGGCCAGCCGGGCGTCGAGGGTGATGTCGGTGCTGGTGGCGGCGTCCGGGCCGGGCTGGGGGCTGGGCAGGGGCTGGTGCGTGGGCACGGGGGATCTCCTGGACGGTTTCGGGGTGGGGCCGGCGCGATGCCGAGAGGGGCCGTCCGGGCCGGTGTGGGGCCGGCGGGTGCGGTGTCCGATCGGGACGGGGGCACACCGGACGATCGGGGCGTCGGCGCCGGGGACGGCGCGACGCTCCTGCCTCGAGCCCTGGGAGCTGCCGAGGAGCAGGGAGAGGCGGAACCGGTCCTCAGGTTAGGGGGTGGCGGCGGGCGTGGATGTTCCGCCCGTGCACCGCGGGGTGACGATCCGCGCACCTTTCGCCTGGGTACGGGGCCGGGCGCGGGCTCTCCGCTGTCGCTTCCACTCCGTACGACAGTTGTGGCACGGCGCGACCGGGGGTCGGAGCGGCGGTCGCCGTTCGGTCCCGCGCCTCGTCAACTTGGCTGTACTGTAAGAGAGTTCACTGGCTTTGGCCGTGCTCCGGCCTCACGCGCGGAGGCTCTTCCAGGCGCGGAAGCGGCCCGGGGGCGAGGCCGTCCGGCCCGCGGGGAGCCGCCGTTTCCTCGTTTTGTCGAAGGTTTGTCCCTCCCGTTCCGCTCCTTGTATGAATGCGCCGGGAGGCGATTGATCATGACGACGTGGATCCGGCGCGCACGCTCGGGAGGCGAGGCGCTGCAGACGCTGGTGGACGGCCTGGCCGAGGCACTGGGGCGCTCCGTCGTCCTCGACGACCCGCTGGTGCGGATGATCTGCACCAGTCGGCACTTCGGGGACGAGGACCGGGTGCGCGTGCGCACACTGCTGCAGGGCATCGCGGACGACGAGATCATCCGCTACGTGCTGTCCCAGGGCGTCGCCGAGTGGACCCGCCCGGGTGTCCTGCCGGGACGCGACGACCTGGGACTGCAGCCGCGCTACTGCGTCCCGATCCGCGAGCGTGGCCACCTGCTGGGCATCCTCATGGTCGTCGCGGCGGGCGAACCCCTCACCGCGGCCGAGACCGAGGCCATCGACCGGGCCGCCCGGGCCGTGGCGGTCGAGATGTACGCCGAGCGGCTCGCCTCCGACGACGACGAGGAGCACGTCCGCGGGCTGGTGAGCGGGCTGGTCGGCTCGGACTCGGCGCTGCGCTGCGCGGCGCACCAGCGCCTGGTCGACGACGGGCTCCTTCCGGCCGGCCCCCACGTCGTGGTGACCAGCGTGGTCGTCGCCGGACAGCGCGGGCCCTCCGGCCAGGTCGCGGTGGCGCTGCGCGGCGCGCTGGAGCCGTTCCGGCGGACCCGCACCGCCCGCGGCCTGCCGGCGGTCGACCAGGACCGGGCGGTCCTGGTGCAGGTCTTCGACCGGGAGCCGACGGAGGAGGACCTGGAGCAGCAGGGCCGTGCCGTCGTCCGCTCCCTGACGACCTTCCTGGGCCCGGGGCCGTCCGTGGCGGTGGGTGTCGGCGGACGCCGGACGGCGCTCGCCGACGCGTGGATCTCCCACGACCAGGCCCGGGTCGCGGTGCGCGCGGCCCGTCGACTGCCCCGGCTGGAGGGCGTCGGCGACTGGGAGCGGCTCGGGGAGTACGCCGTGTTCCTCCAACTGCCCGACAGCGCGCTCGACGAGTCCCTCCTGCCGAACCCGCTGCGGCGTCTGTTGGACGACAGCGCCGGCGCCCGGCTGGAGGAGACGCTGCGCTGCTTCCTGGAGAACGCGGGCTCCGTACCCAGGACCGCGGAGATGCTGGAACTGCACCGCACCTCGCTGTACTACCGGCTGCGCCAGATCCAGGAGATCACGGGCCTGGACCTGGACGACGGCGCGCACCGCCTGGTGCTGCACATGGGGCTGCGGCTGTGGGACCTGCTCCAGTCCGTCCCGGAGGCCGCCGCCCGGTAGCCGGCGGCCGGGGTGGGCCGGTGCCACAGAGCGATGAAGCACCGTTGCTACAGAGCGATGAAGCTTCGTCGGGCAATCCCTACGTCGGTCGGTGGTCAACGGGTTCAGTGCGCGGCGAGAATCGTCACCACGAGCTGCCGCTCATCCCCCGGCCGCCGTGCCCCCCTCCGTGCGGCGCGGCGAGCCCCAGCACCCGTACTGAACCCTCGCAACCGGTCGGAGCCTCCCGTGATCCCGTCGGGTCCCTCGCCCATGCCCGAACCCCCCGCGTCCGAAAGCCCCACGCCCGAACGCCGAGCCCAGCAGCTCGTCCAGGCCGCCCTCGACGGCGGCGGCGACTGCGTCGACGTCCTGTCCCCGCCGCCGGGGGCCGATCCCGAGGACTGCCTCTACGTCCTCCTGCACGTGCGGGGCGCGGCCACCGTACGGCGCGGGGGTGTCAGCACGGTGCTGACGCCCGGGGACCTGCTGATCGGCACCGCCGTGCACCCGGTGGGTCTGCTGCAGGACGCGCAGTGCCTGATGGTGCGCTTCCGCGTCCCGTGCTTCTACCTGGGCGTGCGGCAGGCCGACGTCCGGCGTGCGGGCGGGCTGGTGGCGCGGGGGAGCGAGGGCGTCGGCTCGCTCGCCTCGCAGCTGCTGCGGACGCTCGTCGTCCAGTCCCGGGCGCACCGGGCCCGGCCGGGCAACCACCTGGCGCGCAGTGTCTCCGACATCGTGGCGGTTCTGGTGGCGGAGCTGCTGGAGCGGGAGGCGCCGGACCAGCCGGGCGGCGCGGCCGAACTGCTGGCACGGATCCGGGCCCACATCGAGGAGAACCTCGCGGATCCGGATCTGGCGCCGGAGTCGATCGCCCGCTCGCAGCACATCTCGGTGCGGTACCTGCACAAGCTGTTCCAGCAGGACGGGACGACGGTGGGCCAGTTCGTGCGGCAGCGCCGACTGGACGCCTGCCGCCGGGAGTTGGAACGGCCGTCGCGCCGACAGAGCAGCGTCTCCGCCGTCGCACACCGGTGGGGTTTCGTCAGCCACTCCCACTTCAGCCGGACGTTCCGCGACGCCTATGGCGTCTCGCCGCGTGAATGGCAGGCCTACGCCACCCAGAACGACAGTCGCACTCCGGCCTCCTGACCCCCTGCGCCACGACTCCTCCGCCACCCGCCGAAAGGCCGCCATGCCCTCCACCCGGCCCACCGTCGTGCTCGTCCACGACGGCTGCTCCGACGCGACCACCTGGTTCGGCGTCGTCGCCGAACTCCACCGCCGCGGACTGACGGTCCTCGCCGTCGCGAACCCGCTGCGGGGCCTCGCCCATGACGCCGCCTACCTGGCCGACGTCGTCGCGGGCATCGATGGCCCCGTCGTCCTGGTCGGCCACTCCTACGGGGGCGCCGTGATCACCGAGGCCGGGGCCGCCCCCAACGTCCTCGCGCTGGTCTACGTGGCCGCCTACCTCCCCGACGTGGGGGAGAGCCACGAAGCGCTCGCCGGCCGCTTCGCTCCCGCGCCGCTCATCCCCCGGCTGCGGCGCACCGAGTCCACCACCGGCGGCACCGGCCGTCCGACGGAGCTCACCGTGCCCGCGGAGTGTTTCCGGCCGCTGGTCGCCGCCGACCTCGACGCGGAGCTGGCGCAGGTGCTGGCCGCGATCCAACGCCCCGTGGCCGAGCGGGTGTTGACCGACGCGCCGACGGTGGCGGCCTGGCGCGCGAAGCCCTCGTGGGCCCTGGTGACGGGCGCCGACCAGGCGCTCGCGCCGGACGTCCAGCGCTTCACGGCCGAGCGCGCCGGCGCCATCGTGCTCGAACTGCCCGACGCCTCCCACTCCGTGGCCGTCTCCCGGCCGAGCACGGTCGCGGAGTTCATCCACGAGGCGGCCGGATCGGCTTCCGTACGGCCGGCGGCGGCCTCCGTTCGGTAGCGGTAGCGGCGGCGGTGGTCCGCGGAGCCGGATGCGCAGATGCGCCTGCGCCGACGGGCGGCCGGGCGACGAGGTGCCCGGCCGCCCGTGGGTGAGCGCGTCCTGCCGGTCAGCGCTCGGTGTGGATCTCCGCGACGTAACCGCCGGGGAAGCGCACCATCGCGCTGTCCCGGCCGCCCGCGTGGACCGGTCCGGACAGCACCGTGGCGCCGGCGGCCTTCGCCTTGTCCAGGGTGGCGCCGAGGTCCGACACCCCGTAGCCGGTCAGCTCCTTGCCGAACGGGTAGGGCAGGTGGCCGTCGGTCACCGCGACCGTGGTGGTGCCGAAGCCGGAGGTGAGCCGGATGAGCCGGTACGTCGTGCCGGGCAGACCGAGGGCGGCGCCGTCGGCCTTCCGGTCGTCGGAGACGATCCGGCCCTGGGTGAAGGCGAGGTAGCTGTGCAGGAAGTCGCCGACGGCGTCCGGCGACAGGTAGAGCCGGTTCTCCGGCACGCTGGCCAGCGGCGGGTACGACGTCGGGCCGGTGTGCACGTAGAGCTGGGCGCTGATCCCGCCGGGGAACTGGACGACGGCGTCCCGGCCGATCGGGTCGGCGAACGGCGCCACGGTGACGGTCGCGCCGTCGGCGCGGGCGGCCTTGACCGCCTGGTCGAGGTCGGTCACCAGCCAGCCGGTGCGCTCGGTGCCGAAGGGGTACGGGATGGGCGTGGTGTAGTCGAACACCGACAGCGTGCCGACCGGGGAGACCACCAGCTCGGAGAGCGTCCGGCTCGGCGCCGGGGTCACCTGGGTGGAGACCGGTCCGATCGTGGTGCCGCCGAAGGTCGACGTCCAGCTGGTCACGAAGGCCTGCTCGGTGCCGGGCTCGACGTAGACGTGGGTGGTGTCGTACTGCGGGCCGACGGCGAACTGGCGGTGCTGCCCGCCCGACGCGCTCGCCGCGGTGCTCTGGGACGCGCTCTGGGGTGCGCCCTGGGCCGCCGAGACGGCGGGGGCGGCCGTGACGGCGGCGGCGAGCGC
This sequence comes from Kitasatospora sp. NPDC048298, assembly GCF_043201465.1. NCBI lineage: Bacteria > Bacillati > Actinomycetota > Actinomycetes > Kitasatosporales > Streptomycetaceae > Kitasatospora > Kitasatospora sp. NPDC048298. The sequence continues at coordinate 63,327 of NZ_JBICYZ010000024.1, forward strand.
CGCCACCAGCGGAACGATGCGGCGGGCCGAACGAAGCTTCACGGGATCCTCCTGTCGTGGAGCGCGCCCGGTGCCCGTTCGAACGGACACCGGGCGCGGGTGTGCGGTGGTCGGTACCGCCGTCACCGTGGGCCTGGGACGGCGACGGCGGTACCGACGTCTGTGCGGACGGCCGCGGTCGGGTGGGGCGGCCGTCCGGGCTACTTGGCGAGGAAGGCGAGCAGCGCGGCGTTGACTTCCTCGGCGTGGGTCCAGAGCAGGCCGTGCGGGGCGCCCTCGATCTCGACGTAGTCCGCGGCGGGCAGGGCCTTGTGGAAGGGGCGCGCGGTGTTCTCGATCGGCAGGGTGCGGTCGCCGGTGCCGTGCAGGATGAGGGCCGGCACGTCGATGCGGGCGATGTCGGCGCGGAAGTCGGTGTACCAGGTGGTCGGCGCGGCCGAGGCGGCGAAGGCGCCGCCCGAGGTGGCGACGTTCCAGCTGTTGCGGACGGCCTCCTCGCTGATCCGGGTGCCGAGGTTCTCGTCCAGGTTGTAGAAGTCGTTGAAGAAGTCGGTGTAGAAGGCGAAGCGGTCGGCCTTCACCGCGGCGACGATGCCGTCGAAGAACTCCTTCGGGGCGGCGCCGTCCGGGTTGTCGTCGGTCTTCAGCAGGAACGGCTCCAGGGAGGCCAGGAAGGCGACCTTGGCGACGCGGGCCGAGCTGTACTCGGACACGTAGCGGGCGACCTCGCCGGTGCCCATGGAGAAACCGACCAGGACGGCGTCGCGGACGTCGAGGGTCTCCAGCACGGTGTTCAGGTCCGCGGCGAAGGTGTCGTAGTCGTAGCCGGTGGTCGGGTGCGAGGACCGGCCGAAGCCGCGGCGGTCGTAGGTGATGACCCGGTAGCCGGCGTCCAGCAGGGCCGCGCTCTGGCGCTCCCAGGAGTCGCCGTTCAGCGGGAAGCCGTGGATCAGCACGACCGGCTGGCCGGTGCCGTGGTCCTCGTAGTAGACGTCGATGGAGGTGGAGTTCTCCTGGCCAACGGTGATGTACGGCATGGGGTTTCCCTTTCCTAGCGCAGCGGGGGGCTGCAACGGGACCCACGCTAGGCGCCGCCGGATCCGGCCGGTTGCCTGTGAGAGCACCCCGAGTCGTCCCAGAGCGCCGAGCCGGGGCGGGAGTTGACGGCAGCGGCCCGAACTGCCCTTCGGTGCACGGACCGACTGCAGGCAGTGCGTCGTCGGAACAGGCCGCGGCGGCCGCGTTCCTAGCCTGAGGGGCACAGAAGCACGTGACACGAGGGCCTCGGTGAGGCCTCAGTGAGGACGCATACATGACGACGAACGACATGCCCACCGTCGTGCTGGTGCACGGCGCCTTCGCCGACGCCTCCAGCTTCGCCCGGGTGATCCCGGAGCTGCTGGGCGACGGACTGAAGGTCGTGGCGCCGGCGGTGCCCAACCGCAGCCTGATCGGGGACTCCGCCTACATCGCGTCGGTGGTCCGGCGGATTCCCGGGCCGGTCGTGCTGGTCGGCCACTCCTACGGCGGCGCGGTGATCACCGTGGCGGGCGCCGAGGAGAACGTCAAGGGCCTGGTGTACCTGGCGGGTTACGCGCTGGAGGAGGGCGAGAGCCTGGGCAGGCTGCAGGGCGGCTTCCCCGAGTCCGAGCTCGCCACCGCCCTGGTGTACACCCCCTTCCCGCTGGCGGACGGGGACGAGGGCACCGACGTCTCGGTGGAGGCCGACCGCCTTCCGGAGATCTTCGCGGCCGACGTCGACCCCGCCCTCGGCCGGGTCCTCGCCGTCACCCAGCGTCCGCTCGCCGCGGCGGCGTTCAGCGAGTCGGCGCCCACCGCCGCGTGGCGCGACAAGCCGTCCTGGGGGATCGTCGCCAGTGCCGACCGGACCCTCAACCCCGAGGTCCAGCGGTTCGGTTACCAGCGCGCCGGCGCGACCACCGTCGAGGTGGACTCCTCGCACCTGGTGATGCTCTCCCACCCCGGATGCGTCGCCGACGTGATCCGCGAGGCCGTCCGGTCCGTGGCCAACTGACCACCCCCGCAAGCACAGAACCCAGGAGCACCATGACCAACCAGCAGCCGCGCCTCCACCAGCACGGTCCCGAGATCCAGGAGTTCGGCACCGTCACCCAGCTGCCGATCGCGCTCTCCCACGACGCCCGGCAGTACTCGTGCCAGCGGCTCAACCGGGTCCTCGCGGACACCCAGTTCCTGTACGCGCTGTACAAGAAGTACCACTGGGGCATGCGCGGACCGACGGCCTACCAGCTGCACCTGCTGTTCGACAAGCACGCCCAGGAGCAGCTGGACCTGGTCGACGCGCTCGCCGAGCGGGTGCAGAGCCTCGGCGGCGTCGCCGTGGGCGACCCCCGGCACGCCGCCGAGATCACGGGCGTGCCGCGCCCGCCGGACGGCATCGAGGGCGTGCACTCGATGCTCTCCCGCCTGCTCGACGCCCACGAGAGCATCCTCGCCGACGTCCGCGACGCCGCCACCCGCACCGCGGAGCTCGGCGACGACGGCACCCAGGACCTCCTGGTGTCCCAGATCATCCGCACCGGCGAGACCCAGGTCTGGTTCCTCGCCGAGCACCTGGTCGTCACTCCCGGTACCGGGGAGTGACCGCGGGCCGGGCCTGTTCGTCGGCAGGCCCGGCTCCGCTCAGTGTCGGGCCCGTTCGTCGGCGGGCCCGGCACTTTTCTCGTTTCCGCTCATCGTCCTCGGAGGTACCCGTGCCCGGCCGCCATCCGTTCCCCGGTCACGGCCCCGCCGCGGCCGGGGACTGCGCCACGCCCGTACTGAACGCGCGACTCAACATCGGGGAGGGGAAGTTCATCGACCTGCCGGTGCGTTTCGTGTACCGCGCGCGGGCGCCGTTCTCCGTGGTCATGGAGTTCCCCGGCTCCGACCCGGCGGTCGGGACGTGGGAGTTCGCCCGCGACCTGCTGTGGAAGGGCCTGCACCGGCCGGCCGGGATGGGCGACGTGCGGTTCGCCCCGCCGTGCCGCTGCCACGGCCGCCGGCTGCTGCGGATCACGCTCAGGGGGGACGACGGCACCGCCTCGATCGACGTCCCGGTCGAGCCGGTGCACAGCTGGCTGCACGAGCGGAGCTTCGCCCTCGTGCCGCGCGGCGGCGAGGCCCAACTGATCGACTGGGACGCCGAACTGGGCAGGCTGGCCGGTGGCCGCTGAACCGGCGCCCCGGGCACGGCTCGCACGAACTGTCGACCGACATGCGCGAATCGGCTGTGCCCGTACCGGAATTCCGGTACGGGCACAGCCGATTCGCGTTCCTTCAGCGGAGCCGGGGCGCCGTGCGGGGCGTCCGCTACAGGGTCCGGCGCACGCCCGCCTGCTGCTCCAGCCGGTTCAGCTGGCCGGCCAGCCCCGCGTGCATGGCGTCCCGCACGGGGCCGCTGCGCCCGATCCACAGGACCTCCCGGCCCCGCAGCTCCTCCAGCATCAGGGCGTAGGCCGCGTACATCGCGACGGCCGCGAGGAGCATGCCGAGCGCGCCGGCGACGTACCCCAGCCAGTGCTCGCCCGAGACGCCGTAGAGGCCGGCGACGAGGTAGCGCGGCACGGCGATCATCAGGAGCACCCACAGCACCCTCTTCGGCCTCGCCACCGAGGCCATCAGGGCCGCGAAGACGGTGAACACCAGGTTCATCACGCCCAGGACCCGGGCGCCGCCGGGGGCGTCCGACGCCGTGACCAGGCCGTTGGCCAGCCAGGCACCGGCGAACCCGCCCATCAGCGTCGCCGCGATGACGTCGCGGGCACCGAACGCGAGGATGCTGACCAGCAGTTGGAGGACGAACGCGGAGAACAGCGTGAGCGCCACGGCCTGCCGGTACGCGCCGTCGACCAGGCCGAGCTGCAGGCTGCTGGCCACCGTCGAGGAGATGGCCACCGTGAAGAAGCCCAGGGGCATCGGCGAGGCGATGGGCCGCAGGGTGAGCCGTGTCATGGCGTGCAGGTCCGGCTCGTGGCCGGGGCCCGCCGCCCGCTCCGCGCCCGTGGGCGCCCCGCTCCCGGCCTCCGTCGGGCCCGGCGCGCGTACGTGCGCCTCTTCCGTCGTCGTTGTCGTCATCATCTCGCTCCCTGCTCTCGGTACTTCGGGTACTTCGGGTACTTCGCATGTATGCCGATGTATGCCGACGGGCTCGGGCTCCGGGTGGTCTTCCCACCCGGGGCCCGAGCCCGTTCGGTGTCGGCTGCCTGGCTGCGGTGCCGACCGGGGTCAGTCGCGGTGCAGGGCGAGCCGGGTCGCCAGTCCGCCGCCCACGCCGGCGACGACGGCGGCGGGCAGGCACCACAGGGGCCAGTCGGCGAGGCCGAGCGCCCCGTCGACGGACCACTGTCCGGGGCCGGTGGCGGTGAGTGCCGCGCCGGCGGTGATCAGGACGAACGGGAACTCGTACCCGTCGTGCTGGACCCACAGGCCGTGCGGCCACTTGACCGTCAGGGCGACGGTCATCACCCCCATGACGCCCGCGCCCGCCAGCGGGGTGAGCAGACCGGCGGCGAGCATCAGCCCGGCGCCGATCTGGGTGCCGCCGGCGGCCACCGCGGTGAGCTTGCCACCGCGGAAGCCGTCGCCCCGGAACTCGGCGCTACCGCCGTCGAGTCCGCCGCCACCGAGGTGGAAGCTGACCTTCTGGACGCCGTGGCCCGCGATGAGCAGACCGACGACCAGGCGCAGCAGGAGTAGACCCGTGTTCATGTCGGACTCCGTCGGATCGATGGGGTCCGTCAGCCGGCGGCGTGCGGGTTGATCATGGACTGGGCGTAGACCAGGCCCATGCCGTAGGCGCCGCCGTGCTCCTTGACGAGCTCGGTGACCGCGACGTAGGTCTCGGTGCGGGCCCAGTCGCGCTGGAGCTCCAGGAGGACCTGGATCCAGGTGACGGGGACGGCGCCGGCGGCGGTCATCCGCTGCAGGGCGTGCTCGTGGGCCAGCGGGCTGACACCGCCGGAGGCGTCGGCGACGACGTAGACCTCGTAGCCCTGGTCCAGCGCCGAGAGCGCCGGCAGGACGAGGCAGACCTCGGTCCACAGGCCGGAGAGGATGATCTTCTTACGGCCGGTGGCCTTGACGGCCTCGACCAGGGCCTCGTCCTCCCAGGCGTTCATCGTGGTGCGGTCGATGACCTCCTGGTCGGGGAAGACGGCCTTCAGCTGCGGCAGGATCGGGCCGGAGAAGGACTCGGCGGCGACGGTCGACAGGACGGTCGGGACGCCGAAGATCTTCGCGGCCTTGGCCAGGCCCTCGGTGGCGTTGATGATGGCGGTGCGGTCGCCGCTGCCGGTGCCGAAGAACATCTGCGGCTGGTGGTCCACGAACAGCATCATCGCGTTGTCCGGGGTGAGCAGGTCCGGGCTCGGGGCGGCGTGGACGTTGGCGAAGTCGACCATGGGTCTTCTCTTTCTCGTGAATGAGGGGAGCGACGCAGGAAATTGACACTGCGTCAGGCTTGGCCCGGCCGGATCGGCGGGGCTTCACGTCAACGACACTAGCCCGCGATCGGCGGGAGGTTCTGCTCGCTCTGCGCCCGGGACTGTCCCGACAACGCACCACCGACCGCACCCGCGCCCGGCCGGCCCGCGTCAGTGCGCTGCCGGGCAACCGGCCATGCGCTGCGAAGAACCTCGCCCCACCGCCGCCTGCCTACGTTCACCGGGTGGCCTCGCGCCGAATCACCCACCCAACGAAGGGGCTCCCCTTGTCCACCATGCCTGTCGCCGGCGTCCGCCCCGGCACCCCCGACGAGCCCGCCGACCTGGTCGTGCGCAACGCCAAGGTGTTCACCAACGACCCGCGCCGCCCGCAGGCCACCGCCGTGGCCATCCGGGACGGACGGATCCAGGCCGTCGGCGACGACGCGGACGTCCTCCCGCTGGTCGGCCCCGGCACCCGGGTGGTCGACGCGCTCGGCCGCCGGGCCGTCCCCGGCCTCAACGACGCGCACCTGCACGTCATCCGCGGCGGCCTCAACTACGTGATGGAGCTGCGCTGGGACGGCGTCCCCACGCTGCGCGAGGCCCTGACCATGCTCCGCCGGCAGGCCGAGCGCACCCCGCCCGGCCAGTGGGTGCGGGTGGTCGGCGGCTGGTCGGCCGACCAGTTCGCCGAGCGGCGCCTGCCCACCCTGGCCGAACTGAACGCCGCGGCCCCCGACACCCCCGTCTTCGTGCTGCACCTCTACCAGTCGGCCCTGCTCAACAAGGCCGCCCTGCGCGCCGCCGGCTTCACCCGCGACACCCCCGACCCGGTCGGCGGCCAGATCGTGCGCGGCAACGACGGCGAGCCCACCGGCCTGCTGATCGCCGCCCCCGGCGCTCTGCTGCTCTACTCCACCCTCGCCAAGGCGCCGATGCTGGACGAGGCCGACCGCATCGGCTCCACCCGGCACTTCCTGCGCGAGCTCAACCGCTTCGGCCTCACCTCCGCGATCGACGCGGCCGGCGGCTTCCAGGCCTTCCCCGAGAACTACGGCACCGTCATGGAGCTCGCCCGCCGCGGCGAGCTGAGCCTGCGCATCGCCTACCACCTCTTCCCGCAGACCGCCGGGCAGGAGCTCGACGACCTCAAGCGCTGGGTCGACACCGTCCGCCCCGGCGAGGGCGACGAGTGGCTGCGCCTCAACGGCGCCGGGGAGAACCTCACCTGGGCCGCCGCCGACTTCGAGAACTTCACCGAGCCCCGGCCGCAACTGGGCGCCTACGAGACCGAGTTCGAGAAGGCCGTCCGCCTGCTCATGGAGAACGGCTGGGGCTTCCGCCTGCACGCCACCTACGACGAGACCATCCGCCGCGACCTCGCCGTCTTCGAGAAGCTCGCCGCCGAGGGCCTCTTCCCCCAGGGCAACCGCTGGCTCTTCGACCACGCCGAGACCGTCAGCAAGGACAGCCTCGACCGGATCGCCGCCCTCGGCGGCGCCGTGTCCGTCCAGAACCGCCTCTCCTTCCAGGGCGAGGCCTTCGTCAACCGCTACGGCGCCCCCGCCGCCGCCGAGGCGCCGCCGCTGCGCGCCATGCTGGACCGCGGCCTGACCGTCGCGGCGGGCACCGACGCCACCCGGGTCTCCTCCTACAACCCGTGGGTCGCCCTGCACTGGCTGGTCTCCGGCCGGGCCGTCTCCGGCCGGCGCCTCGCGGCCGAGCACAACCGGCTCGACCGCGCCCAGGCCCTGGAGCTCTACACCCTCGGCGGCGCCCGCCTGACCGGCGAGGAGGACGTCAAGGGCCGCCTGACGGTCGGCAGTTACGCGGACCTCGCGCTGCTCAGCGCCGACTACTTCACGGTGCCCGAGGCCGACATCCCGCACATCGAGGCCGTCCTGACCGTCGTCGGCGGGCGCATCGTCCACGCCGCCCAGGAGCACGAGGGCCTGGCGCCCGAACTGCCGGAGATCTCGCCGTCCTGGAGCCCGGTCACCGAGTTCGGCGGCTACCACGCCACCCCCGCCCCCAGCCTGGCCGCCGGCGTCCGCCAGGCCGAGGGCGTGCTGGAGGCCGTGGCGGCCTCCGGCGAACAGCACGCCTGGCGCCAGGCGCGCGGCCTCGCCCTGCCCGGGCAGCCCCAGCTGCCGATGGACCCCTGCTTCTTCTGACGCACCCGCCGGTTCCGGCACGGGGCACCGCCTGCACCAGGCGGTGCCCCGCCCGCTTCCCCGCTTCCCCGCATCCCCCCACGAGGAGCCGTCGTGACCACACCCCCGCCGCCGCCGTCCGGATCGCAGATCCACGACCGCCACCCGCTGGCCCTGGCCCTGTTCGGCCTCACCCTGGTCAGCGGACTGATCGACGCCGTCAGCTACCTCGGCCTCGGCCACGTCTTCACCGCGAACATGACCGGCAACGTCGTCGTCATCGCCTTCGCCCTCGCCGGAGCACCCGGCTTCTCCGTCACCGGATCCCTGACCTCCCTCGCGGCCTTCCTGCTCGGCGCGGGCGTGGCCGGCCGCCTCGCCACCCGGCACGCCGGATCCCACCGCGCCGCACGGCTGCGCACCGCCTTCGTCCTGGAGGCCGGGCTGTACGGAGCCGCCGCGGCCGTCGCCTTCGCCCGGAGCGTCGAGGGGCCCGCGCAGTACCCGGTGATCGCCCTGCTCGCCCTGGCGATGGGCATCCGCAACGGCACCGTCCGCGGCCTCGGCGTGCCCGACCTCACCACCACCGTGCTGACCCTCACCCTGACCGGCCTGGCCGCCGACTCCCGCCTCGCCGGCGGCACCGCCCCCCGCCAGCGCCGGAAGATCCTCTCCGTCGTCACCATGCTCGCCGGCGCCGCCCCCGGCGCGGTCCTCGTCCTGCACGGCCAGATCGCCTGGGCCCTGGTCGCCAGCGCCGTCCTGGCCGGCCTCACCGTCCTGCTCTACCGCGAGTGACGATACGTCAAAAGACGTGCGGTAAGCCCATATCGGGCGTTCGCGTACAGCACCGTGGTGGTGCACACTCGGGCAAAGTCGACCCGCTCGCCACGCATACGGTCGGAACATCCCCCACCGGGGTTCCTGACGGACCGGCATCCCGGACGCGCCCCGGTGAACGAGCGAAGGAACCCGGATGCGAACAATTGCCAAGCGGCTCGTCTCACTGACGGCGACGTTGGCGATGGCCTTAGGGCTGGTCACGGTACTCAGCGGCACCGCGCAGGCCGTGCCCGAGCCGAGGATCAAAGCGGTCATCGAGTGGAACGTCTCGGAGATCACCACGGGCGGCTTCGTGCACGAGCGGGCCTACTACCACGTCATCGACCGGATCCACGCGGAGTCCTACGGCGGGGACACGCACATCGACGGCGTCCGGCAGACCCAGGACAACTCCGTGGAACTCATCCAGATCAGGGTGACCGACACGAACGGCGACTACCTGTCCTCGATCTACCTCTGGGCCCACGACCTGTACGTCGCCGGCTTCTACTCGCCCGGCCGCAACGGGCATTCGGGCATGCACTGGAGCTTCAACGACCGGACGGACGAGTTCGCGAGGGCCCTCCGCATCCCCCGCAACACCCTCCACGTCATGAACCCGACCGGGAACTACAGCACCCTCCCCGGCGGCAACGACCGCGGCGAGCTGGTCCTGAACCCCGGCCGGATCTACAACGCCATGTACCAGCTGGGAGACGTCACCCGCTACACCGATGAAGTCGGCCATAACCTGCTGATCGCCATCCAGATCTTCTCCGAGGCCGCCCGCTTCGCGGGCGTCTTCGACACCGTGCGCGGGAACATCGCCAACCCCCACCGGGACTGGGCCATCGACCACTGGGAGCCCGCCCCGCGGGGATTCGTGCGCTACTCCCTGGTCGAGAACCAGTGGGGTGCCATCAGCGACTTCGTGCGCAACGTCCGCAACTCCCCCAACCACTCGATCGAGATCATGGGGCACCACGTCACGAGCATCGTGGCCCTGCTCTACTGGCTCGGGGGCTTCGTCGAGCTCAACGGGTCGAGGGCCCGGCTCTGAGGCCTGACCCCGTCCCGGAACGACCCGGAGGGCTCCGACCGTCGCGTCGGAGCCCTCCGGGCGCGGGGCGGCCCCGGCCACCCCGGATTCCCCGGTTCCCCCCCCCGGCCACCGCGCGTCCCCCGCCACCGGCCGCGACGTTCCCGCCGCCCGGCCCGCGACCTCGGGAGCGGTTCCGGCGGGCGGTAGCCTTGGGCCCCCGGTGAGCGGATCGACCGGGTCGAGGGAGAGGCACCAGTGACGGAGGACAGGCGGTTTCCGGTCCTGGTCGGTCGGCAGCGGCAGACGGAGCTGCTGACCGCGGCACTGGTCCAGGCCGAGGACGGCGCGAGCGGCTCCACCGTCCTGCTGCGCGGCGACGCCGGTGTCGGCAAGAGCACGCTGATCGCCTGGGTGGAGCGGATGGCGCGCGAGCGCGGGTTCACCGTGCTGCGCGCGGTCGGCGCGGAGGCGGAGACGGACCTCGCCTTCGGCGCCCTCCACCAGGCCTTCTGGTCGCCGCTCCAGCGTTCCGGCACGCTGTCCGCGCACCAGCGGGAGGCCCTGGAGAGCGCGTTCGGCGTCCGCTCCGGGACCCCGAGCGGCTTCGCCGTCGGCGCCGCCGCGCTGGCCCTGCTGGAGGAGGCGGTGCGGACCGCCCCCGTACTGCTGCTCCTGGACGACCTGCACTGGATCGACTCGTCGAGCGGGACCGTCTTCGCCTTCCTGCACCGGCGGTGCGCCGAGCTGCCGGTGGCGATCGTCGGAGCCACCCGCCCGGACGGCGCGGCCGCCCAGATCTGGTCGGCCGAGGCCGTCGACGTCCCGGCCCTGCCCCCGGCGGACGCGGCCCTGCTGCTGGGCACCCGCTACCCCGAACTCGCGCCGCCCGCGCGGGAACGCGTCCTCGCCGAGGCGGCCGGGAACCCGCTGGCGCTGGTGGAACTGCCGCGCCAGCTGGCGGCCGCCCAGCAGCGGGGCGCCGCTCCGCTGCCCGAGCGGCTGCCGCTCGGGCGCAAGCTCGAGCGGATGTTCGCCGAACGGCTGGGGACGGTCACCCCGGAGGTCGGCCGGCTCCTCCTGCTCGGCGCCCTGGCCACCGGCCCGGACTCCGGCAGCGCCGAGTGGCTGCGCGCCCTCGCCGACGGGAACGCGCGGGAGATCCTGGCACGGATCGAGGAGGAGGGCCTGGCCCGCCTCGATCCGGCCGGACAGCTCGTCTTCCGGCACCCCCTGGTCCGCACCGCCGTCGTCTCCGCCGCCTCCGACACCGCGCGCCGGGAGGCGCACCGCGCCCTGTCCGACACCCTCGCACCGGAGGACCCCCGGCGGCTGGTCCACGAGGCCGCCGCCGCACTGCTGCCCGACGAGGACCTCGCCCACCGCCTCCAGGAGGCCGGCCGCGACCTCGCCGGCCGGGGCGGCGAGGCGGAGGGCGCGCTGCTGCTCGAACGCGCCGCCGCCCTCAGCCCCAGCGGGTGCGACCGCGTCCGCAGGCTCACCTGGGCCGCGGTGATGGCGGCCCGCGGCGGGCAACTGCGCCACACCGTGGCACTGGTCGAGGAACTGAGGAGCGGTACCGTCCCGCAGGACATCGACCCGCTGTTCTCCTATGCGGTGGTCTACGCCGACCAGAGCCACCACGTCGACTTCGAGTCCTCCGCCGCGCTGCTGCCCGCCGCCCTCGACACCCTGACCGCGCCGGGCGCCGACACCTTCGGCGGGCTGGTCGAACAGGTCTACTTCAAGCTCCTCCTCGCGGCCACCTACACGGACGACCCCTGGGCCTGGCGCGCCCTGGAACGGCACCGGGAGAACGTCTCCGAGGTCGGCCGGCTCTGCCTGCGCGCCTGGACCGACCCGGGCCCGGACGCCGCCGCCGCCCTGCTGGCGACGGCCGAAGGCCTGACCGGGGAGCAGGAGGCCGGCGCGGCCTGGCTCCTGCTCTGGACCTCCGCCGCGCTGGACTGGCCCGACGGCGACCTGTGGCAGCGCTTCACCGGCCTGCACGGCTACGCCACCCAGGGCTCGGTCGCCAAGGCCAGGGCCCACCAGGACTACCTGCTCGGACACTGGGACCGCGCGGCCGTCTGCCTGCGCGAGGCCGAGATCGCGGACGAACTCGGCTACCACACCAACGCCCTGATGTTCCGTCAGTACCACGCCCACTTCCTCGCCGGCCGGGGCGACGAGGCCGCCCTGCGGGAGGTCGAGCGGACCATCCGGCCGATCGCCACCCGCGCCCGGATGCGGTACGTCCTCGACCGGCTGACCCATCTGCGCGGCCTGGCCGCCCTCGCCCACCGCCGCTACGAGGAGGCGTACGGGCACTTCTCCGAGCTCACCCCGCCAGGGCGGCTGTCCGGCGGCCGGCCCTGGCACCACACGCTGGTCCTCGACCTGGTGACGGCCGCCGTGCACACCGGACGGCACGAGGAGGCCCGGGCCCACCTCGCGGCCGGAGCCGCGGCGCGCTCCGCCGAGATCTCCGCACACCACGCCTTCCTGTGCGCGGCCGCCACCGCCCTGGCCGCGGACGACGACGAGGCCGACGCCGCCTACGAGGCCGCCTACGCCGCCCCGGGCGCCGAGCAGTGGGTGTTCGACCTCGCCCGGCTGCGGCTCGCCCACGGCGCGTGGCTGCGCCGCCGCCACCGGCCCGGCGCCAGGGAGGCGCTGCGCGCGGCCCACCACGCGTTCCGCCGCCTGCGGGCCACCCCCTGGGCGGCGCAGTGCGAGGAGGAGCTCCGCGCCGCCGGGGACTCGGTGGCCCCGCCGCAGACCGGACCGGCCGCCGCGGCGTCCGAGCTGACCGGCCAGGAACTGCGGATCGCCCGGCTGGCCGCGACCGGGCTGACCAACAAGGAGATCGGCCGGCAGCTCCAGCTGTCGCCCCGCACCGTCGGGGCCCACCTCTACAAGATCTTCCCGAAGCTCGGCATCACCACGCGGGCCGCCCTCGCCCACGCCCTCGACGGGATCTGACCTGCGGCCCCGCCCGCCCGACCGGGCCGACGGGGCCGCCTCGCCGGACTCCACGAAGGGCCGTCCGAACACGTCAGTCAGATGACCTACCGACCCGCCGCGCCGGCGGGCCACGCTGAGAGTGCGCGGGGCTCCGGCGGAAGGGCGGTCAGATGGGCGTGCGAGTGACGACGGCATCGGTCGCGGACGGCGACAAGGCGGCCTTCTGGAGCGGGGCGGTCTCACGGTCGCTGGTGCCGCTGGAGGTGCACCCGCTGACCGGGCGGCCGTTCGAGGGGCTCCTGGAGTCGCACCGCCTCGGGTACGTGCGGATCTCCACCCTGGAGGCCGACGCGGCCCGGCTCTCCCGCACGGCGGCACTGATCGCCCGGACCCCGCGGAGCGAGCCGCAGGTCGGGGTCGGGGTGCAGGTGGCCGGCCGGGCCGTCCTGGAGCAGGACGGGCGCCGCGCCGAGGTGCCGCCGGGCGGGCTGGTGCTGTACGACACGGCGCGCCCGTACGCGGTGGACTACCCGGAGCGGTTCCGCACCCACCTGTTCCACCTGCCGCGCCGGCTGCTCGGAGTGCCGGAGCACGACCTGCGGCACGCCTCGGCGACGGCCGTCGGCCCCACGGAGGGGTGCGGGCCGGCGATCCTGCCGTTCCTGGACGTCCTCGCCGCCTGCGCGCACTCCTACCCCGCCCCGGTCGGCGACCGGCTGGCCGGCAGCGTCGCCGACCTGGTCGCCGCACTCGTCGCCCAGCTGGCGCCGCCCCGGGCCGCCGACGAGCCGGGTGCCGCGACCGCGCACCTGGTCCGGCGGGTGCGGGAGTACATCGACCGTCACCTGGGCGACCCGCAGCTGTCGCCGGAGAGGATCGCCCATGCCCACCACATGTCCGTGCGCTACCTGCACCGGCTCTTCGAGGGCGAGGGCGTGACGGTGAGCCGCCTCGTGCGGCAGCTGCGCCTGGACGCCTGCGCCCGCGAGCTGGCCCGGCGCGGCCGCACCGCGCCCACGGTCTCGGCCGTCGCCCAGCGGTGGGGCTTCGTCAACGCGGCGCACTTCAGCCGCAGCTTCCGCGCCGTGTACGGCGTCTCGCCGCGCGAGTGGCGCGCACGTCCGTACGGCGCGGACACCGGCGACGTACGCCCGCACGAGGCACACCCGGACGAGGCGCACCCGCGCGAGGCGCACCGGCACGAGGCACGCCCGCAGGACGCACGCCCGCACGACGCACGCCCGCACGAGGCACACCCGCGCGAGGCGCACCGGCACGAGGCACGCCCGCAGGACGCACGCCCGCACGACGCACGCCCGCAGGACGAAGCCGGTTGAGGCAGGCGCCGCCGACCCGCCCGCCGCAGGGCACGAACAGGCCATCACGGCCGGGGCACACACGGAGCCGCCGTGCCCGTCGACCGAAGCCAGGAGCGAAGAGTTGTCCGACCCCACCCCTCAGCCCGACCGGCGCCCCGTCCTCGACCAGGCGCTCCAGGAGTTCCTGGACGACCGGGCCGGCCGGTCCGCGACGGAACTGCCGGACCTCTCCTTCCTCACCGCCGAGGATCTTCCGGGCGACGGCGAGTTCGAGGACCCGGACGATCCGTGCGACATCGAGTCGGAGTGGCTCGCCCTGCCCTGTGAGTCCGCGGGGCGGGTGCACGTCCAGGTGACCAGACCCACCGACGCCGCCCGGCCCAGTCCGGTGGTGCTGTTCCTGCCCGGCCTGGGCTGGTCGCTCGGTGACGCCGACTGCTACGCCCGGCTGGTGCGGGAGTTCGCGCTGGGTACGGATGCGGCGGTGGTCTACGTGGACTACGCCCGGGCCCCGGCGGCGCGCTACCCGGTGGCCGTCGAGCAGTGTTACGCGGTCGCCCGGTGGATCCACCAGCACGGGCACGAGATCGGGCTGGCGGGGGAGCGGATCGCCGCTGTCGGGGACTCGGCGGGGGCGAACCTGGTGGCGGCGCTGACGCTGCTGGCCCGGGAGCGCGGTGAACTTCCGCTGGTCCAGCAGGTGTTGCTCTGCCCGGTGACCGATGCCGACTTCGACACCCCGTCCTACCGCCGTTTCGCCACCGGCTACTTCCTGCACCGTGAGCACATGCGCCGGTTCTGGGACGACTACCTGCCCGAGCCGGCTCGCCGGACGGAGGTGACGGCCGCGCCGCTGCGGGCGTCGCGGGAGCAACTCACCGGGCTGCCACCGGCGTTGGTGGTCACTGCGGAGGCCGACGTGCTGCGGGACGAGGGCGAGGCCTACGCGGCCAGACTCCGCGCCGCCGGTGTCCCGGTGGTGGCCACGCGCTACCAGGGAGCCCTGCACGGCTTCCTGCTGATCGGTGCGAGCCGCCCGACGAGCACCGCCCGGGCCGCGATGATCCAGGTCGTCGACACCGTCCACATGGCGCTGCACAGCCGACCCTGGTGACCCTTTCCTACCCGCCGCCCCGACGACGTCGCACCCGAACGGCACGGTCGCGTCCCGCCACAACCGAATCACGTCACCGGCTTGACTGGTGACGTGCCGAGTTGCCATCATTGCATCACCGGCCAGGCCGGTGATGCTCCCAGGGTTCGAGTGCATCGCCGGACGTGGTCGGACGCCGATTCGATCCAGATGGGGAGCACCAGTCATGGCAGTCAGCTACACCGCCGTTGTCGACGTCGACGGTGAGGGCCGCAACGGCGGCCGGGTCCGTTCCTCCGACGGTCTGCTGGAGACCGGTCTCGCCATTCCGAAGGAGTTCGGCGGCGCCGGCACCGCGACCAATCCGGAGCAGCTCCTCGCGGCCGGCTGGGCGGCGTGCTTCCTCGGGGCCGTCCGCCGGGCGGCCGGCGACCGCAAGGTCCGGCTCACCAGCACCAGCATCACCGCCGAAATCACGCTGAACCACGGCGACGACGACGCCTTCTCGCTCTCCGCGGTCCTCCGCCCCGTACTCGGCGGCGTGGACCAGGCCACCGCCGAGGAGCTGGCGCAGGCCGCCCACCGGATCTGCCCGTACTCCAAGGCCACCCGCGGCAACATCCCGGTCGTCATCCACGCCGGCGTCGTTGCCTGACCCACCCCCCTGAACGGCGGGCCCCGTGCCTGTTTCCCCCGTCCGGCACGGGGCCCGCTCACACCCGCACACTCACACGTACGCACACCGTCGACCGGAGGGCGAAGGGCCATGGCTTCCTCGACACACACATGTCTCCGGGTGGCCGGACGTATCCGTCACGCCCTTGACCGGTGCTCCGACATCTCCGCCGGGCAGCGACCCCCGGGGGAGCGGCCCTGGCCGGACGCCGCGCAGCTGTGGAGCTGGGCGGAGACCGTCGAGCTGCTGGGGTACGGCCCCGGGGCCTCGTTCTTCGTGTGAGTCCGGGGCCGGCCGGTCAGTCGGCCAGGCCCGCGCGCACCAGGGTGTACATCACGGAGCGCTGCTGCTTGTGGCGCCGGATGCGCCCCTTGGCGACGAGGGACTCCAGGGTGTTCCGCACGACCTGCGGCGTCGGATTGCGCTTCGGGTACGTCGCCATCAGCTCGTCGCGCAGGTCCTTCGCCAGGCACGGTTCCTCGTGCCGGCCCAGCAGTTCCGCCAGCAGGTCGCCGAGCAGAGGCCGGTGCGAAGTGCCCTTCGCACCGGCCTTCGTCGTGCGGGCGGCCGGGACGGCCGGGACGGCCGGGGCGGTGGGGACGGTGGGGACGGCGGCGGGCTCCGCGGGCGTCCGCCCGGAAGGAAGCGCCCGGTCGGAGGGCCCCTCGTGGCGCTCGGCCACACTCAGGATCTCGGCCAGGAGGGCCTCCTCCTGCTTCAGCGTCCTGAGCTCCTCCGCCAGCTCCCGCTGTCGCTGGTGGTTCTTCTCCAGGTCCGACGCGGCTTGTTCCACGTAGCGGGACCGGAGCGTGGAGGCTGGCTGGAGGGTCACAACCGTTCACTCCCTAGGGCACGGATGGGGTGTTGCATGGTACCCGTGCCGGGGCCGGTGTGCCGACGCCCGTGACGGCGCACGGCCCCGCACTCGTCGTGCGGGGCCGTGGCCCGAGGGGGTGCCGAGAGGTTCCCGGGGCTACCGGGCGCCCGCCGCGGACGGCGTCTTCTCGGACGGCGTCTTCTTCCGTGCGCGGTAGGCGGCGGCCTTGATCTTGTTGCCGCAGGACTCCATGCCGCACCACTGGCGGCGCATGCCCCGGGAGCGGTCGATGTAGATCCGGGTGCACTCCGGGTTGCCGCACTCCTTCATCAGCGGGACGTCCGGACCGCTGAGGAGTTCGACCGCCTGCCGCGCGACGGTCGCCAGCGCCTGCTCGGGGGTCGCCTCGTTGTGCCGCCCGGTCATGGTGAGCTGCGGCGTCACGGGCGTCTTGCGCGCGGCGGCGTTGAGGACGGCGAGCGCCTCGCGGTCGAAGGGCTCGTCGAGCCGTCGGTTGGTGACGAGCCGGTAGATCGCCTCGCGGACGGTCGTCGCCTCGCGGACGTCGTGCTCGTCACCGGGCGTGATCGTGTCCACGAGCCCGGAGTCCAGGTACCAGGCGTTCAGGCGCTCCGGCGTCACGAACATCTCGAACCGGACCGTGCGCCGGGCACGGAGCGTAGCGGCGAAGTCCAGGGCGGGGTGCCCGCAGACGAAGACATGGTCAAGGTTCACATCACCATGCTGACAGGTGACTGCGCGGCGGTGCAATAACGCGGGGCGCCGGCCGGGACGAGCCGCAGCTCGCGGCCCTGCCAGCGCCGGCGCAGCCAGCGGTCGTGACTCGCGAGGACGATCGCTCCGGGGCCGGTGCCGAGTGCTTCCTCCAGTTCGTCGCACAGACGCGGGGAGAGGTGGTTGGTGGGTTCGTCGAGCAGCAGCAGCCGGGGTGGGTCGGCGACCAGGAGCGCCAGCGCGAGCCGTCGGCGCTGTCCGACGGAGATCCGGCCGACGGGCTTGTCCAGGTCCGCGGGGTGCAGCAGACCGAGGGACGCCAGCGGCACCCGCTCGGCCCGGGCCGGGCCCAGCGCCAGCAGGTAGGTGTCGCGGACGGTGCGGTCGGGCCGGTCGAACACGGTGTCCTGGGTGAGCAGGCCGACCGTCAGCCCGGGCCGCCGGTGCACCGTGCCCCGGGCGGCGAGGTGTCCGGCGAGCACGGCGAGCAGCGTGGACTTGCCCGTCCCGTTGCCGCCGGTGACCAGCAGCCGGTCGTCGGCCGCCACCTCCAGGGAGTCCAGCGCGAGCCGCCCCGGCACCCGGACGTCCCGGAGCGACACCAGCGGCCGACGGTCCTCGCCGGCGCCCACGGCCGGCAGCCCGGTGTCCGCGGCCAGGCCGTCGCCGTCGCCCGAGGCCGGCAGCCCGGCGCCCGCGGCCAGCGCCTCGACGGCGAACCGCAGCGGGCGCGGCGGCTCGGGGACCTGCGCGCGCTCCAGCTCCTCCAGCCGCCGGGTGGCGTTGCGCACCCGGCGGGAGACCTGGTTCTGCACCCGGCCCGCCCGGTGGCCGTAGCCCATCTTCTCGTGGTCGCGCGGCCCCCGGTCCGGGGCGACCAGGTGCGCCGTCACCCCGGCCGAGTGGCGCAGCTGCGCCAGTTCCTGCTGCTCCTCGGCGTACCGCCGCTCCCAGCGCGCCCGCTCGGCGCGCCGCTCGCCCAGGTAGGCGCTGTAGTTGCCGCCGTAGCGGACCGGCCCGTCCACCGCCGGGTCCAGGTCGATCAGGTCGGTGCAGACGGCGTCCAGGAACGCCCGGTCGTGGGAGGCGAGGACCACGGTGCCGGGCAGGGCGCGGAGCTGCTCCTCCAGGAAGGCGGCGCCGCCGTCGTCCAGGTGGTTGGTCGGCTCGTCCAGCAGCAGCGCGGACGGCCGGCGGACGAGCAGCGCGGCGAGCGCCAGCCGGCCGCGCTGCCCGCCGGACAGTGAGCCGAGCGTGCGGTCGTGCCCGAGCGCGCCGAGGCCCAGCCCGTCGAGGACCAGGGCCGCGCGGCGGTCGGCGTCCCAGGACTCCCGGTTCTGCGCCAGCTCCAGCCGCCTGCCGTAGGCGTCCAGGAGGTCCGCGTGGCCGGGGTCGGACTCCGGCACCCGGGCGATCTCCGCGCCGAGCCGGTCCAGCTCCGCGAGGTCCTCGCGGGCCTCGCGCAGCGCGTCGTCCAGTACGGCGGCGACCGTCGCCCCGGGCTCGTGGGGCAGCTCCTGGTGGAGGAAGCCGAGGTCCTCGGGGCGGGAGACGCTTCCCGCGTCGGGTCGGTCCACGCCGGCGAGCACCCGCAGCAGGGTGGACTTGCCAGCGCCGTTCTCCCCGATCAGGCCGATCCGGTGGCCGGGGGCGGCGGTCAGGCCGACGCCGTCGAGGACGCGCCGGCCGCCGAGGTTGCGGACGACGTCGTGGGCGAGCAGGGCGTGCTGGAGCACGGGGAAACCTTCCGACGTGGGGGTGGGGGCCCGCCGGGCACGGGGGCTCGACGGGCCCAGGCGCGGGCCGTGTCACACGTCGGCGGCTCACACCGCGGGCGCCCCGGTCTCCTTCAGCGTGCCGTCGGCCAGCCGGAGCCAGCGGTTCACCCCGATCTCGGCGAGGAACCGTTCGTCGTGACTGACCACCAGGAAGGCGCCCTGGTAGGAGTTCAGGGCGCTCTCCAGCTGGCCTGCGCTGACCAGGTCGAGGTTGTTGGTCGGCTCGTCGAGCAGCAGCAGGTGCGGGGCCGGCTCCGCGCACAGCACGCAGGCCAGGGTGGCGCGCAGCCGCTCGCCGCCGGAGAGCACCCCGACCGGCAGGTGCGCCCGGGCGCCGCGGAACAGGAAGCGGGCGAGCAGGTTCATCCGATCCGTCTCGGGCCGCTCGGGGGCGAAGGCGGCGAAGTTCTCCGCCACGGTGCGGTCCAGGTCCAGCAGGTCCAGGCGCTGCGAGAGGTAGGCGATCCGCCCGTCGTTGCGCGTGATCTCCCCGCCGTCCGGGACGAGTTCGCCGGTGACCAGCTTGAGCAGGGTGCTCTTGCCCGCGCCGTTGGGCCCGGTCAGCGCGATGCGCTCGGGGCCGCGGACGCTGAGGTCGACGCCACCGTCGGCGAACACCGGCCGGCCGGCGTGGCGGACCTGTAGGCCCTCGCCGAGGAAGAGGTTGCGCCCGGCGGGCACCTGGGTGTCGGGCAGGTCCAGGGAGAGGCGCTGCTCCTCGCGCAGGGCGCGCCCGGCCTCGTCGAGCCGGGCCTTGGCCTCGCTGACCCGGGCCGCGTGCATCTGGCCGGCCCGGCCCGCGGACTCCTGGGCGCCGCGCTTCATGTTCCCGGCGAAGATCCGCGGCAGGCCGGCGTTCTTGAGGTTGCGGGCGGCGTTGCTCTGGCGCCGCTCGGCGCGTTCGCGGGCCTGCTGCATCTCCCGCTTCTCCCGCTTCAGCTCCTGCTCGGCGTTTCGGACGTTCTTCTCGGCGACCTCCTGCTCGGCCTGCACGGCCTCCTCGTAGGCGGTGAAGTTCCCGCCGTAGAAGCGCAGTTCGCCGTTGCCGAGTTCGGCGATGTGCTGCATCCGGTCGAGTAGCGCGCGGTCGTGGCTGACCAGCAGCAGGCAGCCGTTGAAGTCCCCGAGCACGTCGTGGAGCTTGTGCCGGGCCTCGGCGTCGAGGTTGTTGGTCGGCTCGTCGAGCAGCAGGACGTCGGGGCGCTTGAGCAGCTGGGCGGCGAGGCCGAGGGAGACGATCTGGCCGCCGCTGAGCGTGCTCAGGCTGCGGTCCAGGGCGAGGTCGGTCAGGCCGAGACGGTCGAGCTGGGCGCGGGTGCGCTCCTCGATGTCCCAGTCGTCGCCGATGGTGGTGAAGTGCCGCTCGTCGACGTCCCCGGACTCGACGGCGTCGATGGCGCGGATGATCCCGGCGATGTCGAGCACCTCGGCGACGGTGAGGTGGGAGGTCAGGGGGAGGCTCTGGCGGAGGTAGCCGAGCCTTCCGGTGACCGTCACCGAGCCGGTGGCGGGCTTGAGTTCACCGGCGATCAGCTTGAGCAGGGTGCTCTTGCCGGCGCCGTTGGGGGCGACCAGGCCGGTCCGGCCGGCGGGCACGGTGAAGGACAGGTCGTGGAAGACCCGGGTGTCGTCGGGCCAGGCGAAGGACAGGTTGGAGCAGACGACGGCAGCGTCGGACATGGAGATGACCTCGAAGGGAATGAGGGCAGGAAGGTAGACCTCTGCCCTGGGCAGACGTGCGGAAAATGGGTACGACGAAACGGACCATCCCGGCGGCGGCGCTCCTGAAGCACCGGCCGATGGCCGTCAGATCCGGATCTCACCCGGAGATGTCGTCGTCACCCGCCACGTCTGCCACTCCTCGATCACGAACTATCAGGTCGCGGCCACTGTAGCAGGCGTTCCGGAGGCGGCAACTTTCTTTTCCCGCGCCCCCGTTCGCCCCGGCCCGAGCCTCCCGTCGCCTCGTTGACAGGCCGGGCGCGGCCGTGTCAGCATCGTCACCAGTTGAACCGGTGACGAAGTCGAGGCGGCTCGATCGTGTTCACACGTGTGAACCGCCCGCGACCGGGCCGGCCGTGGGCGGCCGCCCACCGGGACCGTCGCCACCCCGAAGGAGCGCAGTGACCATGGCGGGAAAACCGAAGCGGAGGGCCGAGGGCGCACCCGTGGGGAGGCGCGCGGTCCTGGGCATGCTCGGCGCGGGTGCCGCGGGGATCGCCGCGGCGCCGTACCTCCAGCGCGGCTGGGAGAAGGCGCTGTCCGTCGCCTCCGAGAAGGACGCGACCGGCCTGACCGGGCTGCTGCCCAACCCCGGCGGCTTCCGGTACTTCAGCGTCGTCGGCTCGGTGCCGCACAAGGACGAGACCGACTACGAACTGCGGGTCGACGGACTGGTCGAACGTCAGAGGAGGTACACGCTGGCGGAACTGCGCGCGATGCCGCAGACCCGAGTGGTCCGCGACGTGCTCTGCACGGACGGCTGGCGGGTGAACGGCACCCCGTTCGAGGGGGTGCTGCTGGCGGACCTCCTCGATGCCGCCGGAGTGCGGTCCCCGGGCGCGGCGATCCGCTTCACCTGCTTCGACGGCGAGTACACCGAGAGCCTCACCCTGGAACAGGCCCGCCGCGCGGACGTCCTGGTGGCGCTGAACATGCAGGACAAGCCCCTCACCCACGCGCACGGCGGACCGGTCCGCCTCTACGTGGCACCCATGTACTTCTACAAGTCGGCCAAGTGGCTGTCCGGCATCACGGTCACCGACAAGGTCGTCCCCGGCTACTGGGAGGAGCGCGGCTATGCCGTCGACGGCTGGCTCGACGAGGCCGACCAACGCCCCGAAGCGGCCTGAACTCCCGGACCGGGTCCGCAGGTTCGGCGCCGCCGAGCGAATGGTCCACCGGGCCACCGGCATCCTGATGCTGCTCTGCCTGGCCTCCGCGGCCTGCCTGTACCTCGGGCCGCTGGCCCAACTCGTCGGGCGGCGCTTCCTGGTGGCCACCGTCCACAAGTGGACGGGCATCCTGCTGCCGCTGCCCCTCCTGCTCGGGCTGCTCTCCGCCGAGTTCCGCGCGGACCTGCGCCGGCTCAACCGCTTCGCACCGTACGACCGCGAGTGGCTGCGGGCCGTCCGCAGGCGCTGGACGTGGCCGGAGGCCCGCCCGGCCGGCAAGTTCAACGCCGGGCAGAAGCTCTTCGCGGGCTGGATCGCCGGCGCCGTGCTGGTGATGGCCGCCACCGGTCTGCTGATGTGGTTCAGGGGCCTGCTGCCGTTCGTCTCCCGGACCAGCGCGATCTTCGTCCACGACGTCCTGGCCTGGGCGATCGCCCTGGTGCTGTACGGCCATCTGCGCAAGGCGTTCCAGGACCCGGAGGCGCGGCGCGGGATGCGCACCGGGTACGTCAGCCGTGCCTGGGCACAGCGGCACCACGCCCGGTGGCTGTCCCGGGACCGGACCGACTCCTGACTCCCCGGACACCCCCCCGCTCCCGATCAACTCCCTGCTCGACCACCCCTTTTTTCGACCGAATCCTTTTCGACCAGACGTACTTGGACGGGACACCCATGAAGAGATTCCTGATCGTGCTGGCGACCGGCGCCGCGCTGGCCGCCGTGAACCTGCCGATGGCGGCGGCGGACACCCGGAGCGCCGCCGCACCCACGACGTCCAGCTGTACGGCGCCGTCCGTGCAGGCCCCGGCCGGCACGGCGGTGGAGTCCGTGACGGCGCTCCGGCGCGAGGGCGGCACCATCGACGGCACCGGGGTGGTGGGCGGCACGGTCACCGGGGTCCCGGCCTTCTGCGAGGTGACCGTCACCCTGACCCACCCGGGCGACAACGACCATGCCAAGGTGCTGACCTGGCTCCCCGTCAGCGGCTGGAACGGCCGCTTCCAGGCGCTCGGCGGCAGCGCCTTCGCGGTCGGGGACAACGGCGTCGGAATGGGCACCGCGGTCAAGAACGGGTACGCCGCGACCACCACCGACGGCGGGCTCGGCGACGCCGTCGACGTCAGCTGGGCGCTGGACGCCAAGGGCGAGGTGAACCGCGCGCTGCTGAAGAACCTCGCGTCCCGCTCCCAGCACGAGGCGTCGATCCTCGGCAAGCAGGTGGTCGCCGCGCACTTCGGCCGACAGGCCTCCTACTCCTACTTCAACGGATGTTCCACCGGTGGGCGCCAGGGCTACATGGAGGCCCAGCGCTTCCCCGACGACTTCGACGGCATCCTCGCCGCCGCGCCCGGCGTCAACTGGGACGAGTTCGAGGTCGCCACCCTGTGGCCGCAGGTGGTCATGAACAACGAGAAGACCTACCCGTCCGCCTGCGAGTTCAAGGCCTTCACCGACGCCGCCGTCGCCGCCTGCGACCCGCTCGACGGCGCCAGGGACGGCCTGGTGAACGACGCGTCGCGGTGCGACTTCGACCCGCGGCGGCTGATCGGCACCACGGTGGTCTGCGACGGGAGGGAGCTGACCGTCACGGCGGCCGACGCGGCCGTGGTGCGCAAGATCTGGGACGGCCCGCGGAGCACGTCGGGCCGGAAGCTGTGGTCCGGCGTCCCGGTCGGCGCGGACCTGACGGGGCTGGCCGGCACCGTGCTCGGCCCGGACGGTCAGTCGAAGGGCGCGCCGTTCCCGGTGCCCCAGCTCTGGGCGACGACCTTCCTGAAGAAGCAGCCGTCGTTCGACGTCTCGACGATCACCTACGACCGGTTCACCCGGCTGTTCGAGCAGTCCCGGGCCGAGTACGACGAGATCATCGGCACCGACGACCCCGACCTGTCCGCCTTCCGCGACTCCGGCGGGAAGCTCCTGAGCTGGCACGGCCAGGCCGACCAGTTCATCCCCACCCAGGGCACCGTCGACTACCGCCGGCAGGTCGAGCGGACGATGGGCGGCGCCCAGCGGGTCGACGACTTCTACCGCCTCTTCCTCGTCCCGGGCGCGGCCCACTGCGGCCTCAACAAGGGCGCCGGCACGGTCGACGACCTCGCCTCCCTGGTGACCTGGGTCGAGCAGGGCAAGGCGCCCCGGACGCTGTCCGCCGGCCTGATCGACGCGGCCGGGCAGACCGTCGGCCGCGACCTGTGCCGCTACCCCGAGGTGTCCCGCTACCGGGGCTACGGCGACACCGGCGCCGCCTCCAGCTTCCGCTGCGTCCTCCCCTCCCGACACTGATCCCCTCCCGGCACTGATCCCCTCCGGTGCCCGCCCGGCCCGCGCCCCACGGCGCGGGCCGGGCCTTTTCGTGTCGGCGCCGACGGGCGGGAGGCGTGCGGGACGGGCGATCAAGTCACCCAGCAGTACGGGGACATGACGAAGGGGCCGACAGCGGGTGCTGTCGGCCCCTCGGAGTGGGGTCACTTGGCCTGCAGGGGCCCCGCGAAGGACTTGCGCAGGGCCGGGGGAGCGGCGACGGGGAGCAGGGCGGCGAGCATCCTGCCCTTGAGGGTGTCCGGCTGTCGCGTCAGCTGGACGTCGACCCGGGTGCCGTCGTCCCCGGGGGTCATCCGGAAGACCCAACCGCCGCCGGGGCCGAAGAGCTTGGAGTCGAGGGTGGTGACGGTGACGGTGTCGCCGCCGGGCTCCCAGTCGTAGCGGGCGCGTTCCCAGGCGGCGGCGGTTCCCTCGGTGACCTCGGCCCAGGTGTCGCCGAGCGCGTGGACCTCGAAGTGTTCGGCGTCGATCGTCGGCCAGGCCTCGGAGCGGGAGGGGCTGAAGTCGGTCAGCACCGCCAGGACGCCCTCGGTGTCGAGCGTGGAGACGAGATGGAACCGTACGACTGCCATGGCGGGTGTCCTCATCGAGAGTAACTGTTCTGACCGGTGACGCTAGATTTCCATGAGGCTCCGTCACCTGTCAAGGTGGTGACGAATGAGTGTGGTGGATCACGCCTCCGGGGAGCGGCCGCCCGGCCGAGGGCGTCGCGCAGGGCGGCGCGGGAGGTGATCCCCAACTTGGGGAGCGCCCGGTAGAGGTGGGAGCCGACGGTGGTCGGTCTACGCCGGCCGAGCTCCCGTGTGCCGCCCCGTACACGGCTGTGCCCGGTACCGCCGGGTGGCGGTACCGGGCACGCGGGCGAGCGGGAAGGGCCGTCAGCGGGCGGTGGCGCGGGCGGCCCGCTCGATGACGTCCGCGACGAGGCGCGGGTGGGAGGCCGCGACCGAGTGCGAGGCGGCGACCTCGGTGGTCGCGGCGTGGGCGCGCTCGGCCATGAAGCGCTGCGCGGCGGCCGGGATGTTGAGGTCCTGGGTGGTGACGACGGCCCAGCTGGGTTTGGTCAGCCAGGCGGCGGAGGTGGCCTTCTCCGTCAGGGCGGCCTGCGCGATGGGCCGCTGGCCGGCGGCCATCTGGGCGGCCTGGCCGGCCGGGACGTCGGCGGCGAACTGGTGGCGGAACGCGTCCTGGCGGATGTACAGGTCGGTGGCGGTGGTGCCGTCGGCCTGCGGGTGGACGACCGGGTCGAGGGCCTCCGGGAGGGTCGAGCCCGGGTACTTGTTCGTCAGCTCCAGGGCGCTCTCCCCGGGGGCGGGCAGGAAGGCGGCCACGTAGACGAGGGCCTTGACCTCGGGGTCGTCGGTGGCGGCCTGGCTGATGACGTTGCCGCCGTAGGAGTGCCCGGCCAGGATCTTGGGGCCCTTGACGTGGTCGAGGACGGTGCGCAGCGCGGCGGCGTCGGAGGCCGGGCCGCGCAGCGGGTTGGCCGCTGCGACCACCGGGTAGCCGTCGGCGCGCAGGGCGGAGATGACACCGTTCCAGCTGGAGCCGTCGGCGAAGGCGCCGTGCTCCAGGACGATGGTCGGCCTGGCGCGGCCGCCGAAGGCGTCGGCCACGGTCGCGCCGTCGGCGGCGCCGCCGAGGGTGAAGGCGCACAGGGCGAGGCCCGCCGTGAGTGCCGAGACCACGCTCGCCGCCAGCCGTCCGCGTCGGCCCTTGATGCTCACCACGACAGATCCCTCCCAGGTGTTCGGCATGGGGCGGCCGGCATCACCGATGCCGTCACCGCCCTGACAGGTGATGAGATTGCCGGACGTCGGCGTCACCTGTCAAGGCAGTGACGATCGGAAGGGGGTGCGACGCCCGGAGGGGCGCCGCACCGGGCGTCGCTAGGCCGGGACCACCCGGTAACTCAGGGCCGCCATCGGGAGGTTGGACTGCGCCAGCGAACCACTGGCCCACGCGGACGGGCCGGTGCAGCCGGCGCCCGGGTACAGCACCACGGACGCGGCGCCGTTGGCGATCTGCATCGAGCGGGCGGGCGTCGACAGCGTGTGGCAGGTTCCGAGGTCGGCGAGGTCGACGGTGGTCACCGCCCCCCGTCCGTCGGTGGCCGAGTAGAGGCGCGCGCCCGGCTCCAGCGGCGGCCAGCCGGTGGCCTCGGCCGAGCCCGCGCCGAGCGCGATCAGGGCGGCGGCCAGGGCGGTGGTCACGGCTGCGCCGCGGAGCTTCGCCTTGGGTGTGAGCTTGGGTGTGGACATGCGACCCACCTTCTCGTGTGTGGCGGAACTGTCTGGAAGCCGGTGCGTGGCCCGTCGGCCGGGCCCGGCTGGGAGCAGATCCTGACATCGTCGACGAGGTGCGGGGAGTGCGGAATCGGCCAAACACGTGTGAACGGGTGGCGGTCAGGTGTGTTGGCCGAATCCGTCATCACCGCCTTGACGGGTGACGAGTCGGGGTGCATCCTGAAGGCCGTCTCCGGCGCCGTGCGGGCGCCGTCCGTGATCGGCGATCTGGAGAGCGACCATGAGCAACCGGCCCGCGGGCGACCCCGCCGCCGAGGCGCGGCACGCGCGCTACGGCACCCTTCCCGAGCGCATCCGCTTCGAGGACATGACCGAGGAGGCCGCGGCCGGCCCGGGCGGTGTGGCGAACTCCGCGTACGACCCGGAGAGCGCCTGGAAGTTCTACAACTGCCTGGCCGTCGACCTGGCCCTGTGAACCCGGCCGGCACGGCTGCGGCGTGAGGGTGGCGCCTGAGGGTGGAGCGTGAGGGCGGAGCGGCCCCGGCGCACGGCCTGTCGGGGAGAGGCGCCGGATCGACGGGGGAGCGATCCGGCGCCCGGCTCGGAGGCGAGGGCGAGGCCTCGCGGTGCCACCCGGCAAGGGTCGACCGGAACGCAGCGTCACGGCGCGTCCGAATCTGTCGACCTGTCAGCAGATGCTACCGGGGATTTGTTGATCTGTCCATGAGGAAGAGGTGCCGGTGGAAGCCGGCCAGCCGACCTCCTGTGCGAGATCCGCACGGAAGTGCCCTAGCATGGCCCCGTGTTCCTCTCTCGTGACTAGGGCCCCAGGCAGCGACCGCACCCCGATGGTGCGGCCCTTCGGCGTCCCGGTACACCGGCGCGCGGTGCGCGCCAACCTTCGAGGAACCCCTCCATGTCTTCGTCCTATGCGACGGTCCTGCGCACCCCTGGCGCGGTCCGGCTCTTCGGCGCGGCCCTGATCGGCCGCCTCTCCTACGGCATCGTCCCGCTCTCGCTCCTGCTGGCCGTCACCGGCGCGACCGGCTCGTACGCCCGGGCCGGCTGGCTGACGGCGCTGTTCGCCGGCTCCAACGTGCTGCTCTCGCCCGTCCGGGCCGGGCTGGTCGACCGCCACGGCCCGCGCCGGGCGCTGCCGCCGATGGCGGCCGGGTACGCGCTGGTGCTGCTCGCCCTGGCGGCCGCCACCTGGCGTCCCGGCGTCCCGTACTCCGCCCTGCTCGCCCTCGCGGTGGCGGCCGGTGTGCTCGCGCCACCCCTCGGGCCGGTCACCCGGGCGTGCTGGAGTGCCCTCCTGCCCGATCCCGAACTGCGCCGACGGGCCTACAGTCTGGACACCGTCGCCGAGGAACTCCTGTACGTCACCGGCCCGTTGCTGGCCGGCCTGATCGCGGCCGGGACGGCCCGCCCGGGGCTCGGGCTGGTGCTGGGCGCCGTCCTGGTCCTCTCCGGCACCCTCGCCCTGGCCGCCTCGGTGCGCGGCGGGCCGAGTCGGGCGCCCGTGAACTACCCTGCGGCCGCTGACCGTTCGCGCCCCTGGCGGCTGCTGTCCCGGACCCGCCAGCCACTCGCCGCCGCGGCCGGCGCCGGGGCCGGACTCGGCGCCTTCGGCCTGCTGGCGGTGGTCTTCGCCCAGCGGTACGGGCAGTCGGCCGACGCCGCCTGGGTGGAGGCGGCGCTGGCGGCCGGGAGTGCGGTCGGCGGTCTCGCCCTGGGCTCCCTCGACTGGCGCGCTCCGGCCAGGGTCCGGCTCGCCGTCCTCTCCGCGGCCTTCGGCGGCGCACTGGCCCTGACCGCCCTCGCCCCGACGCTCCCGCTCCTCGCGGCGACCGCCGCCCTGGCGGGCCTGGCCGTCGCCCCGACCCTCACCACCGCCTACCTGCTCACCGACGAACTCGCCGAGCCCGGCCAGCACACCCGGGCCGGCGCCTGGGTCAACGCCTGCTTCAACGCGGGGAGTTCGGCCGGAACGGCGCTGGCCGGCCTGCTCGCCGAGCGCCTGCCGCTGCCACTGTGCCTCGTCCTCGCCGCGGCCCCGGCCCTGGCCTCCCTCGTCTCCGCCCCTGCCCGGTCCGCCACCCCGCCCGACAGCCGCCCGCCGGTCACGCGCCGCGCGTGATCAGCTCCTTCACGCCCTCCGCGAGGGCCTTGCTGGTCCGCCACCTGCGGAGGAACGGGTCCGTCGCCAGCTCCGCGACGACCGAGGACAGCCAGGCGTCGTCGCCGAGCCGGTCGACGCGCCCGAGATCGACGATGTCGCCCAGCAGTTGCTGCAGCACCGTGATCTCGGGCGCCGGGTACCACCGCCGGTGGTGGACGAACCGGGGGCTCCACATGTCGTAGGGGTGCCGGACCATGGCGCGCAGGCAGGAGCCGTGGGCGCCGATCGCGGAGCGGTGGCCGCCCGCCAGGAGCCCGCCGACCGGTGTGCTGAGGAACCGGCCGCTGGTGACGGCGAGTTGCAGGCTCATCAGGCGCTTCCACGGCACCAGGAACGGCTCGTGCCCGGCGACGCGGTGCTCGAACCCCTCGGGGAGGACGGCGAGGTACGCCCTGCTCTCGTGGTCGCCGATGAACCAGGCACCGTCGATCCGCACCAGTGGGCCGAGGCCGACCGGCGGCGCGTCGGCGTCGAGCGTGCCGCCGTCCGGCGTGTCGGTGTCAGGCACTTCGACGTCGGGCACTTCGGTGTCGGTCACGTCCGAGGCGGTCGACCGGTCAGCGGCGGTGGGGCGGTTGGCGTTCACGGCTCTCCTCAGGACGGGCGGCAGTTGCTCGCCGACCAGGCTTCCCGGTGCACCCCCTCGTCACCATACCCGCCGACCGGGGGTGTCGAGCGGGAGGACGCGAACTTCCCCCCGTCGGCGCCGCCGTGGACGCTACTCCCCGGAGTCCGCGGCGGCGGTGGGCTCGGCCTCGGTTTCGGCCGGGGCCGGAGCGGCCTCCAGCGCCGTCATCCGGGGGAGCAGGAGCAGCACCGCGACCAGCAGGACCAGCAGCAGGGCGCCGCCGACGAAGAGCGGGGTGCGGATGCTGACGGTGGAGGCGATCCAGCCGCTGAGGGCGGCGCCGGTCATGATGCCGAGGCGGCTCAGCAGCATGTAGCAGCTGTTGACCCGGCCGAGCAGTTCCTTCGGTACGGCCTGCTGGCGCAGCGAGATCGCCTGGATGTTCCAGGTGACGATCCCGAAGCCGATCACGCCGTAGAGCGCGGCCACTTCGGCCACCGAGGTGCTCAGGCCCATCAGGATCAGCGAGACGCCCATCAGCAGGAAGGCGAGGGCGATCCGGGTGCCCCGGCCGAGCAGTCGGCTGAGCCGGCCGGCCAGGGTGCTGGCGGCGGTGCCGCCGATGGCGCCGGCCGCGAGCACGATGCCGTAGGAGGCGGCCGGTGCGTGGATGACCTTGGTGACCATCAGGACCATCATGGTGGTGCCCATGAAGCAGGCCAGCGCGCCGAGGGTGGAGAGCACGGCGAGCATCCGCACGTCGCGGTGGTGGAACAGCCAGTCGACGCCCTCGCGGATCTCGGTGAGCACCGGTCGGCGGTCGGCCCGGGTGCGCGGGGCGGTGGAGCGGCCGGTGGCGGCGACCAGGACGGCGGCGAGCGCGAAGGACACGCCGTCCACCGTGAACGGGGAGGCGACGGCCACGGCGAACAGCGCCGAGCCGAGCAGCGGGCCGACCAGGTTGCCGCCGACCAGCATGTTGGCCTGCATCCGGCCGTTGGCGGCGTCGAGTTGGTCGGGTCGGACCAGCTCGGGCACGGCCGAGGTGGCGGCGTTGGAGAAGACCGTCTCGCCGCAGCCGAGTACGAAGGCCAGCGCGGCGAGCGCGACCAGGGGCGGGTCGGCGAGGAAGACCCAGCCGGCGAAGCCCAGGACGACGACGGCGCGTGCGGCGTCGATCGTCCACATCAGCCGCCGCCGGTCGGCCCGGTCGGCGAGCACCCCGCCGTACAGCGACATCACCAGGAAGGGCAGCGACGCGGCGACTGAGACCACGGAGACCGCGCTGGGGGAGTCGGAGACGGCCACCGCCAGCAGCGGCAGGGCGGAGTCCCGCATGCCGTCGCCGACCGAGGATATCGCCGACGCGGACCACAGCAGATTGAACTTCCGGCCCAGTTGGGGGCGGGTCTTGGACGGTTTTTCGGCCACGTCAGCTGAGGTCACCGACGCAGTATGTCATGTCCGCGGAGGACTGTTCGGGTGGTTTCTGAACTGCCCGGGGTGTCCCGAACTGTCCGTGTCGGCAAGGGTGTCGGGCTCATCCGGGGGTGTCCGGAGTGTCCGGTGGGTTCCGGCTTCCGCCGGGTTCCGGGCGCCGGCGCTCCCGCCGGGCGTTCGGCCGGGCCCCGAGACACCCTTGACCAGCGTCGTCACCCCGCCGGCCGGGGCCAGGCCCGGCACCACCGGCCGGGCACGGTGTTCGGGCACCCGGTCGTCGAGCAGCCGGCCGACCACCGCGCCGCCCGCGAGTGCCGCGGCCACCGGCCACCGGGCCGGCCCGGACAGCGCGGGCAGTCCTTTTCCGGCCAGCGAGAAGGCGTCCACCACCACCCCGTGGAGCCGGGCGTCGGGCAGGAACTCCCGGGCCGTCCAGCCGGTGTTGACGGCGTACAGGGAGACGGCCGGGCCGCCCACCCCGGCGGCCGCGTTCATGAAGCCGCCGGCGGCTCCCGCGACCGGGGCGCCGCCGGTCCCGCGCAGCGCGGCCGCCCGGCCCTTGCACGGCCGTCCGCCCCCTCGGGCCCGCGCGAGCGCGAGCCCGGACGGGGGCGGGGGTCAGTGCTTCGGGAGGGCGTCCGCGGACTCCGGCAGCGGGTAGGCGCCGGCGTCGACCGGGCCCGGCAGGTCGGTCGCCGGGACGCCGGGCGCGCCCGGGTCCGGCAGCGAGGGCTGGGCGGGCGGGGCCGGCACCTGGCTGAACGGGATGCCGGGCGGTGACTGGACCGGGCTGGTGCGGCCGAACGGCGGGGCGGTCCGGCCCTGGACGGCGCAGCCCGCCAGCGTCTCCAAGCCGTCCGGGCTCTGGACGCCCGGCTGGTTGCCGGTGAAGCAGTTGCCCGGGTCGGCGGAGGCCAGCACCAGGTCGGTGCCGTTGCCGGCGGCCCGGTTGCCCTCGATCCGGTTGCCGCTCGCCGGGTGCCCGGGCGGGTCGGTGACGACGATGCCGGCCGCGCGGTTGCCCTGGACCAGGTTGCGCCGCACCTGGTTCTCCGTACCGCCGCCGATCCCGATCCCGATGCCGTACGCGCCGTCGGCCTGCTGGGGGGTGTCGGTGGCGTTGTTGTCGGTGACGACGTTGCCCACGATCACCGCGCCGTGCTGCGGGGCGAGGGCCTCCAGGTCGTTGGAGTTGACGGTGACGCCGACCCGGTTGCCGGTGACCCGGTTGCCGACCACGGTGAGCCCGTCGGAGGCGTTGGTGATCTCGATGCCGACGGCGTTGCGCTCGACGGTGTTGCCCCGCACCAGGGTGTCGCAGGGCTTGCACTGGCCGACGTAGATGCCGGAGTCCGCGCCCCCGGAGGCGTACGAGTTCTCGATGACGCCGCCGCGCGCGTCGAAGGCGTAGATGCCGTACAGGCCGTTGTTGTACGCGGTGACGTTGCTGGCCCGGAAGCCCTGGACGACCGGGAAGCGGACGGTGTCCAGCGGGTTGTAGGCGGAGCCGCCGGCGCCGTGCTGCTGGAGCTTCTCGTCGGTGACGCCGGTGAACAGCACGCCGTTGGCGAGGTAGCCGTGGACGGTGAGGTTCTCCACCACCGAGCCGGGGCCGGAGGCCGTGATGCCGTTGACCAGCCGCAGGCCGCCGTCCAGGACGACGGTGTTGCGGTCGGTGCCGCGCAGCACGATCTTGGGCTTGGTGAGGCGGACGCTCTCCCGGTAGGTGCCCGGGTCGACCAGCACGGTGTCCCCTTCGCGGGCGACGTCCACGGCCTGCTGGATGGTCGGGAAGTGCTGCGGGACGCGGATGACCGTGCCGTCCGGGTGCTTGGCGTCGGAGGAGGACGAGCCGCCCGAGGAACAGCCGGAGAGAACGGGGACGAGGGCGAGCACGGCGGCGGTGAACAGGGCGGGCAGCCGCCTGACGGTACGGGCCCCGCGTGGGGGAGTTGCGGTCGGGCCGGGATGACGTGTGGTCAAAAGTTGCATACGGCGTGTTCTATCGTCTCCAATGTCGCCCATGCATGCCGAAGCCGGAAAGGCGCAGGACCAGCCACCGACCGTCGGGACCGGTGTGGGGCGAAGGGCTCTGATCACGGGCGGGGCGCTGGCGGCCGCCGGGATCGGCGCCGGCGTCACGGCGCTGGCCCTGGACGGCGGCGGCCTCCACGGCGGCAGGCCCGGACGGGAGGCGCCGCCGGAGCAGCCCCCCGTGCCCTTCCACGGCGAACGGCAGGCCGGGGTGACGGTCGCGCAGCAGCCGGCCACCCAGCTGCTGGCCCTCGACCTCGCGCCCGCCGCGACCTCGGACGGACGGGCCGCCCTGCGCGGCCTGCTCGGCGAGTTGACCCGGGTGCTGGCCGAGGCGTCGGGCGACAGCCCGGCGGACGAGCGGCTGCAGGGAGCCCCGCCGGCCCGGCTGAGCAGCCTGGTCGCGGTCGGGCCCGGGCTCGCCGCCCGGCTGGGGCTGAACGTTCCGCCTGTGCTGCTGACCGAGCTGCCCGCCTTCCCCGGCGACCGGCTCGACCCGGCGCGCGGCGGCGGCGACCTGGTGCTCCAGCTCTGCGCGGCGGACCGCTGGCCGCTGTCCGTGGTCGCCGAGCAGGTGGACGCCGTGGCCCGGGCGGCGGGCGCGACGGTGCGGTGGACCCAGTCCGGCTTCCTGGCCCGGACAACCGGCGGCGCCACGCCGCGCAACCTGTTCGGCTTCAAGGACGGCACGGCGAACCCGGACGGCGAGCAGAGCGGGCAGTGGGTCTGGGGCCCGCCGGGGCCGCACGAGCACGGGACGGTGCTGGTCTACCGCCGGATCCGGATGGACACCGCCGCCTTCGCGGCCCTCCCCGGAGACCGCCGGGAACAGGTGATGGGCCGCCGGGCCGGCGACGGCGCCCCGCTCACCGGCACGGCGGAACACGACGAGCCGGACATCTACGCCAAGAACCCGGACGGCTCGTACGTCATCCCGGCCACCGCGCACGTCCGCCTCTCCAGCCCCCGGCTGGACGGCGGCGCCCGGATGCTGCGGCGGGGCTACAACTACGACGACGGCCCGGGCGACCGCGGCCTGCTGTTCTGCGCCTTCATGCGCGACCCGGCCCAGTTCACCCGCGTCCAGAACCGGCTGGCCGCGCGCGACGCCCTGAACGCCTTCGTCGAGCACACGGCCTCGGCGGTGGCCTACGTGCTGCCGGGCGTGCCGGAGGGCGGGACGCTGGGGGAGGTGCTGTTCGGATGAGCCGGGAGGGGGAGCGGCCGCTGCCCTCGTCGGCCCAGGAACCGCCCGTGCCCGGTGAGGAGTTGTTCGCGCCCGCTGGGGAAGAACCGCTGTCCGGCGGGAACACGAGCGCCGGCGTGGTCCGGGTCGGGGACACCGTGCGGCGCCCGGCCGGGCCGTGGACGCCCGCGGTGCACGCGCTGCTGGAGCACCTGCACGCCGTGGGGTACCGGGCGGCGCCGCGCCCGCTCGGCCTCGACGCGCAGGGGCGCGAGGTGCTGACGTACCAGCCGGGCCGGGTGCTCTGGCCGGACCGCTTCCACCTGCTGGGCCCGGCCGAGCGCCTGGCCGGGGTGGCCCGCCTGATCCGGGAGTTCCACGACGCCGTCCGGGACTTCACGCCCCCGCCGGACGCCCGCTGGCAGGTGCTGATGCCGCCCGACGGCGCCGACATCATCGCCCACAACGACCTCGCCCCGTGGAACCTCGTGGTCGGCGCCGAGCACCAGTGGTCCTTCATCGACTGGGACACGGCCGCCCCCGGCACCCGCCTGTGGGACCTCGCGTACGCGCTGCACGGGTTCCTGCCGCTGTCGGCGCAGCCGGACCTGCGGCTCGCCGACGCCGACGCGGCGGCCCGGCTGCGGGTGTTCGTCGACGCCTACGGACTGGACGAGGCCGAACGGCGGGCGCTGGTCCCCCTGTTGGGCCCACGGGCCCGGGCCATGCACGACTTCCTGCGGGACCGGGCGGGCCGTGGCGTCCAGCCCTGGGCGAGGCTCTGGGAGCAGGGGCACGGGGAGGTCTGGCGCGGCGACGCCGAGTACATCGAGCGGCGCCGGGAGCTCTGGCTGGGCGCCCTGCTCGACGGCTGACGCCGAGCGGGGCGCCGAGGGTTCTTTTAGGGCCTGTCTCTTGGATCCTTGCCGGGTGCGCGACGCCGGGGCACGTACCTCGCCGCGTTGTCGTCGGTCGCCAATGGCCCCCAGCCTTCGGCCGGGAGGTGCCCCCACCGCAGTGGCTCCCTCCTCCGCCTTGCGATGTACGCACCCCAACGCCGCGCCCTGATCCGACAAAATCCAAGAGACAGGCCCTGGCCGCGGGTCGGGCGGGGATTGGTCGCGGGTTGGCGCGGGTCGGTCGCGGGTTACCAGTCCACCGGCAGGCGGGCCGGGCTGCGGGTGGTGCTGCCGAGCTGCCAGGCGAGTTCCGCGACCGGGGTGGTGAGGCGCAGGCCGGGCAGCGCGGTGGCGAGGCGGTGCAGCGACTCGCGCATCTCCAGCCGGACCCGCCACGCGCCGATGCAGTAGTGCGGGCCGGAGCTGAAGGCCAGGGTGGGGGCGGGCAGCGGGAGGCTGAGGTCGGTGTCGAGGCCCTCGGGGTAGACGGCCGGGTCGCGGTTGGCGCTGCCGAGGCTGACGGCGACGACCGAGTCGGCCGGGATGGTGACGTCACCGACCTCGATCGGCGCGGTGGTGCGGCGGACGGTGGCCTCGTCGTCGCCGAGCGGGATGTAGTGCAGCAGGCGTTCGGCGGTGTGCTCGGCGACGACCGGGTCGGCGAGGAGCGGCCAGTGCTCGGGGCGTTCGCCGAGCACGTACACCAGGGCGTTCGCGAGCGCCCCGGCGACGCTCTCGTTGCCGCTGGCGGTGAGTCCGGCGACCAGGAAGACGAGGGAGTCCTCGGGGACGCCGCCGTCCTGGTCGGCGGCCCGGACCAGCCGGCTGACCAGGTCGTCGCCGGGCTCGCGGCGCCGGCGGGCGACCAACTCGGCCATGAAGGCGCCGAATTCGGCGAGGGTGTCGCCGTGGTCGGGGCCCGCCTGCTGCTTCGGCCCGTCGCCCGGCCCGTTTCCCGGCCAGTCGCCCGGGTCCTCGCCCTGGGCGAGCAGGGCGAGGGTCCAGCGGTGCAGCCGTTCCTCGTCCAGGTGGTCCGGCCCGTCCCCGTCGAGCCCCATCAGCCGGGTGGTGACGGCGAACGGCACCGGCCGGGCGAACGCGGGGACCAGGTCGGCCGGAGGCCCGGCGGCGACCAGCCGGTCCACGGACTGCTGGACGGCGGCGGCGACCCACGGCTGCCAGCCGGCGATGGCGCGCGGGGTGAAGGCCCGTTGGACGGTGCCGCGCAGCCGGCGGTGGGCGGGCCCGTCCTGGTTGAACAGGGACGCCGGGTTGGCGGCCACGTCGGCGGTGGCGCCGGCGGTGCCGACGTCATGCAGGTCGGCCCGGGTGACCCGGGGGTCGCCGAGGACCTGCCGGACGTCGTGGTAGCGGGTGATCAGCCACGCGGGGGTGCCGTCCGGGAGGGTGGTGGGGTGGGGCGGCTGGGCGGGGGTGGTGGGGAGCCGGTGGAGTGGAGGGAGGGTGGTCCGGGGGTCGGCTGTGACGGAGTCCATGGGTCCCTTCGCGGGTTCGGAGGTCCGGCTGGTCGAGGAGAGTCGGAGCATTCAATTGTCGTATATTCATAGGTAATTGGATGCTTGTGACGCTTCTCCCCGTTACGCCCCGATGGTATGCCCTGGGTGCCCCCAGTCGGGTGCCGGATCGGCGGGCAGCAGCGGCCGGAGCGCGCCCAGCACGGCGCCGACGCAGACGTCCCGCAGCTCGGTGCGGGTGCAGCTCTCCTCGGTCAGCCAGTCGATGACCAGCACCCGGACGAACACCAGCCAGCTGCGCAGGACCTGTGACACCGCCCGCCGCGCCCGCTCGTCCGCGAGCGGGAGGACGCCGAGCAGCCGGCCGCGCAGGGCGTCGAGCTCCTCGTCGATGATGGTCTGGATCACCTGGTCCCCGGCCAGCACGCGGTTGGCCGCCAGCACGGCGTGCCGGTTGGCGATGAAGTAGTCCAGGTGGGCGTCCATGCCCTCCACCAGCTGCTCGACCAGGGTGTCGGCCGGGTCGAAGCGGGTCCTGGCGAGCAGGCCGTCGGCGGCCTCCCGGTAGACTGCGGCGAAGAGGTCGTGCTTGCTCGCGAAGTGCCGGTAGAGCAGCGCGCGGGAGACCCCGGCCTTCTCGGCGACCTCCTCCATCAGCACGTCCTCGTACGGCCGTTCGGCGAAGAGCCGGGCGCCGGTGGAGAGCAGCTGGGCGCGTCGCTCGGCGGGGGAGAGGCGCCGGCGTCGTTCGTGGACTGGCATGCGCGCCAGGTTACTTGACACGCGTCTACTTGTCGGCGCAGCTTAGTGGACACGTGTCAACCAGACCTCTGGAACGGGTGGGTGGGTCATGGCCAAGGCGTTACGGGTGCTCGCGTGGACGATGGGGGTCGCCTGCGTGGCGATCGGCTTCGTCCACATCCTGCTGGGGAACGCCGCGATGCCCGGCATCGCGGACGCCGGGCCGACGGCCGCCGGCTTCGGCCGCTTCATGGGGGCGGTGTTCGCCGGGTACGGGGCGGCCTGGATCCAGGCCGCCCGGCAGGCGCCGGTGCCCGCCCGGACGGTGCGGTGGCTGGCGGCGGTGTTCCTGCTGGGCGGCCTCGCACGGGTGCTGTCCATCGTGGTCGACGGCCGGCCGCACTGGTTCCAGCTGGTGCTGATGGCGCTCGAACTCGGGCTCGCGCCGGTGTACTTGTGGCTCGCCGACGCGGACGAGCGGGCGGCGCGCGGCGGGAACGGGGCCGGGGCCCGGCCCAGCGGGGCTCAGTCGACCGGGGCGTAGCCCGCGAGCTGCGCGGCGACGGCGGCCCGGTCGGCGGTGGCGCCGGTGAGCGCGACGTAGCCGTCCGGGCGGACCAGCACGACGGCGTCGCCGCGCAGCCCGTACGCCCGGGCGACGTGGCCCTCGGGGTCCAGCACGGCGGCGCGGCGCAGGCCGGGGGCGGCGGGGTCCGCGTTCTCACGGACGTCGGCCAGTGCCGGGTGCTCGCCGACGGTCAGCAGGGTGAAGTGCGGGCCGCGGAACAGGTCGAAGAGCCGGGTCGGGGTGCCGTCGGCGGTGGTGCAGGGCGCGTCGGGAGCGCGGTCGCCGGCCCGGATGCCGGTGGTGTCGTCGAGGTCGCGGCCGAGCGGCCCGCCCCGGTAGCCGACCGAGAGCCCGGTGAAGTCGGCCCCGCCCGCGGTGGACATGGAGACGAACTGGTCGGTCAGCGCCCGGGCGCCGTCGGCACTGAACAGCCTCCGGTGCTGGGCTGAGGTGGCGGCCAGCACGGCGGCGGCGACCGGCAGCCGCTCGGCCTGGTAGCTGTCCAGCAGCGCCTCGGGCCCGCCGCGCAGCACGGCGGCCAGCTTCCAGCTCAGGTTGTGGGCGTCCTGGACGCCGGTGTTCATACCCTGGCCGCCCGCCGCCGAGTGGCAGTGCGCGGCGTCCCCGGCGAGGAACACCCGGCCGTCGCGGTAACGCTCGACCATGCGGACCGTCGGGCGCCAGACGGTGGACCAGGTCGGCTCGTGCAGCCGGACCCCGGGCAGGCCGGCCCGTTCG
The DNA here is from genome assembly GCF_043201465.1 of Kitasatospora sp. NPDC048298. NCBI lineage: Bacteria > Bacillati > Actinomycetota > Actinomycetes > Kitasatosporales > Streptomycetaceae > Kitasatospora > Kitasatospora sp. NPDC048298. The sequence continues at coordinate 101,469 of NZ_JBICYZ010000024.1, forward strand.
GCGAACAGTCGGCGGAAGGTCTCCAGGGTCGGGGCCGGCAGCTCGCCGTGCCCGTCCGGCTCGACGGAGGCGTGCGCCGCCCAGGTGCCGTCCTCCCGCATCGGGACCAGCACCAGGGCGCCGATCCCCAGCCGGGGATGGTTCCACAGGTGCATGCGGTCGGTGTCCAGGCCGTCCACGTCCATGGTGGCCATCAGGAACCGCTCCTCGTCCCAGGTCTCGCCGAGGAACGGGATGCCGGCCAGCTTGCGGACGGTGCTGCGGCCGCCGTCGCAGCCGACCAGGTAGCCGGCGGTCAGCTGCTCGGTGCGGCTGTCCTGGCTGTCGCGCCCGTCGTGCCCGTCGTGTCCGTCGCGGCGGAGGGTGGCGAGCACGCCGTCCGCGTCCTGGGTGTGGCCGACCAGCTCGGTGCCGGTCTCGACGGTGACGCCGTACCCGGCGAGCCGCTCGCGCAGCACGGCCTCGGTGTGGTGCTGGGCGAGCAGCAGCGCGCCGCTGTACGGGCGGTCGGGGGTCGGGCGGTTGGCGGGCGCCGGGTCGACCTCCCCGACGACCCGGTCGCCCTCGTACGTACGGACCTTGAGGTTGAGCGTGCCCCGGTCGAGGATCGCGTCCACGACGCCGAGGTCGTCGAAGACCTCCAGGGTGCGCGGGGTGATCCCCTTGCCCCGGACACCGCGGTCGCGGAAGCCCGGCTCCCGTTCGACGACGCGGCAGGCGATCCCGGCGCGGGCCAGGCCGAGGGCGAGCGCGAGGCCCACCGGGCCGGCGCCGACCACCAGGACCTCGGTCGTACCGGCGGTCCGGGTGCTGTGAGTGCTGTGGGTGCTCTGAGTGCTCCGAGCGGTGCTGTGACCAGTGCGCATGACGGATCCCCCCTGGCCGTCCGGCCATAAGATACGGCGCGTTTCCTGTGTTCGACTGTAGGCTCGCCCCCGCAAGAAACGCAACGTATCTACGAGGGGCGGGTGCGGAACCCGGTGGAGCACGGCAGACCGGTGCGCCGACGCGGCGACGAACTGGAACGCGCGATCCTGGACGCCGTCTGGGGCGAACTCGTCGAGCACGGCTACGACCGGCTCACCATGGACGGCGTCGCCGCCCGCGCCCGGACCAGCAAACCGGTGCTCTACCGCCGCTGGCCGAACCGCCCCGCCCTGGTCATCGCCGCCCTCGGCCGCAACGCCCCGAACTTCCAGGAGCCGCCGGACACCGGCGAGTTGCGCGCCGACCTGCTGCTCTTCATGGGCAGCCTGCTGCACCGCTTCGACGACCTGCCGGGCGAGGCCGTGCACGCCTTCCTGGTCGACCTGCTGCGCGACCCGGAACTCCGGGCCCGCTTCACCGGCGCGCTGACCTCCGAGGGCCCGGTGAACACCCTGGAGGCGATGCTGCGCCGGGCCGCCGCCCGGGGCGAGATCAACCCCGACCGGATCACCCCACGGGTCGTCTCGCTCCCGCTCGACCTGCTGCGGGACGCCTTCCTGACGGGCGGGACGGTGGCGCCGGACGGGGTGGTGGAGGAGATCCTGGACGAGGTCGTGCTGCCGCTGCTGCGGGCGCCCTCGGAGGGCTGACCGTACGGCCGCGGCGGAGTAGGCTCCTGGCCGGTCGAACGTGCGTCTGCGAGGAGGGCCCGAACATGAGCGGCACCGTGGTGGCGGTCAGCAGCAACGCCGAGTACTCGTTCACCAAGTCGAACCGCGACGGCATCATGCTGCTCGCCGGGCTGGGCGTCGAGGGGGACGTGCACGCCGGGGCGACGGTCAAGCACCGGTCCTGGATGGCGCAGGACCCGACGCGGCCCAATCTGCGCCAGGTCCACCTGATCCACCGTGAACTGCTCACCGAACTCGGCGAGTCGGGCTTCGACGTGCGGCCGGGCGCGCTCGGGGAGAACATCACCACCGAGGGCGTCGACCTGCTCGGCCTGCCGGTCGGCGCGGTGCTGCGGATCGGCCCGCAGGCCGAGGTGGAGATCACCGGCCTGCGCAACCCGTGCGCCCAGATCGACAACTACCGCCCCGGGCTGCTCAAGCAGGTCGTCGGTCGCGGCGCGGACGGCACGATCGTGCACCGCGCCGGAATCATGGGCATCGTCCGCGCCGGCGGCCCGGTCCGCCCCGGTGACCCCGTCACCGTCACGCTCCCGGACGGCCCGCACCGCCCGCTCGACCGGGTCTGACCGGGTCTGGCCGGGTCCGAGCGGGTCCGAGCCTGGCGGTCGGCCGTGGCGGCGGCGTCAGCGGGGTGGCTCTCCGTCGACCCGGCGCAGGTCGTAGAGGTACGACCTGCCCGCCTTCCAGCTGCGCCACGGGCCGGTGGGCGGGTGCTCCCGGTGTCGGCTCCGGGCCGGCAGGGGGCCGGAGTCGGGCACTCCGTCGGCATCGACCACGCACCAGCCCCGGTCCGGCAGCCACCGGCACCACAGGTCCAGGTCCCGCCGCCGGTAGGACGGGCGGCCGTTGAAGGTTCCGTCCGGGTCGAAGCGGTAGACCAGGCCGTCCAGTCGGCGGACGAACTCGATCGACTCCACGGTTGATCACCCCTGATCACCCCGATTCGACTGCCCGGTAAGGCGGTTGACCGCCGAGCATACCCCCGCCCCGTAACGGCTCCGGCTCCCGGCGCGGGAGCTGCCGGGAGCCGGGGGCCGTGCTTCGGGTGCCTGGGTGCCTCGGGTGCCGGATCGGGGCCGGGTCAGGACCTGACGAGGCGGGCGATGGCCTGGTTGGCCTCGCGGATCTTGGTGCCCGCCTCCTGGCCGCCCTCGGCGATGGCGTCGCGGACGCAGCATTCGATGTGCTCGTCCAGGAGTTGGAGGGCGAAGGACTGGAGGGCGCGGCTGGCGGCGGAGACCTGGGTGAGGACGTCGATGCAGTAGGTGTCCTGCTCGACCATGCGCTGGAGGCCACGGATCTGGCCCTCGATGCGGCGGAGCCGCTTGAGGAAGTCGTCCTTGTGGGAGCTGTAGCTGACCATGGCCGTCTCCGGTTCCTGTGCGGTGAGGCGTTCCCTCACTCTACCGGCGGCGTGGTGGTGGGGAGTCGGCCCGAACGGGTGTGGTGGTGCCCCGCCCGGGCCGACGCGGGCGGGTCAGCCCTCGACGCGGCCGACCAGGTCGTAACCGGCCTCGTCGATGGCGGCGGCCACGTCGGAGTCGGCGAGCGGCAGGGTGCTGCCGACGGTGACCCGGCCGGTCGCGAGGTCCACGGCGACGTCCTCGACGCCGTCGATCTTCTTCAGCTCGGCGGTCACCGAGGAGACGCAGTGGCCGCAGGTCATGCCCTTCACCTGGAACACCGAGGCCCGGGCGGGCTCGGCGGCCGGCGCCGCACCGGCGCTGGTGCCGCACGAACCGCAGCAGGAGGAGGTCTCGGCGGCGGCGGACTCGACGATGACGGTGGTCTCGCTCATGGGTGTGCTCCTGTCGTGGGTGCCCGGCGCCGACCGGACGGCCCGGGCGGCTGCTTCACTTTGAACATACCATACCCCCCTAGGGTAATTACCAGTCCCCGCGAAGCCCCTCCCCGCCCAGCCGCTCACCGGCCCGAAGATCGTCAACACCGAACTGAAACAGCCCTGTTGATGCACCGGCGGAGGGTGAAGCCGGAAGCGGAATCGAGGGAGCGAGTGGACGGAGACCCGGGAACGGCGTTGGAAGAGAAGACGGCGCCGGCCTCCTCGATCGAGGAGGCCGGCGCCGTCTCAGGCGTTCGCCGTCGTCACCGGGTGCGGTAGGCGTCGGCGATGGTCTGCTCAAGGGTGTTGCCGTCGGTGTCGGTCAGTTCGGCGCGCAGGGAGACGGCGCTGCCGGCCGGCGGGTTCTGCACGGTGACGGCACCGGCCTCCAGCGGGAGGCGGGTCCACGAGGCGCCACCGTCGGTGGAGGCCGAGACGGTCAGCGAACGGGTACGGCCGTCGGCGGCCGCGCCCTGGACGGTGACGGGGATCCGGAGCGGGCTGCCGGCCGTCGCGGTGCCGGTCAGGCCCAGATCGGGGCAGAACCGCACGACGCTCACCGGGAGCGCCGTCGGCCCGGCCGTGGTGGCCGAGGCGAAGGTCCAGGACGCGTTCACGCGGGTGGTCGCGCCGGCCGCGGCCCTGCGGGTCACCGTGGTGGCCAGACGGTACGAGCCCTGGCCCGGGGCCACGGTGAACTCGCCGCGCCCGGGCGCGTCGGACGCGGTGCCGACCAGCACGCCGTCGCGGTACAGCGCGGTGTACGCGGTGTCGAACGACGGGCTCCACGACGCGTGGCCGTCGCCGTCGGCGAGTAGCGGGACGTCGGCGGTGATCCGGTCGCCGTCGCGCGAGACGGCGGGACGCTCGGTGAGCGCCGGGCCGAACACCGGGCCGTCGAAGGTGTGGGTCGTCGTCGTCCCGGCCCGTACGGCGACGCGGTCGGCGACGTAGTAGTTCCGCGTCACGTCGTCGGCGCCCGGGACGGTGACACCGATGTCCCAGGTGCCGCGCTCGGGCGCGACGAGGAAGGTGGCGGTGCCCGGCGTCTTCATGACCCGGGGAGCGCCGGCGACCGTCCCGGTGCTCGGCAGGACGCTCAGCAGGGCGGTTCCGTTGCTGCCCGGCCCGGCGGCGCCACGGACGTTCAGGGTCGCCAGCTCCTGCGCGGCGTACTGCCGGGCGAGCCCGGTCAGGGCGCGGGTGCCGGAGAAGGTCTGGCCGAGCAGGTAGCCGCCGGTGTCGGTCGCCCAGTGCGCGTCGTACCACTGATTGACCGTCCCGGCCTCGGCCTCGGGCCCCAGGTGGGCCACCCGCAGGTTCGTCGACCTGTTGCCGATGTTCGCGCTCCTGGTGACACCCTCGTGCGTGACCTCGACGAACATCGAACTCTGCAGGAACCGCGCGGTGCCGTCCGGGGGCCGGACGTCGACGGGGGCGGTGGTCCGCGCGTCGACGGTGACGGTGGTGTCCCGGTCGAGGTCGAGGCGCGGCTGGACGACCCAGTCCGTCCAGGCCGGGCCGCCCGCCCCCGGGCCGTCGGGCAGGGTGCTGTCCAGCAGGTACCGGCCCCTGGGCAGCCGCACCGTCGTGACCCCGGAGGCGTCCTGCTGCTCCAGGAACTCCTCGACCCCGGCCTCGAAGACCCCGCTGACGTGGGTGCGGTACTTCCCGGCCGGTTGGCCGGCGCGGTCCAGGTGCTTGATCGTGAGGGTGTACGTCTCCGGCTCGGCGGCGAAGGCCGCACTGCCGAAGGCGGGAGTCGAGGTGCCGACCAGTGCGACGGCGACGGCCAGGGCGCGGAGGGCGTTGCGGCGGGGAAGGGAGGTCGTGGTCATGCCCTGTACTGCTCGGCCGGGCACCGGAGTTCCCGTGATCAGGGCCACACCCCGGGCGGGCCGGCGGCTGTGACGCGCATCACCGGAACCCGGGCGGCGGACCGGGCAGAGCAGTGTGTGGAAGCACTCATGAGAACGCGTCTTCGCCGCGGCGACCCCGATGCCCTGGGCGAGCTGTACGACGAGCACGCCCAGGTGCTGTACCGCTACGCCCTGCGCGTGACGGGCGACTGGGCGGAGGCCGAGGACGTCGTCTCGACGACCTTCCTGGAGGCGTGGCGGGGCCGGGAGCGACTGCACCCCGCCGGCGACGGACCGCACCTCGACGGCGACGGGACACGCCCCGCCGGCGAAGGGCCGCGCCCCGACGGTGACGGGCTGCGCCCGTGGCTGCTGGGGATCGCGACCAACATCATGCGCCGCAACGCTCGCGCCCGCCGGCGCCGTGACATCGCGCTGGCCCGGACCCCGGAACGCGGCTCGGTCCCGGACTTCGCCGACGACCTGGTCGCGAACCTCGCCGACGTCGAACACCTGCGGGCCGCGCGCCGCGCGCTCGCCCGCCTCCGGCGCCGCGACCGGGAGGTCTTCACCCTCGTGGTGTGGGCCGGACTGGACTACGCGAGCGCGGCCGAGGCGCTCGGCACGCCGATCGGGACCGTCCGCTCGCGGCTGTCCCGGGCCCGTGCCCGGCTGCGCGACCTCACCGAAGCCGAAGTCGCGGCGGAGGCCAGGGCTTCGGCCAGGGCCTCCGCACGCGTGCGGCACCGGCCGGACGGCACCGGAGAGCCCACCGCGGCGGAGGGCAGGACCTCCTCCGCCGTCACCACCCTGCCCGTACCCGGCCGTGTCCCCGTGCTCCGGCCGTCGACCCAGGAGAGCCACGGATGAATGCCACCCCACGGCGCGGTACCCAGTGCCCGTCGTCCGAGGAGTCCGAGCGCCGCGAACTCGCCGAGCTGCTGCCGCCGCCGGCGGTGCCCGGCCTGGACGAGGAGCGTCGACTGCTGCTGAGACGGGAGGTGTTGCGCAGGGCCGCCGCCGATGGTGCCGAGGCTGCTCCGCCTGCCGTGTCCGCCGCGTCTGCCGCGTCCGCCGGGTCCGTCGGGCGGGCGCCGTCCGGGCGTCCGACCCGGCGTTCGCTCCGGTTCCGGATCGCCGTGCCGGCGCTCGCCTGCGGCCTGGCGGCCGTCGGCGTCGTGGCGCTGGACCTCGGGGGTGCGGCCGAGCCCGACCGCGCGGTCGTCGAGAGCAGCGCCGCCGGGACCTCCGAAGCGGGACGGCTCCTCGGCCGCATCGCGCTCGCCGCCGCCGAGGCGGAGCAACCGGCTGTCCGCGCCGACCAGTTCGTCTACATCGAGAGCAGGGTCGCCTTCGCCGGGCAGAGCGCCGCGGGCGGTCCCGCGACGACGGCGCCGGCGCACACCCGGCAGGTCTGGCTGTCCGCCGACGGCAGTCGCCCCGGTCTGCTGCGCGAGGACGGCGGGCCGGACAGCCCGCTGGGCGAGGACGGACCCGTCTTCGAGCTCGACCGGCCGGGCGCGACGCCCCGGCCCCACACCGCACGCCCGGTCGGCCCGTCGATCGCCGAGCCGACCCACGCGTACGTCGCCTCCCTGCCCACCGACCCGGACGCCCTGCTGAAGCTGATCCGGGAACAGACCCGCACCGAGGGCCAGACCGGCGCGGGCCAGGACCCCGACCAGCGGGCCTTCGCCGCGATCGGCGACCTGCTGGCCGAGACCTGGGCGCCGCCGCAGGTCGGCGCCGCGCTCTACCGGGCCGCCGAGCGGATCCCCGGAGTCACCGTGGTCCCCTCGGCCGGCGACGCCGCCGGGCGCGAAGGCGTCGCCGTGGCCCGCACGGCGCACGGACAGCAGACGCAGTGGATCTTCGACCGGACCACGTACGCGTTCCTCGGCGAGCGCACGGTCCTCAGTGAGGCCGGCGACGCGGGGCCGGCCGGGACGGTGCTCGGAACCTCCGCCGTCCTCACCAAGGGCGCGGTCGACCGCGTCGGCGAACTCCCGCTGGAGGCACGGTGACCAGGCGCTCGCGTGACGACCGCTGGGGGTGACAGCCGCCCCCGGCCTTCGGCACCGACCCCCGCCGCCCCGGGATTTCAGCGAACAGATTTCAGCGAACGTTCGCTGAAATCTGTTCGCTGAAAACTGTTCGCTGACATTCGTCCGCCGGGGCCACGGGCCGCCGGGACCGAGCTTGTTGCGCTTGAGCGGGGAGCGGAGTAGTAAGGCGGCATGAGCGACACCCGTACGAACCAGGAAGCGGTCGTCTGCGAACTCGCACCCGAGGACGGAGCGGAGGCCGCGCTGCGGCACGACCCGGACGCGACCGGGCCACGCGCCGACTGCGTCCTGTGCGGCGAGCCGACCGAACTGCCCGCCGACCACCCCGGCGGCACCCTCTGCCCGGTGTGCGCCTGGCAGCAGGCGCAGCGAATCGCCTGCTCGGGCTGACCTCGGGCCGCGTCGAGATCCACGGTGGAGTACTAGGCAGGAACCGGTCCCGCGTTGATGCCCGAGATACGGCCGGCGGAGTCGAAGGAGACCACCGCGGCGCCCCCGCTGGGCAGAGGCGCGGTGATCCGGTCGGCGGCTTCCTGCACCGGGATGCCGTGCAGGGCGAACCAGCCGTTGACCACAAGCCGCGGCGAGCGCGCGAAAAGCTGTGCGCCAGTGAGCAGATGGCGCGGCATGGCGACCGGGTCCAGCCGCGCGGGCCGAAGTCGCGGATCTTGCGGTACGAAGTAGACCCGGGTCTCCGGACCGTCCTCCTGGCCGATGTAGCCGGGCGCGCCGAGCGCTGCCATGCCGAGGAAGGCCAGTGCCTCCGCCGCCCGGCGCGGGTCGGCGAAACGGGCCAGCTCCACGCCCTCCTGCTGCAGCTCCACGATGCCGTGACGGCGGCCGAACTCGGGGATTCGCGCGCAGGCGGCAGCCACTTCACTGCCGCGCAGCCCCGGGTTGGCCCAGCCCCACAGCCAGGTCTGCTCGGCCAGGTCGTAGCTGCCCAGCAGTCCCACCCGAAGGCTTCGGCCGCCGGACTCGTAGTGGCACTGGTCCAGATCTGCCGTCCACGGCCCAGCCGGGAAGGCCTGGGTGATCATTTCCAGCTGTTGTACGCCCCAGGCCGCGTGGTACTCGGCGGCGTGCAGGAAGGCGTCGGAGAAGGCTACGGTCATCGGGGCACCTTAGCCCCTGTCAGGTCGACGGCCCTCGGAGGTCTCAGCCCGGGATCAGCAGGGCGAGGCACTCATGAAGGTCACGGTGTACGGCTGGAGTACTACGGGAGTACTAAGCGTCCTCCCGTCCGGCCAGTGCCAGGGTCGAGCCGTGCCGCCCCTTGCGGACCAGCAGCTGGGCGGGGATGCGGCTGCGCAGGTCGGCGACGTGGCTGACGATGCCGACCGCGCGGTCGCGCTCGCGCAGGCCGTCCAGGACGTCCATGACCTCCTCCAGGGCGTGCTCGTCGAGGGTGCCGAAGCCCTCGTCGATGAAGAGGGTGTCCAGCGGCATGCCGCCCGCCTCGTCGGTGACCACGTCGGCCAGGCCCAGGGCGAGGGAGAGCGAGGCGAAGAAGCTCTCGCCGCCGGAGAGGGTCGCGGTGTCCCGCTCGGTGCCCGTCCAGGCGTCGACCACCCGCAGGGCCAGGCCCGAGCGCTTGGTGCCGGTGCCCCGGTCGTCGCTGTGCACCAGGGTGTAGCGCCCGCCGGACATCCGGACCAGCCGGTCGCTGGCCGCCGCCGCGACCTGCTCCAGCCGGGCCGCCAGGACGTACGACTCCAGGCGCATCCGCAGCCGGTTCTCGGCCGAGGTGCCGGCCGCGAGCGCGGCGAGCCGGTTGATCCGCCCGTAGCGGTCCAGCGCCGGGGCCAGCTCGGCGGCGAGCCCGTCCAGTTGCCGACCGATCGCGGCCAGCGCCGCGCAGCGCTCGCGGGCCGCCGCGTGGGCGGCGTGCGCCCGGCCGAGCCGGTCGGTGGCCGCGCCGAGCGCGGTTGCGACGGCGGTCAGGTCCACCGGCGGACGGCCCGCGGCCTCGGCCAGTTCCGGCAGCGCCAGCTCTCGGCGGACGGCGGCGGTCTCCGCGCGGTGCCGCTCCAGCCGATCCTCCAGCCGCTCGCGCTCCTCGCGCGGCAGCAGCACCGCCAGCGCGTCCGCGGCGTCCGGGAAGCCCGCCGCGGCGGCGGCCTTGCCCAGCTCGTCCTCGGCCTCGCCGAGCCTGGCCTCCGCCTCCGCGTGCGCCCTGGCGGCGGTTGCCGTGGCGGCGACCGCCTCGGTGAGCCGGGACAGGGCCGCGGCCCTGTCCGCGACCGAGGCCGCCTCGCCGCGGGCGGCCGCCACCCGGGCCGTCAGCGCCCGCTGCTCGGTGCCGAGCGCCAGCAGACGGTCGGAGAGGACGGCGGCGCGCTCCTTGGCCTCGTGCAGTTCGTCGACCCGGCGGGCGCGGTCCTGCGACAGTCGGGCGATGTCCTGCTCGACCCGGCCGAGCGCCTCCGCCGCCTGCCGTGCCTCGCGGTGCTCGCGCTCCAGCCCGGCGAGGGCCTGCGCGAGCGCCTCCGCGCCGTCCGGCCCGGCCGCGCCGGCGGCGGTGGCCTCGCGCACCCGCAGCGCGGTGAGCGCCTGGTCGGCCTCCGTCCAGGCCCGCTCGGCGGCGGCCTGTGCCCGGCGCGCCCGCTCCTCGTCCTCGGCGCCGACCCGGCCGCCGGGCGTGGCCTCGGCGGGTGCCGGGTGCTCGGGCGAGCCGCAGACCCGGCAGGCCTCGCCCGTGCGCAGCTGCTCGGCCAGCTCGGCGGCCATGCCGCTCAGCCGGCGGTCCCGCAGGTCCAGGCTGTGCTCGCGGGCGTCCAACGCGGCGGTGCGCAGCGCGACCACCCGGGGCTCGGCGGCGGCGATCTCGGCGCGCAGGCCGTCGCGCTCCCTGGCCGCTCCCAGACGAACCGTCAACTCGGTGCGCTGCCCGTCCAGTTGATCGACCCTTGAGCTCGCGGACCGGGCCTCGGCGTGCTGCTGTTCCAAGCGGCCCAGCTCGTCCTCGAACTCGGACAGCCAGTCCTCGGCCTCCTCGGCCCGTTCCTCGGCGGCGCGCCGGTCTTCCGTCAGGGAGCGCTGCTCGTGGGCGAGTTCGGCGCAGCGTCGCTCCTCCGCCCGGGCCGCCTCCAGCCGGACCACCTCGGCCCGCAGCCGCAGTTCGGCCTCGGCGAGCCCGGCGGCGTCCGCCCCGGCGAGCTCCCGGCCCTCGCCACCGGAGCCGGCCAGCGCCTCGCGGTGCCGGCGCTCCGCCAGTCGGGCGCGCCCGAGCACCTCGGCCGCGTTCTCCCGCAGCCGCAGCGCCGACTCCACCCCGACGGCCTCCTGGGCGGCGGCCAGCCGCCGCCGGTCCGCGGCCGCGGCGGCCTCGAAACCGGCCAGCCGCTCGGCCCGGTCCAGCGCCTCCCCGTGCCGGCGCTGGCGACCGGCCAGCTCCTCCGCAGCGCCGCGGTGCTCCTGGGCGGCGCGCTGAGCGGCGCCGGCGCCCGCGAGGGCGGCCTCGGCGACGGCGAACTGCTCGGCCGCGCCGCTGCGCAGGACCGCCGCCCAGCCGAGCACCCCGGCGGCCAGACCGGCGTCGTCCTCCTCGGCCGGCACCCAGCCGGCGGCGGGCTCGGCGCCCGGACCGGCCGCCTGCTCGGCCTTGCTGGCGAGGTCCCGCAGCCGCCGCCGGCCGGCCTGGACGGCGGCCTCCTGACCGCGACGCTGCTCGGCCAGCCAGGCCTCCACGTGCTGGAACCGCTCGGTGTCGAACAGCCGCCGCAGCAGCTTGCCGCGCTCCTCCGAGTCGGCCTTGAGGAAACGGGCGAAGTCGCCCTGCGGCAGCAGCACCACCTGGCAGAACTGCTCCCGGTTCATGCCGATCAGCCGGTGGATCTCCTCCCCGGCCTCCTGGTGCGACTTGCTGAGCCCCCGCCAGCCGGGCGCGCCGTCGCCCGTGTCGGCGACCCACTCGCGCAGCAGCGTCTGCGCCCGCTCGACGGTGGTGCCGGTGCCGACCTTCTTCGGCCGGCGCTGTTCCGGCAGCCGGGTGATCTGCAGCCGCCGACCGCCGAGGGTCAGCTCCAGCTCCACCGAGGTCAGCCGCTTCGGATCGGCGTGGTCGCTGCGCAGCCGGTTGGCCCGGCGTGCGCCCGGCGTCTCGCCGTACAGGGCGAAGCAGACCGCGTCCAGCACGCTGGTCTTGCCGGCGCCCGTCGCGCCGCGCAGCAGGAACAGCCCGCCGGTGGCGAGCGCGTCGAAGTCCACCGTCTCGCTGCCCGCGAACGGGCCGAAGGCGGTGACGGTGAGCCGGTGCAGCCTCATCGGGGCAGGTCCGCCTTCCGGTCGGTGGTCTCCCGGACGCGCTCGAAGCCCTCGCGCAGCCAGCCGAGCTCGTCCGGCGCCGGCTCGGCACCGGGGCGGACGTGCCGCAGGAAGCCCTCCGCGACCTCGAGGTCCCCGCGGCCGCTGACCCGCGCTGCGTACGACAGGGAGGGCTCGGCGTCGCCGCGCTCGGGGTCGAACAGCAGCTGGAGGGTGTGCGGGAAGCGGCGGCGCAACTTCTCCATCGGCTCGCTCGGCCGGGCCGCGTCGGTGAGCGTGGCCTGCACCCAGGACTGCTCGTGCTCGGCGTACCGCTCGTCGGTGAGCAGCTCGTCGAGCGTGCCGCGCAAGGTCGCCAGGCGGCGCGGCTCGGGGCAGGGGACGCGCTCGGCCGTCACCGAGCCGTCGGCGGCGAGGTCGACCAGCCACATGGTCTTGCGCTGGTTGGCCTCGGAGAAGGAGTAGGCGAGCGGGGAGCCGCTGTAGCGCAGGTGCGGGGCGAGCGTCTGGCAGCCGTGCAGGTGGCCGAGCGCGGCGTAGTGCACCCCGTCGAAGACCGAGGCGGGCACGGAGGCGACGCCGCCGACCGCGATGTCCCGCTCGCTGTCGCTCGGCGCGCCGCCGGTGACGAAGGCGTGCGCCAGCACCACCGCCCGGGTGCCGGCCGGGCGTGCCGCGAGGTCCGCCCGGACCCGCTCCATCGCCGCCCCGAGCACCGCCGCGTGCCCGCCCTTCGCGAGCCCGAACCGCTCGCGCACCAGCGTCGGCTCCAGGTACGGCAGCCCGTACACCGCGACCGGGCCGTGCCCGTCCGCCAGCAGGACGGGCTCGGCGCACCCGTCCGGGTCGGTCCGCAGGTGGATGCCGGCCCGCCCGATCAGCCCCGCCCCGACCCCGAGGCGGCGGGCCGAGTCGTGGTTGCCGCTGATGAAGACCGTCGGCACCCCGAGATCCGCGAGCCGGTGCAGCACGTCGTCGAACATCGCGACCGCTTCCAGCCCGGGCAGTGCCCGGTCGTACACGTCCCCCGCGACCAGCACGGCCTCCACGCCCTCGGACCGGACCACTGCCACCAGGTGGTCCAGGAAGGCGCGCTGGGCGTCGTGCAGGCTCTCCCGGTGGAACGAACGCCCGAGATGCCAGTCGGAGGTATGCAGCAGTCGCATGGTCCCCGACCCTAACCCGCACCACTGACAATCCCGCCCGACCCTGTGGAACCACGGGCCCCGGCGGCCCCTGGGGGAACGGGGGGCGAGGGGCGGGCGGCAGTCGGTGAGCGGCGGCTGACAGATGACAGATAACGGCTGACAGATGACAGCTGACAGATTTCGAAATCTGTCAGCTGTCATCTGTCGGTCGCGTGATGTTCGGATGCCCCGGCGGTGCGGCTCCCGGTGCTCCGCGGCGGCGGCCAGGGGCCCGCGCTGAGCTTGTTCGATTACCCGGGGTGAATTGTCAGTGGCTCTGTGTATGTTCCTCGACGTCGGCCACTCCCGGCCGGGGTGGTCGGCACCGTCCGGTGTCGGGCGAGCGAACGAGAAGGAGGAGCCATGGCTGCTGTGCGGGAGTCGGTGTGCGAGGTGCTGGGCGGTGCCGCGGCGGGGCGGCCGTCGCTGCGGCGCCGGCAGGTGCTGGTGCTGTCCGGGCGGAGGTCCGGTGGCGGTGCTGGCGGGGCCTCGGCCGGTGGGCCCGGCGGGGCGGTGCCACCCGGAGGCGGCCGGCCGCCGGGGGCGCGGGCCGGCGGGCGCGGTGCGCGGGCGGCCGGGCGCGGCGGGCGGGTCCGGGGCGCGCCGCCGCCCCAGCCGGTGGCGGTGGCCCTGGCCGTCGACGCGGGGGACTTCGCCGGGCTGGCGCGGTACGGGCTGTTCGGCGGGCTCGGGCACGCGGCCTACCTGCGGCAGGCGGAGGAGCAGCTGACGGCCCTGCACCGGCAGGGGCTGGAGGTGCACCTTCGGGTCCTGGAGGCGGGCGACTTCGAGGACTACTGCGAGGCGCTCGGCCTCGATCCCCGGATGCCCGCCGCCCGGGTCGCCTACGCGGGCGATCCGGAGCTGGCCGGTGAGCCGTTCGTCTACGCGGGGGAGCGGCTGGCCGAGCTGCTCCCGGTGCTGCTGGACGACCACCGGGCGCGGGTGCGGATGTCCGTGGCCTGCGCGGTCCTGCTGGACGCCGTCGGCGGCGACCCGTCCGGGCAGCTCCGGATGGCGGCCGTGATGCGGTATGTGACCTCGGTCTACCTGGCGCTGGCCGAGGGCGCGGGGGAGGGCTGCCACCTGCTGACGCTGCGCTGCCACGGCCCCGAGGACGGCGAGGAGCTCACCTCCGCGGTGGACGTCTGTGTGGAGGAGGGCCGGCTGTACCCCGCCGGGCGGGACGCCGAGGCGTTCTGCGTCACGCTCGCGGCGGGTGTCGCCCTGGGTGGGGAGGGGGCGCTGCTGCTGCACGGCGATCCGTCGGCGGGCGTCCGGGTGGACGGCGAGGAGGCGGGCGCCCGGCTCCGGCCGCCGGTCCGCGGCTGGGCGCTGACCGGCGGCCGGCTGCGGACGATGACGGCGCACGAGGTGTTCGACGAGCTGGCCGACGACGCCGCGCGCGGGCTGCCCTTCCCGCCCGGGGTGGATCCGCTGCCCGGGTTCCCGCTGCCCGTCTTCCGGGGCGCCGGGGAAGGGGGTGGGTCGCTGGGCTGACGAGGGCGGTCACCGCCTCCGCGTTCACCGCGTTCACCGCCTCCGCATCCACCATGCGGCGCTGGGGACTGTTCATCGACCGCGTGTTCGGGGAAGATTCGGAGAAGATCAACAGCAGGAGCGCGCGGTGCCCCACGCCGCCGCTCCGGCCGCTCCGCTCCGTACCGTGCCCTGCAGGTCCTCCCCGCGCACCGCCGGTCCGGCGAAGCCCGACAGCGAGAGGGGGACGGATGAGCGAGCGGAGCGCGCTCGGTGCCAGGGGGTGGGCGCGGGCCGGTGCCCCCGCCGAGCGCCGCGGGGCGAGAGCATGAGCCCGATCGAGTACAGCGCGGAGATCGCCGAGCTGCTCGGGAAGGTGCGGCGGCGCCCCACGGCGGGCTGGCCGTGGCGGCCGGGCGAGCAGGTGCCGGAGGGGCTGCCGGTCAAGCAGTCCTGGGGGTGGCTGTTCGCCCCCGACGGGCGGGTGCTGACACTGGTGAACCCCAGGGACGGGATCTGCTCGCTGCCCGGCGGCTCGCTGGAGCCGGAGGACGGTGGGGATCCGGCGGCCGCCCTGGCTCGGGAGGCGGCCGAGGAGGCACAGGCCCTGATCAGCCGGCCGTACTACCTCGGCTACCTCTACGACCGGGTCGGCTCGGCGAACGGCGGGCACGAGTGCGCGCGGGTCCGGATGGCGGCGGTGCTGCGGGCGGTCGGCCCGAGCGCGGCCGACCCGGCCTCGGGCCGGCACTACCGGCGGCTGCTGGTCGCACCGGGCCTCGCCGTCGAACTGCTGGGCTGGGGCGGGCCCGGGCTGCGCCAGGCCCGGACGGCGGTCGCCACCGCCGCCCGCTGGCTCGACGTGCCCGCGGCGGCGAACGAGGCGATCGAGGAGCTGCCGGTCGAGGGCTGCACCCTCGCCCCGGGCACCGTGTACCCCGGGGCCGTGCACCACGGTGGTGGCCACCCCGGCGTGCAGGGCTGACCGCGCGCGGCGCCGTACTCCCGGACGACGTCCCGGTAGTGCTGTCGCGACACCACTGTCCCGACACCACTGTCCCGACAGCGCTGTTCCGGCAGCGGTGTCCCGGCGGCAGCGTCTCGGCACCACTGTTCCGGCAGCAGAATCTCGGCATGCCGCCGCCGCGCGCCGCCCTGAGGCGTTGTTCGCTGCCCTGACGCCCCGCCATGACCGATGTCAACATCCGTCGCACGGCTCGGATCGGCCGCAACGGTGAATTCCGGCCGTGCCGTTGATGTCCCTTTTCGGGCTCTTCTGCTCCATCCGTGGGTGGATCCAGAGCGCCTGACGCAGCACACGCCGTCCCCCGTGCAGATCTTGAGGTGTTGAGGCCCGAGATCG
>NZ_JBICYZ010000025.1:0-116343 GCF_043201465.1 Kitasatospora sp. NPDC048298
CGCCGCGGGCCCGCGGCCCCGCCCCCCGCCCGGGCGGGCCCCGCCCCCGGGGGGCGCCGCGCGGCCGGCCGCGGCGGGCCCGCGGCGCGGGGGCGGGCCACGCCGTGGTTCGGCTCGGCGCGGTGTTCAGGCCAGGGTGGTGATCAGGTCGGCGCGGTGATCAGGCCAGCGTGGTGATCAGCATCAGTGCGGCGACGCCGAGCAGGGCGACGGCGAAGGCCCTCTGGAGGGTGCGCCCGCTGAGCTTGTCGGCCAGCCGCTTGCCGTCCCAGGCGCCGAGGATCGCGGCGCCGGTGAAGGGCGCGGCGACGGCCCAGTCGATGGCGCCGGTCGCCCCGAGGCGGGGCAGCAGGGCGGCGAGCGAGTTGGCGCTGATGACCAGCAGGCTGGTGCCGACCGCCTCGGCCATGGTGAAGGCGAGCACCGAGACCAGGGCCGGTACGGCGAGGAAGCCGCCGCCGACGCCGAGCAGTCCGGTGACGGCGCCGAGCCCGGCGCCCGCCGCCGTGGAACGGCCGACTCCTGCGGCGGAACGTTCCTGCGCCTGGACCTTGGGCGGCATCAGCATCCGCCAGGCCGCGAGCGCCGCCAGCACCGCGAAGGCGCCGGTCAGCAGCGCGCTCGGCAGATGGGTGGACAACGCCCCGGCGGCCATGGCGAGGGGTAGTCCGGCGGCGGCGAACAGCGCGCCGGTGCGCCAGCGGATCCGGCCCGCCCGGGCGTGGGCGAGCAGCCCGGTGAGCGAGGTCGCGGCGACGATCACCAGGCTGGCCGTGGTGGCCAGCGCCGGGCTGAAGCCCAGCAGGTAGACCAGGGCGGGGACGGCGAGCATGCTGCCGCCGCCGCCCAGCCCGCCCAGTGCGAGCCCGACGACCGCACCGGCGGCGAGCGCCAGGAGCAGCGTGGTCATATCACGTGCCCGGCGCCGCCACCGGGCGTGGTGACCGGCAGCCCGGCCAGCGCCCAGGCGTTCATGCCGCCGGCCACGTTCAGCACCTGGACGCCGCGCTGCGCGAGCAGCTCCGCCGCCCGCTGGGAGCGGTTGCCGGAGCGGCAGATCGCCAGCACGGTCCGACCGGCCGCCTCGGACGGCAGCGGAACACCGGCGACCAGCCCGATCAGCGGCTGGTGCAGCGAGCCGGGGGCGTGCCCGGCGGTGAACTCGGCGGCCTCCCGGACGTCGAGCAGCACGGCGGTGCCGGTGCGGGCGAGGTCGTGGGCCTCGGCGGGGGTGGTCTGTCCGGGGGCGCTGTGTCCGTGGGCGTCGGACCCGTGGGCGTGCGGCAGCAAAGACATGTGGTTCTCCAGTGGTGCAGACCGGACTGCGTGGTCCGGCGGATCAGGGGTGGCGCGGGCGTCCGTACGGGCCCGGTGGCCCGGTGCGGCGGTGTGACCGGCGCGTCCTCGGCCCCGCCCGACCTGGCTCGATGCCCGGGTGCGGCGGCGGCCGTTCTCCCTCGATGTCTCCACGATAGTACCCCCGGGGGTATTATCGAAATCGTTCGGCATACCCCCGCCCGTATCGGCTCCCGAAGCCGTATGCTCCGAGATATACCGTGGGGGGTATCAAGACGGTGCTGTGGCGCCCCACGCCGCTGTGGCCGGCTGCTCAGACCTCAACGAAGGAGACACCCCGTGATCTTCAGCCAGTACTACCTCGACTGTCTCTCCCAGGCGTCCTACCTGATCGCCGACGAGACCAGCGGCCAGGCCGTGATCGTCGACCCCCGCCGGGACGTCGACGAGTACCTCGCCGACGCCCGGGCGCGAGGCCTGACCGTCGTCGGTGTCATCAACACCCACTTCCACGCCGACTTCCTGGCCGGCCACCTCGAACTGGCCGACCGCACCGGCGCCTGGATCGGGTACGGGCAGCGGGCGGAGACCGAGTACGCCATCCGCAAGCTCGCCGACGGTGAGCGGATCGAGCTCGGCGACGTGACCCTGGAGATCATGGAGACCCCCGGGCACACGCCCGAGTCGATCAGCATCCTGGTCTTCGAGCAGCCCGACGACACCGTCCCGTACGGCGTGCTGACCGGAGACGCGCTGTTCATCGGCGACGTCGGCCGCCCCGACCTGCTCGCCTCCGCCGGCGTCACCGCCGAGGAACTCGGCGCGATGCTCTACGACAGCGTGCACCGCAAGCTGATGGGCCTGCCCGACGAGACCCTGGTCTTCCCCGCCCACGGCGCCGGCTCCGCCTGCGGCAAGAACCTCTCCAGCGAGAAGCGCTCCACGATCGGCGCGCAGCGCCGGACCAACTACGCCTGCCAGTCCATGGACCAGGACACCTTCGTCCGCATCGTCACCGCCGGCCAGTCCGTCGCTCCCGCCTACTTCGGCCACGACGCCGCCCTCAACCGGCAGGAGCGCCCGCTGCTCGACCGCGCGAACGCCGCCCGTCCGCTGTGCCCCGAAGGCTTCAAGGAGGCCCGCGCCGCGGGCGCCGTCGTCCTCGACGCCCGCAGCCCGGAGGACTTCGGCGCGGGACACGTCCGCGGCGCCGTCAACGTCCCCCTCGACGGCCGCTTCGCCGAACAGGCCGGCACCGTCCTCACCCCGGACAGCGCCATCGCGATCATCGCCCCGCAGGACCGCGAGGACGAGGTCGTCACCCGCCTCGCCCGCATCGGCTTCGACCACATCGCCGGCTACCTGCGCAACCCCGGCAACGCCCTGCCCGCCCTCGCCGACGACCTCACCCCCGCCAGCCGCCTCACCGCCGACAGGCTCCGGACCGCACTCGCCGGCGAGCAGCCCCCCACCGTCCTGGACGTGCGCACCTGCGGCGAACGCGAAGCCGGCGCCGTCGAAGGATCCCTGCACATCGCCCTGGCCGAACTCCCCGCCCGCCTGGGCGAGATCCCCACCGACCGCCCCCTGGTCGTCCACTGCGCCGGCGGCCACCGCTCCTCCATCGCCGCCAGCCTGCTGCGCCACCACGGTCACACCGACGTCTCCGACCTCCTCGGCGGCTACGGCGCCTGGGATGCCCTCACCCATCCCGCCCGGGCCTGAACCTCGGCGGTCCCGGCCCACCCCCCCGTTCGGGCCGCGGGCAGCTTCCGAAGTCGCGCCCGCCTCGTGCCCCTGGATTCCACCCCGTCGGCGCGCCGTCCAGGCGCGGGGGCACGGCGGCGGCCGACGCGATTTGGATGGGAGCCTCCTGGGGTGGTGGTTTCCTGCAGCCCAGGAGGCGGCCGCCTGCGGCGACCCATAGCGCACCCGGGCGCCGCTTCGCTGAATGAACTGGCGTCGGCCCAGCAGGTGATCCGGGATCTCGGGACGGTTTCGTCGTCGGCACCATGTCACTGCGCCGATTCCCGCGGTACGCCTGGCCAGACTTATGGGGTGGCTCCGGCTCGGCTATGAGTGAAGTTGGTCCCTGCAGAGGGCTGACCAACTGACACTGCGAAGTGGGAAGCTGCCGCAATGCGGATTCCGATCGAGGTGAAGCCCGACTTCGTTGAGCACGTCGCACGCCGCTCCGACCCGGTGGGCGCGTTGGCCGAACTCATATGGAACGGTCTGGACGCGGACGCCGCACAGGTCCATGTGATTGCCGAGCTTGACGAGTTCGGTGGTGTCAGCGCCGTCGAGGTCCGTGATGGTGGCCACGGCATCCCGGGTGGATCTTCCAGGTCTTCATCCGGGCGAAGACGTGCTCGACGCGGGCGCGGACCTGCTTGTGCTCGCGGTTGTGCTCGGCCTGCCAGTCGGTGAGCTCGCCGCCGCGCGGTCGGCGGTGCGGGATGACCAGGCCGGTGCCTGGATAGCCGCCGTCGGCGATGGTCGGATCTTCGACACCGATTTCGACAAGTACACCGAGGACGCCGTCGCGTTGTTCAGCAAGGCGGGGGTGAGCACGGCTTTCGAGAACCTCGAAGGGTTTCCCGAGGACTGGAGGACCAACCCCGAGGCGTTCGTCGGGTTCGTGCGTGAGCACCACTGCCCGAGCTTCATCGAGTACGGGGAATACCCCTACGTCACGGCCGACGAGATCAAGAACGCCCTGTCGGAGATGCTCGACCAGTTGCAGTGAGAGCCCGCGGCGGGCTGACGCGCCAACGGCCCACTGCCGAAGGGAGCCGGAATGAGCGAGGTCACCACCGCCCGTACCTACAACCAGAACCACGTCCCACGCGCCCCCACCCCTGGCCGACGGCGGGTGAGCATCTACGTCTCGTGGAGCTATCCGGCCGAAGCGGGCAGGAACCCGGCCGAACTGGACAACCGGTTCTCCACGATGACCGAGGTCCGGCGGGTGGCCTGGCCCGCCTACGAGGACCCGAAGTGGTCCGACCCGCTGCGCTTCCAGCAGGGCGTCTCGGGATCCCTGGAGCTGTTCTTCTGGGCCTGGGTACCGTTCCAGCAGTTCGTCGAGGAGACCACAGGACACCCCGTCCCCGTCTACCAGCGCATCGACCAGGCCGGCTTCCACACCCCGCTCGACGAGCGGGTCCTGGCCGACACCGACACCTTGTTCGTGTTCGGGCTGGACCACATGGTCACCGGCCAGGAGGCGGAGCCCGGCGAGGTCGAGGCGCTGCGGGCATCCCTCGGCCGGGAGGACGCCTGTCTGGTCCTCGGACCCCACCACGACGTGGGGGCGTCGGACGACCTGGCGGTGCGCAACATCGAGTACCACCATCACGGCGATCCCCTGGTCCCCCGGCAGCAGCGCTTCGCCGGATACCTCCGGGGCGTGCTGCACGGGCTCGGCGTGCCGGTGGAGAACCGCTACGGGCTGCGGCCCGCCGTGCGGGAGCAGAACAGGATTGCCCCGTTCTCCGCGTTCAGGGACCTGGACGCCAAGGGATGGCTGGAAGGAGTGACCAACTTCAACTTCCACCAGCACCTGCCGCACTACGCTGTGACGACGGACGAGCCGGACATCGTGCACATCCTGGCCACGCAGCCGGTCGACACCGCCAGGCCGCATCCGTTCACCGAAGCGGGCAACACCGCGTTCAACATGTTCCTGTGGATGCCCCCCGAAGGTGAGCGGGCCGGCGACATCCTGCTCGCCGACTCCACGATCTTCAGCTCCCTGTTCGGCGGCGATGAGAGCCTGCGCAATTTCTGGCGGAACCTCGTCACCAAGTAGCGCCGCAGGCCACCGCAGAGAGCGGCGAGGAGGTGGCTCCCGTGAGCGAAACGCGCGTCGCACTGGAGCTCGACGACATTCAGCGCGGAGTGCTCAGCCCCCGGCCGACCCCGTACACGGCGACCTATCTGGTGTTCCGCATCGACGACCGCGCGCACGGGCGGGAGCTGATGCGGCGCGCGAGCACGGTGGTGACCTCGGTCACCGACTCGGCCAGCCCCCGAGGAACGTGGGTGAGTGTCGCGGTCACCTGCCACGGGCTGGAGGCCCTCGGCGTGCCCGACGCCATGCTGGAAACCTTCGCGTGGGAGTTCCGGCAGGGGATGGCCGCCCGCGCCGGAGCGCTGGGCGATGACGGCCCGAGCAGCCCCGAGCACTGGGAAGCACCGCTGGGCACGCCGGACGTCCATGTGGTGCTCACGGCGGTCGCACCCGACGCCGCGCGGCTGGAGGCGACCATCGACCGGGCGCGCCCCGCCTACGACCGGCTCACCGGGGTGTGCGCGATCTGGCGGCAGGACTGCTACATGCTGCCCTCCGAGAGCGAACACTTCGGCTACCGAGACGGCGTCAGCCACCCGGCCGTCGAAGGCAGCGGGATCGCGGGATCGAACCGGCTGGACGCGCCGTTGAAGGCCGGCGAGTTCGTGCTCGGCTACCGGGACGAGATCGGCGGCATCCAGCTGCCGCAGCCGCAGGTGCTGGGACACAACGGCAGCTATGCGGTCTTCCGCAAGCTCCACCAGGACGTCGCCGCGTTCCGCCGCTACCTGCTCCAGGCCGCCACCGGCCCCGAGGACGAGGAGCTGCTGGCCGCCAAGATCATGGGCCGCTGGCGCAGCGGCGCCCCGTTGGCGCTCAGCCCGCAGCACGACGACCCCGCACTCGGTGCGGACCCCGGCCGGCGCAACACCTTCCTGTACGCGCAGGAGGACCCGACGGGATTCATCACCCCTGGTGGTTGTCACATCCGCCGTGCCAACCCCCGCGACGCCTCGGTGGCGGGCGAGATGCGCCTGCACCGCATGATCAGACGCGGCGCCGTCTACGGCCCGCCACTGCCCGACGGGGACCTGGAGGACGACGGGGTGGACCGGGGCCTGATGTTCGCGTTCGTCGGAGCCCACCCGGGGCGGCAGTTCGAGTTCGTCCAGTCCCAGTGGATGAACGACGGCGTGTCCTTCGGCGCGGGCGATGCCAAGGACCCCGTCACCGGGTCCCACGACGGCAGCGGCGGCTTCACCATCCCCCGACGGCCGGTGCGCCGGCGTCTGCCCCCGCTGCCGCGGTTCGTCGTCACCCGCGGCGGCGAGTACTGCTTCCTGCCGGGTCTGCGTGCCCTGCGCTGGCTCGGCGATCTGCGGGACTGACCGTGCGGCGAGAGGCACCCCGGCACCGCCACGACGCCCTCCACGGACCCGATCGCCTCATGGAGACACCGCATCCGGTGTTCAACGCCGTCACCGTGATCTTCATTGCGGCCACCGGGTTCGCTGCCGGCCTCGAAACCACCGTCGCGGGCCTGCGGAGCGTCTTCACCGACATCCCGCTGCTCGCGTCGGCCCTGCTCGCCAACCTGGTGGTCGCCCCGCTGCAGGTGCTGCTCACCACCATCGGCGGCCTCACCTCCGCGCCCGCCGGTCGGCTTCGGCCCGGCGACAGTCGGCGCACGGGCGTTGTCACGTTGACGGGTGCCCGATCGCCTGACGGTTCGTCGGAGTGTCGGGGCCGGGTGCTGAGCGGTCAGCACCCGCTCCGACGATGGCGCCCTTGACCCGGCCGAGGTCGATGAGGTGGCCGGCCAGGGCCTGGCTGTCGGAACGGGTGTGCTGTTTCGAGGACGGCGACGGCCTCCTCTCCACGCAGAGCCCCTTCCACCCGGCCGCAGGCGGGTTCCGGCGCCGTCCGACCAGCCGTTCCGGGCCGCCCCCGCGGCCGGAAGCGGCTCAGTGGGGGAGGTCTACAGTGGAGAAAGGTGAGCTGCATGTCATCCCCGGACCGGCAGCCGGGCGCACCGCCGCCCAGCAGGCCTCAGAGCCCTCTCGACGCCGCGGTGGACGCTACGGCGGTGGTCGGCGCGCGGGGAAGGGTGATCGGCTGGACCCGGGCAGCGGAGGATCTGCTCGGCTACCCGGCCGCACGGATCACCGGGCAGCCCGCCGCCCGGCTGCTCGCCGACGACACCGACCGGACCCGCGCAATCGGCGTGGTCGAGCGGTGCCGGACGGGCGCGGGGTGGAGCGGAGCGGTCCCGCTGCGTCACCGCGACGGCCACCGGATGGACCTGGACCTGCGGGTCTCTCCCGCCTTCTCGCTCAACGGGCAGGAGTGCTTTCTGGTCTCCGGCCACCCCGTGCGGGCGACCTGGACGCTCAGCGAGTCGCTGCTGAACGACTTCATCAGCAGCTCCCCGCTCGGCATGGCGGTCATGGACCCGCAGCTGCGCTACGTCTGGCTGAACGAGACCCTGGAGCGCATCGGCGGCATCCCGAGCGAGCAGCGCCTCGGACGGCGGCTGAGCGAGGTGCTGCCCGGCCTGCAGGCCGAGAAGATCGAGGCCCTGATGCGCGAGGTCCTGGAGAACGCGGCCCCCGTCGTCGACTACGAGTACCAGGGCTGGAGCTGGGCCGACCCGCGCCGTCGGCGCGCCTACTCGACGTCCTTCTTCCCACTGCTCGAAACGGACGGGGCCGTCGCCGGCGTCTGCTACATGGTCATGGACGTCACCGACCGCTTCTACGCCCGCGAACGCCTCGCCCTGGTCAATGACGCCAGCGCACGGATCGGCAGCACGCTCGACGTGACCCGCACCGCCCAGGAACTCGCCGACATCGCGGTGCCCCGGTTCGCCGACTTCGTGACCGTCGACCTGCTGGAGTCCGTCCTGCACACCGGCCAGCCGAGCCGGTCGCCGCAGGGCACCAGGCCGCTGATGCGCCGCGTCGCGATGCGCTCGGTGCACGAGGGCTGCCCGGAAGCCGTGGCCCGTGTCGGGGACCCGGTGGACTTCGTGTCGCCGCCGCACGACATCGGCATGCTCCTGAGGGGCGAGCCGATGCTCATCCCCGTCCTCGACCCCGACGAGGAGAACCGGGGCACCCTCGAACCGGCCGGGACCGCCGGCATCCGCGAGTTCGGGCTGCACTCCCTCATCACCGCGCCGATGCGCGCCCGGGACACCGTGCTCGGTCTGGCCACGTTCCTGCGTTCGCGCAACGTCGCGCCCTTCGAGGCGGACGACCTGCTGCTCGCACGCGAACTCGTGGCCCGCGCCGCCGTCTGCGTGGACAACGCCCGCCGCTACACCCGGGAGCACACCGCCGCCCTGACGCTGCAGCAGAGCCTGCTCCCGCACATCCTGGCCGGCGGGACCGCCGTGGAGGCGGCCTCGTCCTACCTGCCCGCGGACGTCAAGACCGGCGTGGGCGGCGACTGGTTCGACGTGATCCCGCTGTCCGGCGCCCGGGTGGCCCTGGTGGTGGGCGACGTGGTCGGCCACGGCCTGAGCGCCGCCGCCACCATGGGCCGGCTGCGCACCGCGGTGCACACCCTGGCCGACATCGACCTGCCTCCCGACGAACTGCTCGCCCACCTGGACGACCTGGTACTGCGTCTGGACGAGGAGAGCACCGAGGAGGAGACCGGAGCGCTCGGCGCCACCTGCCTGTACGCCGTCTACGACCCCGTCAACCGGCACTGCACGATGGCCCGGGCCGGGCATCCGCCGCCCGTGCTCGTATCCCCCGACGGCCGGGCACGCTACCTCGACCTGCCGGCCTGCCCGATGCTTGGCCTGGGTGGCCTGCCGTTCGAGTCCACCGAGCTCACCCTGGCCGAGGGCAGCCTGATCGGCCTGTACACGGACGGGCTGATCGAGGGCGTCGACCGGGACGTCGACATCGGCATGGCCCGGCTGGCCGAGGCGCTGTCGCGGCGCGGCGCGCCGCTGGACGAGCTGTGCGCGGACGCCGTCCGGCAGCTGGTGCCCGGGCCGAAGCCCGACGACGTCGCCCTGCTGCTCGCCCGGACCCGCGCGCTCGGCGACGACCAGGTCGTGTCCTGGGACGTGCCGTGCGACCCGTCCGCCGTCGCGGGCGTCCGCGCCGCGGCCTCCCGCCGGCTGCGGGAGTGGGGGCTGGACGAGCTGACCATGACCACCGAACTGATCGTCAGCGAGTTGGTCACCAACGCCATCCGGTACGCCGAGGCACCGATCCGGCTGCGCCTGCTCCGCCAGTCCGCGCTGATCTGCGAGATCTCCGACGCCAGCAACACCTCGCCGCGCCTGCGCCGCGCCCGCAGCACCGACGAGGGCGGGCGCGGGCTGTTCCTGGTCGCCCAGCTCACCCACCGCTGGGGCACGCGCCACACCCCGAACGGCAAGGTGATCTGGGCCGAGCAGGAGCTGCCGGAGCCGCCCGGAGCCGCCTCCGGCTGAACCCCCGGCCCGGCGGCAGGAACGCACACGGGCCGGGCCTGGGCGTCCAGGCCGTCCGGGATCTGCCGGCGACCCGAGGCCCGGCGCGCCCCAGGCCGGGATGCACAGCTGCACCGCACCCGCCGGCCGTCCTCCGGGGCCGCAAGACCCGCGCCCACAGGCCACGGCCGCGCCGGGTGAGCAGGCCGTCGGCGCCCACATCCCTCAGGGCCGTACTGACGCGAACTCTGCTGCATCGCCGACAACCGCCCTGCGGATCCGGCTGACCTGTGTCGCCGGACGCGAGAACGTCATCGGGTCGGTCACGAGAAGTGTCGGTGGCCGCCCGATGCCGCCAGGCGTCAACAAGCACTGTCAGCGGCGGATGACAGCATCGGGCGCATGACGAATACGACACCGTTCGACTGGCGGTCGTTCCTGCTCAGATGGAGCGGGGACTGGTCGGATTCCCTGCCCGATGATGAGACGCGGAGCCAGGAGGACGAAGCCGCCCGGCGGGTTCGGTGGTTGGGGTTACCTCCCGCGTCGGAGGAACGGATCGCCGCCATGGAGGAGCGCCTCGGCCGACGGATGCCCCCGTCGTACCGGGAATTCCTCAAGGCCAGCGACGGTTGGCAGCACGCCGGCGGGTTCATCCGGCTGCTGGCGGGGACCACGGACGCGCGCTGGCACAACAACGAGTCCGGGCTGGCGGACATGTTCGAGGAGTACCTGGACGACGACGCCGGACCCGCCGAGTGGCGGGATGCGAACCTCTGGCGGCGTGGGCTCCAGCTCGACGTCGAGTCCGACAGCACCTGCGTCCTCTTGGATCCCGAGGACGTGGGTGAGGACGGCGAGTGGGCCGTCTACACGTGGGCTGGCTGGCGGGCCGCGCCACCTGAGCGGTACGCGAACTTCGTCGAGTTCATGCGGGGCATGTACCGGGAGTTCCACAGCCTGCGGGCACGCACGGCCGACGGGAAGCCGGAGTTCGCCAACGACACGACGCGGGAGCTGGACGCCCTGGTGGAGCAGGCCCGGCTGGACGCGCTGCGCGGCGACTGGGAACGGGCCGGGCACACGCTGGACGAGGCGAAGGAGTACGGCAGACCGCGGGCCGCCGGGCTGGGTGACCAGATACGCCGCCTGCTCGGACGGACCTACATGGTGTACTTCGAGGACGTGGTGACCGAGCCGCAGTACGCGCCCGAGCTGCTGCCGGCACTGGTCGCCGAGCACGCGGCACACTCGTACAGGGACGACGCCACCCTGATGTTCCACTTGAGGGGAGCCGGTGACGACGTGGTGTCGCTGGCCTACGCGACGCTGGAGCAGGTACGCAACGGCACGTACCGGTACACGGCGACCGGACCGTTCGGCGAAGCGGTCGAACGGGCACGGGAGCTGGCGCGGTGGGGCAACACCGACGGGGCATGGCGGACGCTGATGGACGCTCTGCCGGTATGGCAACCGCTGGGACCCGACCACCTGGCGCCGCTGGGATGGGTGGCCGACCCCCTGCTCGGACCCCTGCTGACCCCGGAACGGGGCCGCGAGCTGCTGTCCACACCCAGGGGCGGGCAGGCGGGAAACGGGGAGACGTACGTCGTGACCAGCGTGAATTCGAGGTGATCCTGCTGTGGCCCGCGGACCGCGGGCTGATCGCCCGCGCTGGTGGCCGAGCCGGGCGCGACCCGTGGTGGGAGATCCGGCAGCAGCAGGCCCGTGACTACCCGAAACGCAAGGCGCGGCTCGGTGCGTGCTTGCCTGGCGCCCGGTCGGGGCGGGGGCGAAGAGGTGAGGTGAGGGGCGAGCAGCGTGCCGGGCGGGTTGTCGGGCTATGTGGTGGTACAGACTGAAGCCAAAGTCACTATATGCAACTTTCCGTGACTCAGGGTTTCAATCTTCTCTGAAAGGAGACTCATGTCGCTGCATCGGCTTCGCCCGCGCCGCGCCTTCGGGATCGCGCTGGCACTGGCCGCCCTCACCATCTCCGGCACGGGCACCGCCACCGCTCTCACACCGCACAACAGCCTGAACGACACGACCCAGTTCCACCTGTTCCCCAACACCAAGTTCCTTCCGTGCCTGTCCGCCAACGGCAGCACGCCGCGCGTCGACGCCGAGGTCCAGCGCGGTGAACTGAACGACACCATGGACATCCAGCTGCACGGCTTCAAGCCCGACCTCGACTTCGACCTGTTCACGATCCAGCGCAGCAACCAGCTGGCGAACGGGAAACCGGACCCCAGGTTCACCGGCAGCTTCGGCCTGGCCTGGTACCAGTCCGACCTCCACACCGACCACAACGGGGAGGGTCGGGCGCGGATCCAGACCATCCTGCTCGACCAGATCTTCGGCTTCGACCCGGACGCCGCCCTGCCGCCCACCAACACCTTCCACGTCGGATTCTGGTTCAACAGCCCCAGTGACGCGGCGGCCTGTGGCTTCACGGGCACCACGCCGTTCAACGGCGAGCACAACGCTGGGCCGCTCGCCTTCATCACGCGCCCCGATGCCGTCACGGGCCTGGGCCCCCTGTGCACCAAGCCCAACACCTCGACCACCCCCGCCACCTGCAACCCCTGACTCCGGCAGGGCCCGCCCGCCGTGCGGTCTGGGCCCTCTCTTTTGGATCTTGTCGAATCAGCGCGCGGAACTCCCAGCCCCAAGGGGCTGGGAGTTTCCCGACGGCGCGCACCTGCCGAGTCCTGAAGGTGAAGCCATCGGGTCTGTCCAGTGGGCAGGCCAGGACGTCATTCGGTGGCCACCTTCTCCGTAACGTCCCCATGGCCGGTGGAATGACACACAACACCATGGATCCGGCGACGATCACGCAGGAGATGGCTGCTCAGATCCGCACGTGGCGAGTCGATGAGGGCAACCCCAGCCAGGGCGGATCCTCAAGGCCACGAAGCACGAGTGCCCCGGCTCAGAGCTTCTCCAGCCTCCGGTCGGCCGCCTTCAGGGAGCGGCCGCGGCGCAGTTCCTGCTTCCAGGGATCGTCGCTCGCCAGGCGCTCGTCGATGGTGGTGGGAGTCCAGCGCTGCGGGGTGAGGTCGGGGTCGTCCAGTTCGCTCCAGCTCAGCGGTGTGGCGACCGGGGCGCCGGGCAGGGCTCGGACGGCGTGCGGGGTGACGGCGGTCTGGCCGTAGGCGTTGCATTGGATGTCGAGGTAGAGCCGTCTCTCGCGGGCCTGCTTGCGCGCCGCGGTGGTGAGCAGCTCCGGGTGCCGCTCGGCGAGCAGCTCCGCCAGCTCGTGGGCGAAGTCGCGGACGTCCTCGAAGGGGGCGCGGCGGTCGAGGGCGACCAGCAGTGTCGACTGTCACCGCCCCGGCACCTCGCCTTCCGTACCGCCCGCACCGCTGCGACTTCCCCCGATCCGCCGATCAACGGACGGTCACACGTCACGGGGCTTCTGTTAGGACCTTTTAGTGCGGGCGCTGCGGGGGCCGCCGGCTTCTCGGGCGAGGACGACGATGGTCAGCACGCCGTTGGAGTGCGCGCTCAGGCCGCTGCGTCATCCCACCGGAACTCCGGACGGATCCCTCGTTTGATCAGGTCCCGCCCGAGGATCTGGAGCTGGAACATGGCCGCCACGTTCGGCGGCGCGCCGGACGTCCAGCACGTCTCCAGGTCGACCAGCAGCTTCGACAGGGTGCGGTTGAACTCGGTCGAGGGGTTCGGCCGGTCCTGGGAGGGCGCGAAGTGGTACACCTCCGGCAGGTTGACAGGAGCTCCGCTGAAGCTCCACTTGTCGCCGGTCTTGACCAGCCGCTTCTGGACGTAGAGCTCCTTGAACAAGTAGTAGTGCGCGTGGCCGCTGTCCCCCTCCCCCGGCGGCTGATCGGGTGAGCCCTGCGTCCCCTCCCCCTCGGTCTTGATCCGGTCGATCGTGTCGATCGCGTCGGCGACGGTTCTGATCGGCTTCGCGAAAGGCACCTCCACCGCGTGGGCCTTCGGGTCGATCGCCGGCTCGAGCTTCTGGAACGTCTGGATGATCGTGTCGTAGAAGGCGCCGATCGTGGCCGGCGGCCGCCCGGTGCGGAGGGCGATCGGGGGGAACTCCGGGTACTCGATCTGCATGAACACCGCGAGCTGGTCCTTGACCAGTGGCTTCAGATCGACCGGAAGCCGCTGCGGAATGCCGCCGGGCAGCTCGTCGGCCGGATAGGTCGGCAGAAAGTCCGGGTGCGCGATCGACGGCCGGCCGCCGATCGCGGCCAGCAGGTTTCCGGCCAGCGCGAAGTGGTTCATCTCCTGGCTGACGATTCTGTGCAGCACACCCTCGGTGCGGTCCGGGTCGACCTTGACCGACCACTGCGCACACAGGTACGGCGGGATGGTGGCGAATTCCAGCCGCATCGCGAGGTGCAAGGCGCCTTTGAGGTCGTCCAGCGGCAGAACTCCCGTCTCGACGTACTCCCTGATGGTCTTCATGCGCGGAGTGCCCGCAGTCGCCGGATTCACGCTACAGCCCCAACTTCCTGAGTTCGTCGTCGATGATGCGCTGCGCCTCCGGCGGGACGCCCGGGAAGGCGAGCAACGGCACGTTCCCGGGATAGCCGATCGCCTTGAAGCCGACGTCGGAGGTGAAGTAGCCGATGAGCAGCAGGGCCCGGAACCTGATGAAGAAGCTCCGGTCCGTCGCGGTGGTCGACGCGATCTGGTCGACGATCGTGCGCTGCCGGGAGCCGTCCAGTTCGACGAACCCCGTCCCGAACTGGCGCCGCGCCTCCGCGTCGACCATGGCGAGGCCGGTCGTGATGACGGTCCTGTGGCCCTGCTGCGTCGGGTAGGGAGCGCTCACCCAGTCGTCGAGGAAGTCGGCGATCCCCATCGCACTCGGCGCCGGGTACTCGGCGGTGCCCGGCAGAACGATGTCGGCGAGGGCCGCGGCGAGTGCGCGCTCGCGCTCCGAGAGCGTGCGCGGCCAAGGTGTGTGCGGCGTCACGAGGTTGGGGTCGGTGCCGTAGCCCTGCGGTGCGGTACCGACCCCGGCGGCACTGTGCTGGTCCATCTCTTCCTCTCGCTTCCGATGTACCGTCATCCGGTCGCCCTCGCTTGGCTTTTGGGCGCCTGGTGCGGTCAGATCCCGCCGTTCCGCAGCAGTTCGAGGATGCGGGCCGAACTCCGCGCGGCCAGGGCGAGGATGGTGAGCGTGGGGTTCTTGTCCGGGCTCGACGCGAACGCGGCGCCGTCGACGACGAACAGGTTCCTCACGTCCCAGCACTGGTTGTAGGAGTCGAGCACGGAGTTCTGCGGCGAGGTCCCCATCCGCGCGCCGCCGACCTCGTGGACCGCTCCGCCGCCCTGCGGCATCGCGACGGGACTGGTGTCCGGTACGCCGCCGAGCAGGCTGAAGACCTTGTTGAAGGTGTCGTGCATGTGCGTGACCTGCCGGACTTCCGAATCTCCCCATTTCCAGTGGAACCGCAGGACCGGAACTCCCCACTTGTCCTTGCCCGTCGGATCGAGCTCGCAGAAGGAGTCCTCGTTCGGGATCATCTCGCCTTCGCCGATGAGGGTGACGTCCGTGCCGTACTTCCGCCGGACCTCCGTCCGCAGGGCGTCGCCGTAGGTCGCGCTGCCGTCGTCGATCAGGTTCTTGACGCCGGTGGTCGGCATCCTGCGGCCCCCGCGCGGCTCGATGTGGTACCCGCGCGGGAACCCGAGCTGCCCGGCGGCCTGCTCGGGCAGCAGCCACCACGGCACGTAGATGTGCGGGGTGAAGATGCCGTCGTCGTTCAGCACGGGGAGTTTTTCGAGCATCGGAATTCGCGACGAGCGCGAGAACTCGACCGAGTCCATCAGGTACTTGCCGACCAGCCCGTGGCCGTTTCCGATCCCGTTGGGGAACGCGGCGCTTCGCGAGTTGAACAGGATGCGCACCGACGAGCAGGTTCCCGCCGCCAGCACCACCACTCGCCCCGTGACCGAGAACTCGGAGCCGGTCACCCGGTCGTTGTAGGTGACCCCGGTGGCCCGCTCGGTCGCGTCGACGTCGACCCGGGACACCATGGCGTTGCACACGACGGTGAGGTTGCCGGTGGCGCGGGCGGGGGGAATGAGGACGGTCGTGCTCTGGAAGTTGGAGCGGCTGGCGCAGCCACGGGTGCACTGGGTCGAGTACAGGCACGCCGCGCGGCCGTTCAACGGGCGGGTGAGCACGGCCGCCCGGATCGCCGCCACCTTCATGCCCAGGTGCTCGAACGCCCGGCCGAGGACGATCTCGAAGGCGCGCGGGGACGGCGGTGGGAGCTGGACGCCGGGCGGGGAGTCGGGGGCGTTCTCGATCCCGTGGGGAAGGCCGGTGACTCCGACGAGGCGTTCGGCCTTGTCGTACCACGGCGCCAGGTCGGCGTACTCGATCGGCCAGTCGAAGCCCAGTCCGTCACGGGTCTTCGGCTTGAAGTCGTACGGTCCGAAGCGCAGCGCCACCCGACCCCAGTGGTTGGTGCGGCCGCCCAGCATCCGCGGCCGCCACCAGCTGAACTGATTCGACTTGTCCGGATTCGGGGGGTCCGCCTGGCTGTAGGGCTCACCGGCGATCTGCGAGCCGCCGTCGACGGTGGCGTCGTAGAAGCCCTGCGGCTTGTCCGACGTCGAGGCCGCCCGCAGCGGCGCGTCCTGCGGCGTGTTGAACATCGGCGTCTCGGTCCCGGGATCGTAGTCCCGGCCCGCCTCCAGCATCAGGACGCGAGCGCCCGCCGCACAGAGCTCGTGCGCCGCCATTCCGCCGGCAGCCCCGGAGCCGACGATGATGACGTCGAACGCCTGGATATCGGACAAGGTCCCACTCTTTTCCCCGGATGTCGCTGCGCGATACAAGACAGTCACTCTCAGTGACCAGATGCGGACAAGTCTCACACAGGCTGCGATCAGCCGCGACCGGTGGATCCAGGAGTGGGCCTGGAAGGCGGCCTCGCGGTCGCGGTCGGCGATCTCCCGTTGGTGACGCTCACGGCGCAAGGCCTACTGGAGGGCATACGCTCCTTGTCGGTGAGCATGGGCAACCACAGCGGCCCAAGGCCCCTGTCCAGGGGGTGGAATTCCGCCCGCGGCGGACAGTGCGCGCGACACCGTGGATGGCATGATTCTGCAACCGGAGACCGACGACCTCGGCGCCTACCTCGCGGCAGACGAGGTGATCGACCATCAGCACTCGGAGCTGCGGCGGCTGGCCGCCGAGCTGGCCACACCGGAGGCGGCGCTGGTCCGGGCGCTCGCCCAGGCGATGCCAGGCCGATTCGGCTACGACTACCTGCCGGCCGAACTTCC
The DNA here is from genome assembly GCF_043201465.1 of Kitasatospora sp. NPDC048298. NCBI lineage: Bacteria > Bacillati > Actinomycetota > Actinomycetes > Kitasatosporales > Streptomycetaceae > Kitasatospora > Kitasatospora sp. NPDC048298. Next base: position 16,812 of record NZ_JBICYZ010000025.1, read on the forward strand.
GGGTGAAGCGTCGGCCAGCCTCGCGTGAAGCGAGCGACCGCCACGCCACCCGGGCGGAGCGGGCCGTCGCCGACCGCCGGCCAGGCCCACGTCTCGCCGAGGATCAGCCGCCCGGGGCCGGCCCGTGGGCCGCACTCGGTGACACGCACCCCGGGGTGAGATCGGAGGGCCGGCAGGTCAGGTGATCGTGCCGGTCCCGGGGTGCCGCACCGCCGGTCGTACGGGTGTGCGGCCGGGGAACGGCACGAGGGCCCGTGCCCGCGCGGATGCGCGGCACAGGCCCTCGTGGGTCACTCCGGTGGTCCCTGTCCGGCCCCCGGGGTGAGGGGGAAGCCGAAGGGTCGGCTTAGTAAAGGGTCGGCTTAGGGCGTCCGCCAGTAGGTGGTGGCGGCAGGGCGGGCACGGCTCGCCCGATCATGGAGTTCTCTACGCTTCATGATCACCGGGGGATCTGTGCCTGCCGCCCCATCATGCATTCTCGACCCGATCCGCGACCAATTCCTCGCGCTGCTGCCCGTGCGTGAGGACCGGCATCCGCTGGGCTGCCACAACCCGCGGATCAGCGACACCGTCGTCTTCGACCGCTTGGTGCAGGTCCTGGTCTTCGGCTGCGGATACGAACGGGCCGCGGACGCGAACTTCTCGGCCACCACCTTGCGCCGGCGCCGCGACGAGTGGATCGCCGCCGGCGTGATGGAGGATCTGCGACTGCTCGCGCTCGCCGCCTACGACCGCATGATCGGCCTCGAACTCGACCGCCTGAGCGCCGACGGCTGCAACACCAAGGCGCCCTCCGGCGGCGAGTGCGCCGGCAAGAACCCGGTCGACCGGGCCAAACTCGGTTTGAGACGCTCGCAGTTGACCGACGGAACAGGCATACCGCTGATCACCGAGCCCGCGCCGGCCAACACCCGCGACCACACCCTGCTGCCCGCCATCCTCGACCGCTTCACCGCCCTGGAACCGGCCCTCGGACCACTGCCGGAACACCCGCGCCTCGCCCTGGACGCCGGATACGACTACCGCGTGGTCCACGACGACCCGGCCGCCCGCCGGATCGACGCCCACGTCGCCTCACGAGGCGCGAAGACCCCGATCCAGACCGGAGGCCGTTGGGTGGTGGAGCGCACGAACTCCTGGATGAACAACTTCGGCAAGCTCCGACGCTGCACCGAACGCCGCAGAGCGGCCATCGAGTTCTTCCTCGCCCTGGCCGCCACCATCATCACCGTCCGCTGCCTGATCCGCCGCGCCTGGCCCCTTTACCGCTGGAACACCCGGCCCCGGAACCCACGCATCCGATGACCTACTGGCGGACGTCCTAAGCGATGTAGAAGCCCGCGTGGGGCTGCTCGACTTCCAAGCAGGTGGACCGCGAGACGACGGCGGCGAAATCGACCTGTCCGGCGAAGCAGTCGACCGAGTCGCTAACGGCCGCGTTCCATCTGCCACTGTGGAGCTACCCGTCAGCGGCGACGACCTTCTCGGCCTCCTCTGCCATGGCGGCGATCAGGTCGGCCGGGAACGACTGGTCGCGCGTGGCGAGCGTGTACGCACTGGCGCGCGGGCCGTGGTGCGGGACTGGAGCCAGAAGGCCCACTGCTCCACTGGCTCGGGCCGACGGACGCTCGGTGTCATCGAGACCGAACATTTTCTCGCCCGGGTAGGTCACCCGGACGGTCGTCCCTCTCCCATAGAACGTCGCGGCTCGATTTCGCTACCACCAGCGACAACCTCCGCTGGTGACCCCAGTGCGCACGAAGGCCCCCGGCAGGCACTGCTCGCGCAGTACCGGCCCAGGTGCGCTGCAAAGTCTCGTGATCGCTCGAATGTGCTGATCAGGCGATGCCCTGAAGGTCGAGTGGGCGGGTGAAGGGCTCGTAAGACGTGTGGCGGAGGCCGGCGGCCATGTTGCGGTGCCCGGCGGCACGGAGAGCGTTGATCGCCAGGTTGCGCAGGGTCGCCATGTTCTCGGGTCGGTGGCCGGTGCGGATCTTCGAGGCGTCCTCGGCGAAGGTAACGTCGCGGACGAAGTGGAGCCGGTTCTCGATCGTCCACTGCGACCTGGCGAGTCGGCCGAGCCGCTGGGGCGAGGCCTGTTGCGAGGTCAGGTCCGTGATCGCGTAAACGGTCTGGCGGCTGACGGCGCCGGTCGCGAGGTCCGTGCGGTGGCGCAGGATGCGCACGGCCTGGGCCGCGTGGGGGAAGTCAAGTCCGAGGCCGGTGACGGTGAGTGCCCTTGTCGCCCGGGTCTCTCTGCGGCCGTGGCCGATCTCGCGGTCGTAGCGGCGGGCGGTGACGTCCTTCCACGGCAACGCCCGTAGCCTGCGGTGCAGTTCGGGCTGGTTGGCCTTGACTACCAGCAGGTAGTGGGCCTTCTTCTTCTCCACGAGGAAGCGCGCGTGACTGCGCTGGGTGTGCAGGGCGTCGGCCGTGACCGTGACCCCGGCCAGGTCGTAGGGCTCCAGCAGGGCGGCGAAGCAGGCGATCTCGTTGGTCTTGCCGGGCTCTCGCAGCTGAGTGACGGTCCGACCGTCGCCGGTCATCGCCGCGAGCAGGTGGGCTGCGGGTGAGGTGCCGTGCCGGGAGCCGCGGGCGGCCTTGCCATCGACGGCGATCGAGTCCGAGCCGGCAGGATCGGCACCGGTCAGATCGGCCAGTCCGCCCGGGCAGACCAGGCCGATCACTCGCCGGACCGTGGCGGCACTCGGTGCGACCCGCACGCCCAGTGCACCCACGACCCGCGCGCCCAGCCGGGCCAGGGCGTGCTGCGGAGCGTTCGCCGACCACTGGCCGATGGCCGCGTACGAGCGCGCACCGGCAGCCACCGCAGAGGCGGCGACCAGCACGCGTCGTGTGGTCATGTCAGGAGCTCCGGGGGTCGGTGGCGGAGGGCCGGGACGGCCGGTTCGGAGGGCTGCACAGGAACGGTGGGCGCCGCTCAGCCCAGGCGGCGCAGGCGGATCAGGCGGCTGGCGTGGTCGCCGACGGGCAGGCGCAGCTCGATTCCCCGGTGCCGCAGGAGGGCGCCGCCGTACTCCTCCCCGGTGTCGAGGTCCCGGTAGCGGGCCTGGTCGTCCAGGGCGGGCAATCGCAGCGGGGCGGGTTGGTGGCCGAAGCGAGTGGCCGGGCGCCAGGCGAGTAGGGCGTGCTCGGTGCCGTCCGCCGCCGCGTAGTGGACGGCCGTGGTGCCGCCGGCGCCGGTGAGTCGGTGCTGCTCGCCGTGCTGGACCAGGGGACGGATCTCCTTGTACCGGGCGACCAGTTCGGCCGCCTCGGTCAGCTCCTCCGGCGTCCAGTGGGTGAGGTCCCCGCCGAGGCCCAGCGCGCCGGCCATGGCGACGTGGAAGCGGAAGCGCAGCGGGGTGGTGCGGCCGGTGATGCCGTTCGGGCTGTCGGTGACCCAGGCGGCCATGGCCTGTGCCGGGAAGAGCTGGCTGAAGCCGTGCTGGATGGAGATCCGGTCGACGGGGTCGGTGTTGTCGGAGGTCCAGGCCTGGTCGGTGCGGGCGAGGATGGCGAGGTCGACGCGGCCGCCGCCGCCGGCGCAGGCCTCGATCCGCAGGCCGGGGTGGTCGGTGCGGAGCCGGTCCATGATCCGGTGGACGGCCCGGGTGTGATCGATCCACAGCCGGTCAGGGTCCGGGTGGCCTGGCCAACCTGCCTCGGTGAAGGGGCGGTTGGCGTCCCACTTGAGCCAGTCCACGTCGTTCTCGGCGACCAGCCGGTCCAGTGTCCGGTGGACCCAGGCCTCGACTTCTGGCCTGGCCAGGTTGAGGACGAGTTGGTTGCGCAGCTCGGTGGCGTCCCGGGTGGGGGTGTGGACCGCCCAGTCGGGGTGCGCGCGGAACAGGTCGCTGTCGGCGTTGACCATCTCAGGCTCCACCCAGAGCCCGAAGGCCATGCCCAGGCGATGGACCTCGTCGGCGAGCGGCCGCAGGCCCTCCGGGAAGGCCGCCGGTCGGGGCGTCCAGTCGCCGAGGCCGGCTCGGTCGTCGGTGCGGGCTCCGAACCAGCCGTCGTCCAGGACGAAGAGTTCCACGCCCAGCCGTGCGGCCAGCTCGGCGAGCCTGAGCTGGCCGGCCGTGTCGACGTCGAAGCCGGTGGCCTCCCAGGAGTTGTAGAGCACGGGCTGGTCCCGGTCGGGCTCCGGAAGGACCTGGGAGCGGACGTGGGCGTGCCAGGCGCGACTGGCCCCGCCGAAGCCGTCCGGGGTGTAGAGGCCCGCGAAGACCGGAGTCTGGAGCGTCTCGCCCGGCCGCAGGTTCCAGCTGAGCCCCTCGTGGCCGAAGCCGCCGGTCCACGTGGCGCGGCCGACCGGGTTGCGGTGCACGGTGATCCGCCAGCTGCCGCTCCAGGCCAGGGCGGTGCTCCACACCTCGCCGTGCTCCTCGGTGGCAGTGCCGTCGTCCAGGGCCAGCCAGGGGCTGGCGTGGTGGCCGGTGATGCCGCGGCGGCTGGTGAGCACGGTCTCGGCGACCGGCAGCCGGTCGCGCTGGAGTTGGAACTCGCTGAACCAGCCGCCCACGAGGTGGCTGAGCCGGTAGTCGGAGAGGGGCGGCGCCGTCCAGGAAGCGGAGTCCAGACGGTCGATGACGATGTGCCCGGTCTCACCGGTGTGGGTCAGCTCGGTCCAGCGCTCGATCACGTCGCTGCCGGGGCGCACGCGGTAGCAGAGGTCGGCGGCCAGGGGGTAACGGCGGTCGACCAGGCGCAGGCGCAGCTCGCCGTCGTCGATGCCGTGGCCGTCGAAGTGCCACTGGGCGCCGACGGTGCCGTCGGCGAAGCGCACCCGGAGGCCGGCCGGGCCGAAGCGGGCACCGGTCTGTGGGGCGAGTTCGTCGGCGGCGGCCTCGTCCTCGAAGCTGCTGTCGGCGGGGGAGCGGGGGTCGGTGAGCGAGGCGGCGTCGAGGGCCGGCCCCCAGTGCAGATGGCGCGGGCTGCCGTCGGCGCCGATCCGAACCGCGTACGTGCTGTTCGGGGTGTGCAGGACTGCGAGGCCGAGTGCGGGATCGAAGGCGACGGCAGGGGTGTCAGCAGGCACGGATGGTTCCCGGAGGTCAGGAGGGCGGCGGGACCGGGCCGGGCGATGGAGCAGCCGTCCGGGCGGGGCCCTGGTGCGTGACAGCACGGAAGCGAGCTGAGATTAGGCTGAAAATTTGCTGGAATCAATACTGGACGAAGTTATTTATTTACGAGTAGGTTGCAGCCGTGTTTCCCAACCATTCGCAGCCCTTGGTCACCGCGCCGGCCGAAACCGCGGTCCTCGGCATGTTGTTGGCCGAGGGCCCGCTCAGCCGGGTCGAACTGGCCCGCCGCACGGGCCTGTCGTCGACGGCGGTCACCAAGGCCGCGCGACCCTTGATCGAGGACGGCTATCTGCACGAACTCCCTCCGGAGCGCACAGCGCCCGGGGCCGGCCGCCCGGTGAACCCGCTGGCGGTCACCCCGGACCGGGAGTTCTTCGTCGGAGTCAAGATCAGCGCCGATCGCCTGTTCGGCGCGGTCTGCGACCTCAGGGCCAAGGCCTGGGCGACCGCGGGCTGCGGGCTCGGCGACCGCAGCCCAGAGGCGGTGAGCGTACTGCTGACCCAGCTGGTCGACGAGCTCCTGGACGCCGACCCCGCGTTCCGCACCCGCACCCGCCACCTCGGGATCGCGGTCTCCGGCGACGTGGATCGTGCCGCCGGCACCGTCCGCTACTCGGTGCTCCCCGGATGGCGGGACGTCCCGCTCGCCGAGACGGTGGCGAAGGCGACCGGCCTGAGCGTCACCGTGGAGAACGACGTCAAGGCCCTCACCGCCGCCGAGCACTGGTTCGGGGAGGGCATCGGCACCGAGTACTTCGCGTTGATCACCATCGGTGCGGGCATCGGGTCCGGACTGGTCGTCAACGGCCGGCTGATCGCGGGCGCGTACGGTGTCGCCGGCGAGGTGGGCCACATCAGCATCGATCCGGCGGGACCGCTGTGCCACTGCGGCCAGGTGGGCTGCGTGGAGGCGATCGCCTCCAGCGATGCCATCCTGGGCGCGATCCGCAGCGGCGCCGGCCGACCGGACCTCGACTTCGACGGCGCCGTCGAGCTCGCCCGCGGCGGAGACCCCGCCGCCCGCGAGGCCTTCGCCCGGGCCGGGCACGCGATCGGCACCGGCATCGCGACCCTGGTCAACCTGTTCGGCCCCGAGCGCGTCGTCGTCACCGGCGAGGGGCTCGACACCTACGACCTGTTCGGAGTGCACATCAAGGACGCCTACGCCGCCCACTGCTTCAAGGCTGCGGCGAAGTGCCCACTGACCCTGCGTCCGCTCCCCTGGGAGGAGTGGGCCAGAGGAGCCGCCGTCCTGGGCATCCAGGCGCTCTTCCCGTAACCCGCGGCTCCGCCGGACGCACGGGAGCCGCCGCACCACCGTCACGACAACCGCATCACACCGCACACCCGGTCGGTGTCCGTCAATGCCTGGCAGCAACTGACGTCGGACACCGACCGGGACGGACACACCCACACCCCCACCCTCAAGGATGCGACATGAGCGCATACAGGCCGCAGCTTAGCCGACGCGGTTTCCTCGGCGGCTCCCTCCTCTTCGTCGCCGGCGCGGCGGTCGGCTGCAGCACCAGCCCCCTCGGCGGCGGCTCGTCCGGCGCCGAGACCACGCTGAACGTCTGGTTCCACGCCTACGGCGAGGCGGGCACCCAGCAGGCCGCCACCCGCTACGCGGAGAGCTTCACCAAGGCCCACCCGGACATCGCGGTCAAGGTCACCTGGGTGCCCGGCGACTACACCAGCAAGCTCAACGCCACCCTGCTCACCGACGGCGCCCCGGACGTCTTCGAGATCGGCGACCTCAGCGCGGGCATGGCCCGGCGGGGCCAGATCGCCGTCCTCGACGACCTGTACGGCGCTGCCGAGGCCGACTTCAACCCGGGCGACATCGACTACGTGACGGTCGACGGCAAGCTCTACGGCGTCAAGATGGTCGACGACGTCATGATGCTCTACTACCGCAAGAGCGCCCTCGCCAAGGCGGGCATCACCCCGCCCACCACCTTCGACCAACTCGCCGCCGCCGCCAAGGCGCTGACCACCAAGAACGGCAAGGGCCTGTTCGTCGGCAACGACGGGATCGGCGACACCCCGTCCCTGGCCGTGTTCTCCAACGGCGGCGACCTGGTCACCGACGGCACCGTGGCCTACGCGTCCCCGCAGGCCGTCGAAGCGGTGGCCGGCCTCAAGCGCCTGCACGACGACCAGTCCCTACTGCTCGGCTTCACCACCGACTGGTGGGACCCGTCCGCCTTCACCCAGGGCGTCGTTCCGATGCAGTGGTGCGGCCTGTGGGCGATGCCCGCGATCAGGACCGCGCTCGGCGACGACTTCGGCGTCCTGCCCTGGCCCGCCTTCAAACCCGGTGGCACCCCGGTCCTGCACGTCGGTGGCTGGACGAGCTGCGTCAACGCCAAGGGCAAGCACACGGACGCGGCCAAGAAGTTCGTCCAGTGGCTGTGGGTGGAACAGACCGACCTCCAGAAGGACTTCGCGGAGAGCTACGGCTTCCACATTCCGCCCCGCACCTCCGTGGCCGCCGCCGCCGACAAGCTCGCCCAGGGCACCGCCAAGGAGACCGCCGAACTCGCCGCCAAGTACGGCAGGCACAACCCCAACACCTGGGACACCGCGGTCTCCACCCCGCTCGCCGCGGCCGCCGCGAAGATCGTCGGTGGGCAGGGCGATCCCGCCGCACTCCTGGCCGACGCGGCCAAGCAGGCCCAGACCGCCGTGGACAAGCAGCGATCCTGATGGCCGCCAGCCCGGACACCACCGTGCGCCCCGAGCGGGCCAGGCGCCCTTCGGCTCGGCCGAGGGGCTTGGCTCCGGCCCGCGGGCGGCGCGCCGACCGGCGCGCCTGGGGAGCGTTCGCCCTGCTCACCGCCCCGATGCTGATCGGTCTCGGTGTCTTCAAGTACGTCGCGATCGGCTGGAGCCTGCTGCTCAGTCTCAGTGATGCCCACGGCACCATCGCGCTCGGCCACTGGGTCGGTCTGGACAACTACCGACAGCTGCTGGGAGACCCGGCCTTCCGCTCCTCGTTGGTCCAGATCCTGCTGTTCACCGCGGTCATCGTCCCGATCACGTTCGGGGTCTCGCTCGGCCTCGCGCTGCTGGTGCACCGGGTCAGACGCGGCCGGGCGCTGGTGCGGACCGCCTTCCTGATCCCCACCGCCGTCTCCTACGTCGCGGCCTCGCTGTTGTGGAAGATGTGCCTGTTCAACGGCCTGCCCGCCGGCATCGCCAACATGGTCGGCGGCTGGTTCGGCATGGACGCCGTGCCCTGGCTGCAGACCACCGACCCGCCGCTGTACTGGATCGTCCTGGTCACCGTCCGCCTCTGGCTCCAGGTCGGCTTCTACATGGTGCTCTTCCTGGCCGGTCTTCAGGCCATCCCCAGGGACGTGTACGAGGCCGCCGCCCTGGACGGCGCCACCGGACGGCGGATGCTGCGCCGCATCACCCTCCCGATGCTGCGCAACACCTCGGTCGCCGTGCTGATGCTCCAGTTCATCGCCGCCTTCCAGGCCTTCGACGAGTTCTACAACCTGTTCAGCAGCGGCCTCTCCGGGACGGGCACGGCCCCGGTGCAAACCCCGCTGGTCTACCTGTACAACACCGCGATGGGTGCCCAGAACTACGGCCTCGGATCGGCCGGGGCCTTCGTACTCACCGCGCTGATCGTGGGAGTGACTCTGATTCAGGGCCGGTTCACCGGCTTCGGCAAGGGCGAGGAGTGAGCCGACCATGACGTCGACCCTGCTGAGGCGGGTGCGCCCCGGCGTGCGCGGCCTGTTGGTGGGCCTGCTGACGGTGGTCTTCCTGACGCCGTTCTACCTGATGCTGCGCAACGCGCTGATGGACTCCCAGGGACTGACCTCGCCGCGGTGGACCTGGTGGTCCTCGCAGATGCACTGGGAGAACTTCACCGCGCTCTTCGAGGACCCCACCCTCCACATGGGGCAGGCACTCGGCAACTCCCTGCTGATCGCCGGGATCACCGCTCCACTGTCGACCCTGCTCGCCTCGGCCGCCGGCTACGCCTTCGCGCGGATCCCGGTGCCGGGACGCGGCTTCCTGCTGGCGCTGGTGGTGGCCACCCTGATGATCCCCGGGTCGGTGACCTTCGTCCCGTCCTTCGTCGTGGTCGGCTCGATGGGCGGGGTCAACACGCTGTGGGGCGTCATCGCGCCCGGGCTGTTCAATCCCTTCGCCGTCCTGCTGTTCCGCAACTTCTACCTGCAGTTCCCGGCCGAGATCGAGGAGGCCGGGCGCCTGGACGGCCTCGGCTGGCTCGGCCTCTACCGCCGGATCGCCCTGCCCTCCTCCGGTGCGATGCTCGCCTCGCTCGGCGCGCTCGCCTTCATCGACAGCTGGAACGCCTTCCTGTGGCCGCTGGTCATCGGACAGGACCCGTCCGCCTGGACCGCACAGATCGCCCTGTCCACCTTCCTCACCTCACAGACCATCAACCTGCCCGGCCTGTTCGCCGGTGCGGTCGTGACCGTCGCCCCGCTGGTCGCGATGTTCCTCATCGCCCAGCGCTACATCGTCGAAGGAATCGCCACCAGCGGTCTCAAGGGCTGAGCCGCCCGGGCCGTCTCCCCTGATGCCCCGGACCCGAACACGAGACCTGATCTCGGGCCCGGGGGCCCGCACCACCCCTTCCTCCCGCCCCGCTCTCCTGGAGATTCGCCATGAGATCTGCCAGAACCGCGTACGGCCGCGCGAGACCCACCACCCGCAGCCTTCCCGCCCTCCTCGCCGCGGCCGCCCTGCTCGTCGGTGCCGCCCCCGGTGCCGCCGCGACCCCAACCTCGGCCGCCACCACCGCCGATCCCGTCGCGATGACGGGTGCCCAGCTCGCCGCCTCCTGGACCGGCCCGCTCTCCACCCGGGGCCGGTACATCGTCGACGCGGGCGGCAACCGCTTCAAGCTCAAGGCCGGCAACTGGGCCGGCGCCCAGGGCACGTACGAGGGCAGCGGCGACGTCAACGACGTGGTCAACCACCAGGCGAAGCAGATGTCGAACAACATCCCGCTCGGCCTGGACCGCACGCCGCTCAGCCAGATCACGGCCGACTTCCACGCCCTCGGGATCAACAGCATCCGGCTGCCGTTCGCCAACGCGATGATCCACGACAGCACCGTCGTCCCGGACTCCGCCGTCACCGCCAACCCGCAGCTCAAGGGCAAGACCCCGTTGCAGGTGTACGACGCGGTGGTCGCCGCCCTCACCGCCGACGGGTTCGCCGTCATCCTCAACAACCACACCACCACTTACCGGTTCTGCTGCGGCCTGGACGGCAACGAGCGGTGGAACAGCGGCCAGTCCACCGAGCAGTGGGTCGACGACTGGGTGTTCCTGGCCAACCGGTACAAGGCGAACAAGCGCGTGGTCGGCGCGGACCTGCGCAATGAGGTCCGCCGCGACACCTGGGACGACCCCAACTGGGGCTGGGGCGACTCCCATGACGAATACGCCGCCTTCGAAGAGGCCGGCAACAAGATCCTCCAGGCCGACCCCGACATGCTGATCATCATGGAGGGCATCAACTGGCAGGGCATCCCCTCCGGGCTGTTCAGCCACGGCCGACCGATGCTCACGCCGGTGCGCACCCTGTCCAACACCCTGATCGGATCCGGCAAGCTGGTCTACTCCGCGCACTTCTACGGCTTCACCGGACCCAACCACACCGGTTCGGACGGCGGCTGGCAGAACGGCGAAACCAACGACCCCCGCTACCGGGACCTCACCCCGCAGCAACTGGTCCAGGCCGTCAACGACGAGGCGCTGTTCGTCACCCAGGAGGGGCAGCACTTCACCGCCCCGGTGTGGATCAGCGAGTTCGGCGACGGCGGCCGAGGCAACGGCGACAACCCCGACAAGAGGGAGGCCGACGCCAAGGAGAGGGTCTGGTTCAAGAACTTCACCGACATCCTGGTACAAAACGACACCGACTTCGCCCAGTGGCCACTGATCGGCTGGATGGACGCCACCGGTAAGCCGAACGACAACTGGGCGCTGATCAACTACGACGCCACCGGCAGGAAGCTCAGCGTCAACGACCCCGGAGACTGGCGGGCCGGCGACTGGAACAAGCTGGTCAACGCGCCCGCCAGGACCGGCCCCGTGCCGCAGGCCGATCACTGGAACATGATCAACCTCGATCACGGCGACCAGAACCTCTCCGCCAGGATGCTCGCCCAGGGAGACTGGAGGCCCGGCAACCACAAGGGCAACTGCCCCGATTCCCAGCGCCTGCTCGGCGTCAGCCGCTCCAAGAGCCGCGGCCTGTGCACCGACGCCTCCCAGCCCGCGAAGTCCAGCGGACCCTGGGTCACCGTCACCGACGAGCGCTTCGTCACCCACGGCGACTGGGCCTCCGGTTACCTCAAACTGCAGTGCCCGGACAACCACTTCGCGGTCGGTTACAGCGTCGACGGGAACTCGCTCTCCGGCCTGCTCTGCGCACCCGCAGCCACCACGCTGCCGACCGCCGGCCGCGGCACCGTGTGGTTCGACTGGGGCGACAACCCCTCCAACGCCGGCTCGATACACGGAGACTGGGCTTCCGGTGACTACAAGGGCCAGTGCGCCGACAACGAGTACGTCGCCGGCATCGCTCACGGAGGCTGGCAGGACCACTACGTCCCCGACGCCCTGCTCTGCCGCCCGCTGAGCTGACCCACCCCTGATCTCAGCCCCACCCCCCGAGGAGTACCAAGGCATGCCGCAGCTGGAGATCGCCGCAGACGGCTTCCGTCTCGACAACCGACCGTTCCGCATCATCTCCGGCGGACTGCACTACTTCCGCGTCCACCCGGAGCAGTGGGCCGACCGGCTCCACAAGGCGCGCCTGCTGGGACTCAACACGGTCGAGACCTACGTCCCCTGGAACCTCCACGCCCCCCGGCCCGGTGAATTCCGGCTGGACGGAGGTCTCGACCTCCCCCGCTTCCTCGACGCGGCCACCGACGAGGGCCTGCACGTGCTGCTCCGCCCCGGCCCCTACATCTGCGCCGAGTGGGAGTGCGGCGGCCTGCCCTCCTGGCTGCTCGCCGAGGACGGCATCGAACTGCGCAGCCGCGACCCCCGCTTCCTCGAAGCCGTCGACGACTACCTCGCCAACCTGATGGCAGCCGTCAAGCCATACCTGTCCACCAGCGGCGGGCCGGTCATCGCCGTCCAGCTGGAGAACGAGTACGGTGCGTACGGCTCCGACACCGTCTACCTCGCGGAGCTCGCCGACCTGCTGCACACCCACGGCGTCGACGTGCCCCTGTTCACCTGCGACCAGCCCGCCGACCTCGCCCGTGGCGGCCTCGACGGCGTGCTGCGCACCGTGAACTTCGGCAGCCGCGTCGACGCCGGCCTCGCCGAACTGCGTCGGCACCAACCGACCGGGCCATTGATGTGCTCGGAGTTCTGGATCGGCTGGTTCGACCGCTGGGGTGGCGTCCACACCACCCGGGACGCCGCCGACGCGGCCGCCGACCTGGAACGGCTGCTCGCAGCCGGCGCGTCCGTCAACATCTACATGTTCCACGGCGGCACCAACTTCGGCTTCACCAACGGTGCCAACGACAAGGGCACCTACCGGCCCACCGTCACCTCCTACGACTACGACTCACTCCTCGACGAGGCCGGCGACCCCACCCCCAAGTACGAGGCCTTCCGCGAGGTCATCGCCAGACACGCGCCCGTCCCCGCCGAACCGGTGCCCGCCCCCGCTCCGAAGCTCGCCCCCGGGACGGTCGAGCTCACCGAGTGCGCCGGCCTGCTGGACCAGGTCCACGCCCTCGGCCGGGCCGTGCCGTCGGGCCGTCCGCTGAGCATGGAGCAGCTCGGCCAGGACTTCGGGTTCGTGCTCTACGAGACGATCGTCCCGATGGCGGGACCGGCCGTGCTGCGGGTCGGCGAGGTCCGCGACCGGGCGCAGGTCTTCGTCGACGGGCAGCCGGTCGGCGTCCTGGAGCGCGAGACGCGCGAGCACGCCCTCGCGTTCCTCTCGCCGCGGCACGGTGCGCAGCTGTCGGTGCTGGTGGAGAACCAGGGCCGGGTCAACTACGGGCCCGGCATCCACGACCGCAAGGGACTCCTCGGCGAGGTCACGGTCAACGGCGCCGAGCTCGCCCACTGGGAGAGTCGCCCGCTGCCCCTGACCCGCCTCGACGACCTCGCCTTCACCCTCGCGGACACCGCCCGGCCCGCGGTCGGGCCGGCCTTCCACCGCGGCTCGTTCGTGCTCGGCCGGCCGGCCGACGGCTACCTCGCCCTCACCGGCTGGACCAAGGGGCACGCCTGGATCAACGGCTTCCCACTCGGCCGCTACTGGTCCCGCGGCCCGCAGACCACCCTTTTCGTGCCCGCGCCGGTCCTGCGTCCCGGCCGCAACGAGATCACCGTCCTCGAACTCCACGCCGCCGTCACCCGCACCGTCGAACTGCGGAACCTGCCCGACCTGGGCCCCACCCAGGACTGACGAAGCCACGGAGGCCGATCATGCACAGCAAGCAACGCCTCATCGAACAGCGCCTGAAGCGGGTGCTCACCGAGCGGATCCGGCCCGCCGTGTACGGCCGTACCGTCCCGCTGCGGGTGGGGGTCTGGAACGCCCCTGGGGAGCCGGTGCCGGTTGCCGAAGGCCTCGCCGCGCCGTACCGGCCGGTGTCGGTCGGCCACCGCTGGGGGCCGGCGTGGTCCACCAGTTGGTTCGAGATCACCGGCAAGGTCCCGGAGGAGTGGGCCGGGCAACGGGTCGAGGCCGTCCTCGACCTCGGCTTCAACGTCACCGGCGCGGGCTTCTCCAGCGAGGGCCTGGTGTACCGGGCCGACGGCAACGTGGTGAAGGCGATCAACCCGCGCAACGCCTGGCTGCCGATCGCCGGCCCGGCCGCCGGAGGCGAGGAGTTCACCTACTACATCGAGGCCGCCGCCAACCCGGCCCTGTGCGACAGCCACACGCCGACCACGCTCGGGAGCAAGCCGTCCTGGACGACCGGCTCGGGGCAGTCCGGCGAGACGCTCTACCAGCTGCTCCGCCTGGACCTCGCCGTGTTCGACACCCAGGTCTGGGAACTCGCCCAGGACCTGGACGTGCTGGGCGAGTTGATGCACCAGCTGTCCGAGGCCGAGCCCCGCCGCTGGCAGCTCCTGCAGACCATCGAACGCGCCCTGGACGCCGTCGACCTGCAGGACGTCAGTGGGAGCGCCGCCGCCGCGCGCGAGGTGCTGCGGCCCTCGCTGCTCACGCCCGCGGCGCCCAGCGCCCACCGGATCTCCGCCGTCGGGCACGCGCACATCGACACCGCCTGGCTGTGGCCGCTGCGCGAGACCGTCCGCAAAGTCGCCCGGACCGTCTCCAATGTCACCCAACTGATGGACGAGCATCCGGAGTTCCGCTTCGCCATGTCCCAGGCTCAGCAACTGGCCTGGCTGAAGGACAAGCGCCCCGAGGTGTACGCCCGCGTCCAGGAGAAGGCGAAGAGCGGGCAATTCCTGCCGGTCGGCAGCCTCTGGGTGGAGCCGGACACCAACATCACCGGCGGCGAGGCCCTCGCCCGGCAGCTCATCCACGGCAAACGCTTCTACCTCGACGAGTTCGGCACCGAGACCCAGGAGATGTGGCTGCCCGACACCTTCGGCTACAACGCGGCCATGCCGCAGCTGATGAAGCTCGCCGGAGTGCGGTGGTTCCTCACCCAGAAGATCTCGTGGAACACCACCAACAAGTTCCCGCACCACACCTTCCGCTGGGAGGGCATCGACGGCACCCGGATCTTCAGCCACTTCCCGCCCGTCGACACTTACAACGCCGAGATCACCGGCGCCGAACTCGCCCACGCCGTCGCCAACTTCCAGGACAAGGGTGCGGCCAACAGCTCCCTGCTCCCGTTCGGCTACGGCGACGGCGGCGGCGGCCCCACCCGCGAGATGCTCGCCCGTGCCGCCCGACTCGCCGACCTGGAGGGATCCCCCCGGGTGGTCATCGAGCCCCCCGCCGACTTCTTCACCCGTGCCGAAGCCGAGTACCCCGAGGCACCCGTCTGGGCGGGCGAACTCTACCTGGAGTTCCACCGCGGCACCCTCACCAGCCAGCTGCGCACCAAACAGGGCAACCGGCGCAGCGAACACCTGCTGCGCGAGGCCGAACTCTGGTCGGCCACGGCGACCGTTCGTGCAGGCTTCTCCTATCCGTACGAGGCGCTCGACCGACTGTGGAAGACGGTGCTGCTGCACCAGTTCCACGACATCCTCCCCGGCTCCTCCATCGCCTGGGTGCACCGGGAGGCCGAGCAGACCTACGCCGAGGTCCTCGATGAGCTTCACGGGATCGTCTACACGGCCCAGCGCGCGCTGGCCGGCGGCGGTGAGAAGACCGTCGTCTTCAACGCCTCCCCGTACGACCGTAGCGGCATCCCCGCCTTCGGCGCGGCCATCCGCCCCGCCCTCGCCGACCCGGCCGTCGCTCCCGTCGCGTGCGGCGACGGTTTCGTCCTCGACAACGGCCTGGTGCGGATCGAGATCGACGCCCGCGGCCTGGTCACTTCCGCGATCGATCTCGCGGCCGGCCGCGAAGCCATCGCCCCCGGTGCGGCGGCGAACCTGCTGCAGTTGCACCAGGACTTCCCGAACGAGTACGACGCCTGGGACATCGACGAGTTCTACCGCAACACCGTCCACGACCTCACCGAGGCCGAGACGGTGACCGCCGCGCCCGGCGGGGTCAGGATCGTCCGGCTCTTCGGAGACTCGCGGATCGAGCAGCTGCTCTCACTGCGCGTGGGCTCCCGCCGGCTCGACATCGACACCGAGATCGACTGGCACGAGAAGGAGAAGTTGCTCAAGGCGGCTTTCCCGCTCGACCTGCGCGCCGATCATTCCAGCGCAGAGATCCCCTTCGGCCACGTCAAACGCCCCACCCACACCAACACCAGCTGGGACGCCGCCAAGTTCGAGATCTGCGCCCACCGCTACCTGCACGTCGGCGAGAACGACTGGGGCGCCGCACTGGTCAACGACTCCACCTACGGCCATGAGGTCACCCGCGACGTCCGTCCCGACGGCGGCACCACCACCACCGTCCGGCTCACTCTGCTGCGCGCCCCGCGTTTCCCCGACCCGGACGCCGACCAGGGCCACCACCGGCTCCGCTGCGGCCTCGTCATCGGCGCCGACATCGCCGACGCCGTACGCGAGGGCTACCACCTCAACCTGCCGGATCAGGCAATCCCCGGTTCGGTGGCGGTGAAGCCGCTGGTCGGGGCGGACGACGACGCCGTCGTCATCGAAGCCGTCAAGCTCGCCGACGACCGATCCGGCGACGTCGTGGTGCGCCTCTACGAGGCCCACGGCGGACGGGCGCAGGCCACCCTGACGACCGGCTTCCCCCTGGAGACCGCGGTCGCTACCGATCTGCTGGAACGTCCTCTTGCCGGACCCGATCACACCCCTGCGGTGTGGGCGGGCGACCGCCGGGTGGAGCTGACACTGCGGCCGTTCCAGATCCTCACCCTCCGGCTACGGGTCGCCGCAGACGAGTGATCACCAGCCCCGCGACCCCGGCACAGGCGTGGTCGCGGGCGGCCGGCCGGCCTCATCCGGGAGGGCGGGGCCGGCCGGTGGTCTCAGGAGGTGGCGATGGCGGACAGGATGCGGGTGCGGGCCGCCATCGCCGCGGGCAGGATCGCGGCGACGAGGCCCGCCAGGGCCGCTCCGGCGAGCACGGTCAGGACGGTGGTCCACGGGATGCTGAGGGCGGTGATCCCGTAGAGGGTGAGGACCTTTTGTCCAGCGAGGCCCCAAGGCGAGGCCCAGGCCGAGGCCAAGCAGCGCGCCGTGTACGGCGATGAGGACGGATTCCAGGAGGACCATCCGGCCGACCTGACTCCGAGAGGTGCCGATCGCGCGTAGCAGGCCGATCTCGCGGGGGCGTTGAATCACCGACAGGGCAAGGGTGTTGGCGACGCCGAGGACGGCGATGACAATCGCGAAGGCGAGCAGGGCGTAGACCAAGTAGAGGACGGTGTCGACCTGGCCGGTGATCTGCTTCTTGTAGTCGGCCTGGCTCTGCACGGTCATGTGCGGGTAGCCGGCGAGGGCGGCGGCCAGGGCGTTCTGTACGTGCTGTTTGTCGGCGCCGGGGTGGTGTTGAGGTAGAGGGTGAAGTCCTTGGCCTCGGGGGCGAACCGGCCGAGCGTGTCGCGGGAACCTCCCAGCTGCTGCCGTCCTTGCCCGCGCCCGCCGGGGGCTTGCTGATCGCGCCGGTCGTGAGCGTGCCCACGTTGCCGTTGAGGAAGTGCAGTTCGACCTGCGAGCCGATGGCGAGATGGTCGGCATCGGCGGTGGTCCGGTCGACCAGCACCTTGCCGGCGACGATGTCGGCGGTCGACCCGGCGACGCTGCGGCTTGACGGCGCGGTCGACCGTGCCGGTGTCGACGCCCGCGACCACGAGTTGGAACCCGTTCAAGTGCGCAACCGCGTAGCGCTGCCGGGTGACGGTCTTGACCTTGTCGGGGACCTCGTGGCCGATCGGGGCGGCGCCCGGGCCGAGGAGGTGTCGGGCAGTCACGCCGTCTACGTCTCCCGTCCGGACGCGGTCGCGGAGTTGATCGCGCGGGCCGCCGGCCGCTGACCGACCACCGGACGGCGCGGCAGGGCGGGCCCCTGCCGTGCCACCCGGTCAGCGGCTACCGGGGCCGCCACCGAGGAGCGGCTGCCCGGCCGACTGCGTCCCTGTGCCAACGCCGGGTGCCGGCTGTTCCCGCGCGACCGCAGCCGTGCCAACCGCGCCCGCTGGTGCTCGATGGCGGTCTGCGGCAACCACGAGAAGGCGCGCCGCCACTACGAACGCACCCGCTGACTCCTGCCGGGCGGGTACCGGGCACACTGCCGGGCGGCCGGAGCGCCCGGGGCCGTCGCGGGCCCGGTGCCGACCTGTGCCGGGGCGCGCTCCGAATCGGCGATCAGGGCGCGGAGCGCGGTGGCCACCTGGGCGGGGCGCTCCTGCATCGCGACGTGTCCGACGTCCGGCAGCGAGAGAAGACGTGCGTCGCGGAAGGCCGCATGGGTCCGGGGTGCCGTACGGAAGGGGACGAGGCGGTCCTCCCGGCCGTAGACGAGCAGGGTGGGCGCCTGGACCCGGCCTGCCTGGGACCAGGCCGACGACCGGCCTCGGTGCAGCTGTGAGCGGACCACGGCCCGTACTCCTTCGGCCAGCATGGCGTGGGTGTGGGGCAGTTCGGACCGGCGCAGTCGTTCCCGCGCCTCGGTCGCGCGCTGCTCGCGGCCGACCCGGGCCGGGTCCGCGTAGATCAGCCGGTAGAGGTCGTCCAGCTGCCGTTCGGGGCTCTGCGTGGAGACGCGTCGGGCGTACAGTCGGGAGGCTCCGGGCAGACCGAGCAGGGCCACGCGGAGGGCCTGGGGCGGTGGGAAGGCGGGCAGGACCGGGGAGACGAGGGTCAGCGTCGCGACCAGGTCCGGCCGGCGGGCGGCGAGGTGGAGGGCGGTGAGGCCGCCGAGGGAGTTGCCGACCAGGTGGACGCGGCGGTGCCCGGTGCGCTCGAGGTGACGGGCGACGGCCGCCGCCTGACGTCCGACGGTGACGATGCCGTCGGGCGGGGGAGCGGACCGCCCGAAGCCCGGGAGGTCGAGGGCCAGGCAGTGCACCGAGGTCCGCAGGAGGTCCATCAGCGCCGCCCAGTTGTGGGTCCACCCGCCGAGCCCGTGCAGGAAGACGGCGGTGCCGGCGGCGGGGGCGCTGCTGCGCAGGTACTCGGCCGCGAGGTGCTGGTGCATGGTGGTCCGTTCGTTCGTTGCGGTCGGTCGTCGCGCCCCGTCGGCCGGCTCAGCACCGCAAGGAGCCGGCGGTCTCCGCGACGGCGAGCCGGTAGTGCTCGACGAGTCGGTCGCCCACCGTCTCCCAGCTGCGGTCCGTGACGACGGTGCGGCCGGCCTGTCCGAACGCACGCCGCAGGTCGTGGTCACGGGCGAGCCGCTCGACGGCATCCCGGAACCCTCCGGTCGTACCGGGCGGGATGAGGAAGCCGGTGCGTCCGGGCCGGACGAGGTCCAACGGGCCGCCGGCTGCCGGGGCGACCACGGGCAGGCCGCTCGCCATCGCCTCCTGGAGGGTCTGGCCGAAGGTCTCGAACGGTCCGGTGTGGGCGAACACGTCGAACGAGGCGTAGAGCCGGGCGAGTTCGTGGCCGGTGCGGCGGCCCAGGAAGACGGCGTCCGGCAGTGCGGCCTGCAGCCGGGCGCGGCAGGGGCCGTCGCCGACCACGACCAGCCGCGCGCGGGGGATCCGGGACACCTCCGCGAGCCGGTCGAGCTGCTTCTCCTGGGCCAGGCGCCCGACGTACCCGATCAGGATCTCGCCGGGGCGGCCCAGTCGCTGCCGCAGGGCCTCGTCGCGATGCCGGGGGTGGAAGCGTGCGCAGTCGACGCCGCGTGGCCACAGGTGGATCCTGGGGATGCCGTGCGCGGCCAGGGCGTGCAGCGAAGCCCGGGAGGGCGCGAGCGTCCGCGTGGCCGAGGCGTGGATGTGCCGCAGCCGCCGCCAGGCGAGTCGGGGTCCGGCCGCGCCGAGCACCGGCAGGTAGGTCCGGGCGTACGCGGCCAGATCGGTCTGGTAGACCGCGACGCAGGGGCGGCCGGCCCGGGCGGCCGCGGCAGCCCCGGCGGCCCCGAGCACGAACGGGCCGGCCAGGTGGACCACGTGCGGACCGAACCGTCCGACGGCGTCGGCCACCTGCCGTCCCGGGAGGGCGACCCGCACCTCCGGGTAGCCCGGCAGCGGCAGGGATGGGACGCGGACCACCTCGTAGCCGTACGCCCGCTCACGGCGCCCGCCCGCGTACCGCCGGGTGGCCCGCTCGGCCGGCGCGACGACGACCGGGGTGTGGCCCCGGGCCGCGAGGTGCTCGGCCGTCCGGAGAACGCTGTGGGCGACCCCGTCGATCCGCGGGGCGAAGGACTCCGTGACGATCAGGACCCGGAGCCGTTCGCTTCCGGCCGGCCACCCGGCGGCCGACGGCGGCGTCGGGCCGTCCGGGACGCCGATCACCGGGCGCCCCGCGACTTCGCCGGGGCCTGCGCCGCCGCGAGGGAACGGCCGACGGCCCGCAGGTCCCGCAGGATCTCCCGGAAGGAGTCGGCGAGGTTCGCCTCGCGGTACGGCAGGCCGATCTCGGCGCAGTACGCACGGACGATGCGCGAGGCGGGGCGCAGCGCCACCACGGGCATGCCCGGGAACAGGTGGTGCTCGATCTGGTGGCCCAGACCTCCGAAGACGCCGTGGACGAACCGGCCGGCCCGCAGGTTGCGGGAGGGCAGGACCTGTCGACGGAGGAAGTCCTCGCGCTCCGTCTCCGGGCCGGTCAGTGGCATGCCCTTGTGGTTGGGCGCGAAGACGCAGCCCAGGTACACGCCGAGCACCGCTGTGCACAGCACGGTGAAGGCCAGCGCCTGGAGCGGGGAGAGGACGACCGCGAGCAGGGCCGTGGCCAGGGCGTAGTGCAGCGCGACGAGGACACGTTCGAGGGTCGGGTGACGGACCGTCCCGCGGGTGAGGGCCAGGCAGGTGGCGACGAGCAGGCCGAGTCCCTGGAGGGAGAGCAGCGGGAAGAACAGCGCGGCCTGGTGTCTGGCCGCGAACCGCCGCAACCCCCTGGTCCGGAGGGCCTGTTCGGTGGTCCGGGCGAAGAGGATGGAGTCTGCGGCCGGGTCGTGGCCCTCGCGGTTCGGGTGTGCGTGGTGCCGGTTGTGGTCGTCGACCCACCACCCGTAACTCATCCCGACCACGAGGTTGCCCAGCAGGATGCCCGCCAGGTCGGTCGCCCGCCGGCCGGTGAACACCGCACGGTGCGCGACGTCGTGGCCGAGCAGTGCCAACTGGCCGAGCACCAGGGCGAACAGGGGCGCGAGGGCCAGCTGCCACCAGCTGGCGCCGAGCACGGTGAACCAGGTCAGGAGCGCCGCCAGCGCGGCGAACAGCGCCGCGCTCCGGCAGGCGTAGTACAGCGGGCGCCGGCGCAGCAGACCGGCGGCCGAGACGCGCCGGTGCAGCTCGGTGAAGTCGCCGTGCCGGGCGGTACCGGCGGTCGAGGTGTCCTGAACGGTCATCCCACCATCCCGGTCTCGGGTCGCTCCGGCCGGTCGCGGCGGTCTCGCCGCACGGCCCTGGCCGGTTCCTCAGCGTCCCGTACCCGGACCGCCGCTGTCCTGGAACCGCTCGGGTTCGTCTGTGGAAACGGCGGGATCGGGGGGAAACCTCCCTCGTCGTTCCGTCACGAGTCCGAACGCCGCTCGCGCGTTCGTCGTTCGGTCTGCGCGGTGCGACCGGGGCCCTCCAGTCGTGGCGGTCCGACCGGCCTCGGCGGTCGGGCGGCTACTCCCCCCAGGGGGACGTGGCGGCGGCGAGCTCCAGGCCGGTGATGCCGTCGGCCCGGCGTTCGCGGAGCAGTTCACCGCCGAGCGAGTAGCGGGGTGCCGCGGCCGCCGAGTGGGCGGCCCGCTCCACGATCGCGTCGACGAGCGAGCGGACCATGGCCAGCCGGGGGTAGGCGGCGTGGATCCGCTGCGCGTGCGGGGCGACGACGTCCGCGTTGCGGCCGAAGTCGGTGCCCACGCCCTCGTGGGTGAGGTAGGACAGCAGGCCGCGGCGCTCGGCGATGCCGGTGGAGGCGTGCAGGGCGATCGCCTCCCACACGCGGTCGACGTCCGTCTCGGGGACGTGGTGCCGGCGCAGCAGGTCGGCTGCCAGGTCCGCGCCCTCCACCTCGAAGCGGGCCTGGCCCTTCGCCAGGGTGCCGGTGCCGAGGTCGTGCAGGACGGTCGCGGCGAACAGCAGGTCGCGGTCGTAGGCGGCGTCGTCCAGGCAGCCCTCGTGGGCGGCGAGGAGCTGGGCGAAGAGGAAGCTGCGCACGCTGTGGTTGGCCACCGCCGGGGTCTCGGTGGTCCGCACGGCGGAGAGGACGGCTTCGGCCAGGGGGCCGGTGGGGAGATCGAGTGAGAGGTCCATGGCTCAAGGCTAGGAACCGGCGTCCTGCCCGCGACAGTGGCACGGGGGCCATGGGTCGCTAGGATCGTGCCATGCCGAGCACGCCGAGCGCGACCATCCTGAGCACGCCGGTCACCGAAGGGCACCGCGTCGCGGTGCTGGCACTTCCGGGGGTGCTCCCGCTGGACCTCGGCATCCCGGTGCAGACCTTCGGGTCGGACCCGCACTACCGGGTCACCGTCTGCACGGATCCCGCCGCCGGGCCGGTCGACAGCGGCGGATTCACCGTCGCCGCGTCCGCCGGGCTGGAGGCGCTGCGGGACGCCGGCACCGTCGTCGTCCCCGGGTACCAGGACCCGGACAGCCGGCCTTCCGCCGCGGCGCTGACGGCGATCCGCTCGGCGCACGCGAGCGGAGCCCGCCTCGTGTCGATCTGCACAGGCGCGTTCGTCCTGGCGGCCGCCGGGCTGCTGGACGGGCGCCCCGCGACGACCCACTGGCGGGACGCCGCCGCGCTGCAACGCCGATACCCCCGGATCGACGTGCGGCCCAACCAGCTCTACGTCGACGACGGCGACGTCCTCACCTCGGCGGGCGTGACCGCGGGCATCGACCTCTGCCTGCACGTCATCCGACGGGACTTCGGCGCCGCGGCCGCCAACGCCCGCGCCCGGGTGCTCGTCGCCCCACCCCAACGCCAGGGCGGACAGGCGCAGTTCATCGACCGATTCCGGCCGGTGGCACGTGGCGACGGCCTCGGACCGGTCCGCACCTGGATGCTCGACAACCTCGCCCGCCGACAGACAGTGGACGACTTGGCCCTCCGCGCGCACATGTCCCGCCGGACGTTCATCCGCCGCTTCCGGCAGGAGACGGGCACCTCCCCGATGGCCTGGCTCACCGCGGCCCGCATCGACTGGGCCCGCGAACTCCTGGAGACGACCACGACACCCGTCGAGCAGGTCGCCCGGCTCAGCGGCCTGGGCAGCCCTGCCGCCTTCCGGGCGGCCTTCCACCGCCACGTCGGCACGTCCCCCGCGGACTACCGGGGCACTTTCAGGACCGTCAAGGCGTAACGCGTACGGTTCGAACGCAGGGCCCGAGTGGGCTGCCGAGAAGGGAACTCCGCGCCGGGAGGCCGGGGCCGTCGTCGGGGGCGTCGGTCAGATCGCGAGGCGGTCGGCGTTGCGCCGGACGAAGTCGCCGACGCCGGTGGCAGGGCGGCCGGTGACCTGCTCCACACCGTCGGCCCGGCGGTCGTAGCGGTTCTCCGCGTGCAGGCGGGCCATGGTGGAGATGTGCTGGAACACGTGAGCCGGCAGCTCCAGCGGCCTGAGGTCGTGGTCGATCCACTCCTCCAGCGGTACGTCGGTGTAGCGGACCGGCCGGCCGAGGGCCGCGGAGACCTCGGCGGCGAGGCCCGGGCCGTCCAGTGAGCGCGGGCCGGTCAGCTCGTACACCCGGCCGAGGTGCGGCTGCGGCTCGGCCAGCACCTGCGCCACGACCGCGGCGACGTCCGCGGCGGCGACGGGGGAGGTCCGGGCCCGTCCGAGGGGCAGCCTGATGGTGCCGTCCACCGGGATCGAGGACAGACCGACGCGGAAGAGTGGGTTCTCCAGGAACACGGTGGGCCTGAGCTCGACCACGGGCAGCCCCGACCAGGCGAGGACCTGCTCGACCAGCCACTGCTGCCGGTGCTGGTGCGACTCGCCCGTGTCTCTCAGGCCCAGCTCGGAGACGGTCAGCTGCGACATGTTCACGAACACCTCCAGTCGGCCCGCCGCCCGCGCCACGGCCGCCGTCGTGAGGGCGGCTTGCAGGTACTGGGCGGAGACGCCCATGCCGAAGTACACCCGCCGGCAGCCGGCCAGCGCCTCGGCAACGTCGTCGACGCGGGTCAGGTCCCCGAGGACGACCTCGGCGCCCGTCGCCCGTAGCGCCTCGGCGCGCTCGTCGTCGCTGCGTACCATGGCGCGGACCGGGAGGCCTCGCTGCCGCAGGTCCTCGACCACGGACCGTCCGACCGCGCCCACGCGGCCGGCGGCCCCCGTCACCAGAATCGGTTGCACAGTGTCCTCCAAGGCGTGTTCATGACTGGAAACCAGGGTGACTGACCTGGTGGCCACGGCGCGACCGGAGTAGTCCACCGCGGCCTTCCCATCAGGGCCGTGCATCGGCGTCGAGGCGGTATTGGACAATCAGTCCGAGGGCCGCCACGGCGAGGACGGCGACGCCGTGGCCGAGGACGGTGCCAAGCAGGCCGACGGGGGCGATCAGCAGCCCCGCGATGATGGCCGGGACTCCGAAGCTCAGGTAGGCGGCGACGTACACGGCCGCGAAGAGTCCGGCCCGCTGTTGGGGACGGGCAAGCGGGGTGATGGCGCGGAGGGCGCCGGAGAAGGAGGCACCGAAGCCCACGCCGCCGATGATGCCACCCACCCACAGCAGCGGGAGCAGCCCGGCGGCGACTCCGGCCTCGATCACGGCGGTGCCCAGCAGCACGCCCACGGTGCCGATGAGGACGGTGCGGCGGGCCGTCAGCCGACCGAGGACGAGGCCGCCTGCCACCGTCGCGGGTCCGGCCTGGCGGCGGTTTCCTGCCAGTGGCCGTGAGGGGCTCGAAGCGGTTGGTGGCCGTCACTCCCCGGGTGCGCGGGCCCGCCCGGCTGGGGCGGGGCGGGGCGGGTTCGTGGCCGGGCGGACGCAATTTCTTCGCATTAAGCTGTGGGTATGACTTCCCGAGCGACGACACGTCCTGGCGGGCGCAGTGCCCGTGTTCAGCAGTCGGTGCACCAGGCGGTGCGTGATCTGGAGGCGGAGGTGGGGCGGGAGGCGTTGACGGTGCCGTTGATCGCAGCGCGTGCCGGGGTGACGCCTTCGACCGTGTACCGGCGTTGGGGGGATCTGCGGGAGCTGCTGTCCGATGTGGCCGTGGAGCGGCTGCGTCCCGATGCCCCGCCGGCCGATCACGGCAGCCTGCGGGCGGATCTGGAGGCGTGGGTGGAGCAGTTCGCCGAGGAGATGGGCTCGACGGCGGGGCGCACCTATATCCGCGACGCCCTGCTGGGCGATCCCGGGCAGGGCAACGCGGTGCGCTGCTCCGACTACGCCGCCGAGCAGTTGAAGGCCGTGGGCGTGCGGGCGGCCGGGCGGGGGGAGGCGGTGCCGGACGTGGAGACCCTGCTGGACGTCGTCGTCTCCCCGCTGATGTACCGGATCCTCTTCCGCCCCTCGGACCTGTCCAGGGACTACACGGACCACCTGGTCGCGGCGGCGCTGGGCCGTACCGCGCCTTCCCCGACACCTAAAAGCTAAATATTTGCGATTCGGTGCCCCGGATGCCTAGAGTGCTTAACGCAAAGCATTCGCCTTAAGGCTTCGAGGTGCTTCCATGTCCTGTGTCACCTTCCCGTCACACCCCCACGGCACCCCCGGCCCGGACGGTGCCTTCCGGCTGCCCGCTCCGGGCCACCGCGGTGCCCGTCGGCCGGAACCGGCCCGTCGGCGTGTACTGGGTCGCCGTGGGGCTCTCCGGCTGTACGCCTCGGTCCTGGTCGCCTTGCTGGCTGCGTCCAGCGCGCCGACTCCGCTCTACGGGCTGTACCAGAGCGCCTGGCACTTCTCGCCCCTGACGCTCACGGTCGTGTTCAGCGCCTACGCTCTCGCTCTGCTGGCGGCCCTGTTGAGTGCGGGGACCCTCTCCGACCATGTGGGGCGGCGCCCGGTCCTCGCCGGAGCGTTGCTGGCCGAGGCCGCCGCGATGCTGGTTTTCGCCACCGCCCGGGACGTCCCGGCGCTGATCGCCGCCCGCGTTCTGCAGGGCCTGGCCACCGGTGTCGCCACCAGCGCCGCCGGGGCCGCGCTCCTCGACGTGGAGGATCCCCGCCGCCCGGGCCGGGCGGCCGCCGTCAACGGCATCGCCCCCGTGGCCGGTATGGCCGTCGGCGTGCTCGCCGCCACCGCCCTCGCCCGGTACGCCCCCGCCCCCACCCACACCGTCTACGTCCTGCTGTTCCTGCTCTTCGCCGCCCAGGCCGCCGTCCTTCCGCGCACCCCCGAGACCGCTCGCCGCCACCCCGGCGCCTGGCGCTCGCTGCGCCCTGCGATCGCCCTCGCTCCCGCTTCCCGTCCGGTCATGGCCCTTGCCGCGCCCGGCATCGTCGCCGCCTGGGCGCTCGGCGGCTTCTACTCCTCCCTCGGCCCCTCCCTCGCCCGGCTCATCGCCCCGCACGCCCCTCAGGTCACCGGTGGCCTGGTCTTCTTCACGCTGACGGCCGCGGCGGGCCTGGCCGGCTACACCGCCTGACCCCCGGCCACCCGACACCCGACACCCGGCCCCCGGTCACCCGACCGCACAGCTCCTCCCGCACCGCCCCGTCGAAAGGACCCGTCGATGAGTACCACCACCCCCGCCACCGGCACGGCATGGAGTCTCGGCGACATCACCGTCCACCGGGTCGACGAGATCGAACTCCCGCGCCAGACCGGCCCCTGGCTGCTGCCCGACGCCACCAAGGAGGTCCTCGACCAGGCCCCCTGGCTGCGCCCCGCCTTCGCCGACGCCGAGGTGCCCCGCCTGGCCAGCCACAGCTTCGCGGTACGGGCGGGCGGGCTGCGGATCGTCGTGGACACCGGCATCGGGAACGCCAAGCCGCGTGCCAACCCGGCCTGGAACGGCCTGGACACCGACTTCCCGGAGCGCCTGACCGAGGCCGGCTTCCCGCCGGAGTCCGTCGACCTGGTCATCACCACCCACCTGCACACCGACCACGTCGGCTGGAACACCCGCCGCACCGGCCGGGACTGGACCCCCACCTTCCCCAACGCCCGCTACCTCACCAGCCGCACCGGATGGGACCACTGGGCCGCCGCCGACCTCGACGAGGCCCGCACCCAGATGTTCCGCGATTCCGTCCACCCCGTGCGCGACGCCGGACAGTACGACCCGGTGACCGTGCCCGAGTGGGGACACGAGGTCGCCCCGGGCGTCCTCCTGGTCCCCGCCCCCGGCCACACCCCGGGCCAGGTCGCCGTCGAACTGCGCGGCAGCGACCGCCGGGCGCTGATCACCGGCGACAGCATCCACCACCCCGTGCAGCTGTCCCACCCCCACGTCCACAGCTGCGTCGACCTCGACCCGGCTCAGGCGATCCGCACCCGCGCCCGGCTGCTCGACTCCCTGGCCGACACCGACACGCTGCTGCTGGGCACCCACTTCCCGCACCCCACGGCCGGCACCGTCCGCCGCGAGGACGGCCGCTACCGGCTGCACGCCGAGCCCGGCACCCGCCTGCCGGCCTGACCACACCCGGACCCCGCCGCCGCACCCCCTCGACCGAGAAGGAGCACCTCCGTGCCCGCCGACCTCACACCAGCCGACCTCACACCACCGGAAGCCGCCCGCTGGGCCGTCCGCGCCGGACTCGTCCTGCCCGCTGAACGCCATGCCGTGGTCGCCGCCGTCGCCGAACACATCCACCGCGTCGTGTCGGTCCTGCGTGAGCTGGACTTCGCGGACGTTCCGCCCGCCGCCGCCTACCACCCCGTCCAGGAGAAGCCCGATGCAGCCGTATGAACTGACCCTCACCGCGGCCGCAGAGGCGATCCACGCCCGCCGGCTGTCGCCCGTCGAACTGGTCGACTCCGTCCTCGAACGCCTGGAGACGGTCGACGGGCACCTGGGCGCCTACGTCACCGTCACCGCCGAACGGGCCCGGCGGGCCGCGCGCGAAGCCGAACACGACATCGCGCACGGCCGCCACCGCGGGCCCCTGCACGGCATCCCGATGGGCGTCAAGGACCTGATCGACGTCAACGGCACGCCCACCACGGCCAGTTCCCGGGTCCGCGCCGGCCACCGGGCGAGCGCCGACAGCACGGTCGCCGCACGCCTGGACGCCGCCGGCGCGATCCTGCTCGGCAAGACCCACACCCACGAGTTCGCCTTCGGCCTGACCACCCCGCAGACCCGCAACGCCTGGGACCGCGACCGGGTCGCCGGCGGCTCCAGTGGCGGCTCCGCGGTCGCCGTCGCCTCGGGCGCCGCGACCTTCGCCCTGGGCACCGACACCGGCGGATCCATCCGGGTCCCCGCCGCCCTCAACGGGGTCGTCGGCCTCAAGCCCACCTACGGTCTCGTCCCCCGGCACGGCGTCACCTCGCTGTCCTGGTCGCTGGACCACGTCGGCCCCATCACCCGCACCGTCGAGGACGCGGCCCTGGTCCTGACCGCGCTGGCCGGGCACGACCCGCGCGACCCCGCCTCGCTGTACGTCCCCGTCACCGGCTACCGGCCCGACGCCTCGACGGACCTGACCGGGCTGCGGGTCGGCGTGCCGCGCACCTACTACTTCGACCACGTCCACCCGGAGGTGGAGACCGCCGTCCGCGACGCCATCGCCGCCCTGGAGAGCCTCGGGGCACGGCTCGTCGAGGTCGACATCCCGATGACCCGCTACATCCAGGCCACCCAGTGGGGCCTGATGGTCCCCGAGGCCGGCGCCTACCACGAACGCGCCCTGCGCACCGTCCCCGAGCTCTACCAGGACGACGTGCGCGTCCTCCTGGAAGCCGGTGAACTCCTCGGCGCCGGCGACTACCTGCGCGCCCAGCGCTCCCGCACCCTCATGCGCGCCGCATGGGACCGGCTGTTCCAGGACGTCGACGTGATCGCCGCCCCGAGCGTCCCGCTCACCGCTGCCCCCGCGGGCCAAGCCGACGTCACCTGGCCCGACGGCACCGTCGAGTCCGTCTCCGACGCCTACGTACGCCTCAACGCCCCCGCCAACATCACCGGAGTCCCCGCCCTCACCGTCCCCGCCGGCCACGACGCCGCCGGCCTGCCGATCGGCCTCCAACTCCTCGCCCGCCCGCTCGCCGAACCCACCCTCCTGCGCGTCGCCCACGCCCACGAACGGACCCGGCCGACCACCCGCCTCCCCGCCTCGACCCCCTGAACCACCGACAGGCGGCGGAAACCGGCTGTCCGCCCCAACCCCGGTCAAACGAACGGCCAGAGCACGTTCCACACTCCAACGCCGGGAACCGATACGACGGAGCGGACCGCACGAGTGGCGGCCGTTCCCCCACGGCCGCGGTCCCGGATCCGCACACGGCCGGCACCCGTCCCCGCCGCCGGTTGCGGCACGGCGGTGCTCCCTCGCGCCGAGGCGCGGCCCCGGTACCGCAACGGTGCTCACCGCGACGAGGCATCAGCTCCGGGGCCGCGGCCCCGTGTCGTGTAGCGGCTGATCCGGGCCCGGGTCGGTCGACGGACCCGGTAGTCGTCGGCGCCCAGCCACGTACGGGTGACATGTGCCCGGTTCCTGGGGTGCCGAGGGCCGGTGCCCGGCACTCTGCTGCTGTCCGGTCCGTAGACGGAGGGCGGCAGAAGTGGTCTTGGACCCGCATCGTCGGCTGGAACCGCGGTGCTTCCGTGGGCTGCGCGAGCCCGGCGCGGCGAGCCTGTCGGGGAACTCGAAGGAGACCGGCCCCAACCGCCGTACGGCCCGCGGGCGTTCGTGGCCGGACCGAGTGAATGCTCCCGGGTTTCCGCGGGCCGGGCCGCACGGCCCGCTCTCCGGAGGGGGCAGGCGACGCCGAGCAGAGGGCCGCACGACATGACGAACGACGACCGACCGCCGCGACCGGCGCCCGCCGCCCCTGCGGCGGTCCGGCTCGAAAGGCTGACGAAGACCTTCGACGGCGGCGTCCGTGCGGTCGACGGCGTGGACCTGGAGGTCGGCGAGGGCGAGTTCTTCGCACTCCTCGGCCCGTCGGGGTCCGGGAAGACCACGGTGCTGCGCATGATCGCGGGCTTCGAGGCCCCCACCTCCGGCCGGGTCCTGCTGGGCGGAACCGATGTCACCCGCCTGCCGCCGTTCGACCGGGACGTCAACACCGTGTTCCAGGACTACGCGCTCTTCCCGCACATGACGGTCGCGCAGAACGTGGGCTACGGCTTGATGGTCCGCCGGGTGCCCAGGGCCGAGCGGGCCCGGCGGGTGCGTGCCGCGCTCGCCGGGGTCCGGCTCGAAGGCTTCGAGCCGCGCCGGCCCTCCCAGCTCTCCGGCGGGCAGCGTCAGCGGGTGGCGCTGGCCAGAGCGCTGGTCAACCGCCCAAAGGTGCTGCTGCTCGACGAACCGCTCGGCGCCCTCGACCTGAAGCTCCGCCACGACGTGCAACTGGAACTCAAACAACTCCAGCGCGAGGTCGGGATCACCTTCGTCCTCGTCACCCACGACCAGGAGGAGGCCCTGACGATGAGCGACCGCCTCGCGGTGGTCAACGCGGGAAGGATCGAGCAGGTCGGGTCTCCGGCCGAGGTGTACGAGCGTCCCGCCACGGCCTTCGTCGCCGGCTTCGTCGGCACCTCCAACCTCCTGGACGGCCCGGTGGCCGAACAGGTCGTGGGGGAGGCCGGGCCGTTCAGCATCCGACCGGAGAAGATCCGCCTGACGCGCCCGGACGACCCCGTCGCCCCCGACGAGCTGTCGACGACCGGGCGCGTGGCCGACGTCCTCTACGCGGGCGGCCACACCAGATTCCTGATCGACCTGGAGGCCGGCGGTCGGCTGACCGCCGTACGGCAGAACGCCGAGGACGGCGCGGCCGCCGTCCTGCGTCACAGCGGCACCGACGTCGTACTGGCCTGGCAGCGCCGGCACATGGTCCGCGTCGCCGAGTAGCCCGCGGAGAACCGCTTCCCAACCCTCCCCCCCCCCCGAAGATCGGACCTTGCGCATGCCCGTCCCCGCCCCGAAACGCACCTTCGCCCGCACGGTGACCGCGGCCGCGGCCGCCCTCCTCCTGATCGCAGGGTGCGCCGGCACCACCGGAACGAACTCCGCCCAGGGCCCGAACCCACCCGAACTGCCCGCGCTCCGATCCCTCGGCGCCGGCGAGGGCCAGGTGAACCTGATCGCCTGGGCCGGTTACGCCGAAGACGGTTCGGACGACCGCAACGTCGACTGGGTCCACCCCTTCGAGCAGCAGACCGGCTGCAAGGTCCACACGAAGATCGCCGGTACCTCGGACGAGATGGTCTCCCTGATGAAAACCGGCCAGTACGACACCGTCTCGGCGTCCGGCGACGCGACGCTCCGGCTGATCGCGGCCGGCGACGTCGCGCCCGTCAACACCGGCCTGGTGCCCAACTACGCGGACGTCTTCGAGAACCTGAAGAACCAGCCGTGGAACTCCGTGAACGGCCGGATGTACGGCATTCCGCACGGCCGCGGTGCCAACCTGCTGATGTACCGGACCGACAAGGTCTCACCCGCACCGGACTCGTGGCGCGCGGTCTTCGAGGACGCCCCGGCCTACGCCGGGCACGTCACCGCCTACGACTCCCCGATCTCCATCGCCGACGCGGCGCTGTACCTCATGAAGACCGAACCGGACCTGGGCATCAAGAACCCCTACGCCCTGGACGATGCCCAACTCAAGGCCGCCGTCGACCTGTTGAAGGCCCAGCACAAGGCGATCGGCGAGTACTGGAGCGACTACCAGAAGGCCGAGAACTCCTTCAAGACCGGCGACACGGTGATCGGAACCACCTGGCAGGTGATCGCCAACATGGCACAGGCCGACCAGGTGCCCGTCCGGGCGGTGCTCCCCAAGGAAGGCGCGACCGGCTGGTCCGACACCTGGATGGTGTCGGCGAAGGCCGCACACCCCAACTGCGCCTACCGGTGGATGGACTGGATCGTCTCGCCGGAGGCCAACGCCCAGGTCGCCGAATGGTTCGGCGAGGCCCCCGCCAACGCCAAGGCCTGCGACCACACATCCGACAAGGCCTTCTGCACCGTCTTCCACGCCTCCGACGACGCCTACTGGAGGAACGTCCACTCCTGGACCACACCCGTCAAGAACTGCCTGGACGGCCGCGGGGCGTCCTGCACCGACTACGCCGCCTGGACCGCCGCCTGGACCGGGATCAAGGGTTGACCGGTGGCGAACGACGTGACCGCCCCGCCACCGCGG
Source organism: Kitasatospora sp. NPDC048298 (assembly GCF_043201465.1). NCBI lineage: Bacteria > Bacillati > Actinomycetota > Actinomycetes > Kitasatosporales > Streptomycetaceae > Kitasatospora > Kitasatospora sp. NPDC048298. Next base: position 48,852 of record NZ_JBICYZ010000025.1, read on the forward strand.
CGGGGAGGCCTGCGGCGGACGGCCTCCGTCCTGCACCGGCACGCCGGGCTGCGGCTGACACTGCTGCTGGCGGCGCCGATGGCCTGGCTGGTGCTCGCCTACCTCGGCTCGCTCGCCGTCCTGCTCCTCTCTGCGTTCTGGACGGTCGACAGCTTCACCTACAACGTCGTCCGGGTCTGGGACACCACCAACTTCACCACCGTCCTCACCGACCCGGTCTACCGCACCATCGCACTGCGCACGCTCGCCATCGCCGCCGCGGTCACGGCGATCGATACCGCGGTGGCGTTCCCCATGGCCTTCGCCATGGCCCTGGTCGTCCGGCCGCGCACCCGCAGGCTCCTGGTGGTCGCCGTGCTGACCCCGCTCTGGGCCGGCTACCTGGTCAAGGCGTACGCCTGGCGGGTCGTCTTCAGCCGGGGCGGCATCCTCGACTGGCTCGGCAGCCCCTTCGGACTGACCAGCCCGGGGTACGGCACGGCGGCGATCGTCGTCGTCCTCTCCTACCTGTGGCTGCCCTACATGATCCTGCCGATCCTCGCCGGTCTGGAGAACCTGCCTCCCGGCCTCCTCGACGCCTCGGCCGACCTCGGCGCCTCCGCCGGGAGGACCTTCCGCTCGGTGGTCCTCCCACTGGTCAAGCCCTCGGTGCTCGCCGGATCCGTCCTCACGTTCTCCCTGAGCCTGGGGGACTACATCGCCGTGCGGATCGTCGGCGGCAGGACCCAGATGCTGGGCACGGCGATCGCCGACAACGTCACGCTCAACCTGCCGCTGGCCGCCGCCCTGTCCTGCGTACCGGTGGTGATCATCGTCGGCTACCTGCTCGCCGTGCGTCGCTCGGGCGCCCTGGACTCGCTGTGAGGGAACCGGACAGCCGTGATCCTCTCCCGCCGCACCCGGATCGTGCTGCGCGTGGCCATGATCGGCGGCCTCGCCGTCATCTACCTGCCACTGCTGCTGGTCCTCCTCAACTCGTTCAACCGAAACCGCTCCTTCGCCTGGCCCCCGGCCGGAATCACCACCGAGTGGTGGGTGCGCGCCTGGCAGTCCGACGGCGTCCGCCACGCACTCGTCGCCTCACTGCAGGCGGGAGCCGGGGCCACCCTGGTGGCACTGGTCCTGGGAACCATGACCGCCCTCGCCGTCCAGCGGTACCGGTTCTTCGGCCGGCGAGCAGTCTCCTTTCTCGTGATCCTCCCGATCGCGCTGCCCGGCATCGTCACCGGCATCGCCCTCAACGCAGCCTTCCGTGCGGTGCTCGGTCCGGCCGGCATCGGGTTCGGCATGCTCACCGTCGTCATCGGGCACGCCACCTTCTGCGTCGTCGTCGTCTTCAACAACGTCGTCGCCAGGCTTCGCCGGACCTCGCCCTCGGCCGAGGAGGCCTCGGCCGATCTGGGCGCACACACCTTCCAGACCTTCCGACACGTCACCTTCCCGGCCCTGCGGCCCGCACTCCTGGCGGGCGGAATCCTGGCCTTCGCGCTGTCCTTCGACGAGATCGTGGTGACCACGTTCACCGCCGGACCAGGCCTCCAGACCCTGCCCGTCTGGATCTACGCGAACCTGGCCCGGCCCAACCAGGCCCCGGTCGTCAACGTCGTGGCCGCCGTCCTGGTCCTGATCTCCGTCGTCCCGATCCACCTGGCCCAGCGGTTGTCCGCCGACGGACCCACCGCCGCGCCTTCCCCGCAGTCCCCATGACCGCCGGCGACACGCCGAACAGGGCACCGCGTCCCCGACAGCAACCGCACACGCTCCCCGGCGCCGACCAGCCGGCCCGCCCACCCGCCGACCTTCCGCCCGGGCCGCGGGCGCGTCACGAGGCGAGTATTCGGGCCAGCCGGGCGGCCTCCGTCCGCACGCGGCGGGGCGCGGTCGAGACCGTGAGGGCGTCGAGGGCGGGCAGAGCGGTCCGGATGCCGTCCGCCGCCGCGCATTCGGCGGCCAGTGCGAGGGCGTCCGCCAGTCCGCGCACGCCCGGTTCCTCGGTGGCGAGCACGGAGATCAGGGCAGCGAGCACCTCCCAGACCGGCCGGCCCGCACCGCTGCGCGCGGCGTCGGCCAGAACGGGCAGGAACCGGTTCGGCTTGGCCGCCGTCAGCCGCCACAGCGCCGCGATCCACTGGCCGAGCACCTCGGGACGGAACCGCCCGCGCGCGTTCAGGACCAGCAGGGCGTCCAGCGCCACGGTGCGGTTCTCCGCACGGGCGGCCGTCAGCCCGTAAACGAGCGCCAGGTGGTAGACCGCCGCGGGCTCACCCGGGACCTCGGCGAGCCGGGGCAGCCAGGGGTTGAGGACGTGGTGGCCGGAGGAGTTCGTCTGGGACACCAGGGAGGGCAGGCCGTGTGCGGCGACGGTCTCCGGATGCCAGGGCGCCACCCAGGGCAGCTGGGCGAGCAGGCCGGGACGCGGTCCCATCATGCCGACGAACAGACCGGCTTCGGCCGGGTCGGGGAGGGCGTGGAGCAGACCGGTGACGCCTTCGGGAGCGGGTTCGGGGGTGCGGACGAACGGCGCGATACGGACGATCGTGTCGAGCACCCCGTACGGGGCGGCCCGCTCGACCTGGCCCGGCACCTGGATGTGGAAGGCGTCCGGCGTGGGCGGCGGGGTGTCGGCCGGCAGCTCGCAGCCGAGTTCGGCGGCGGCCGAACGGGCCGCCGCCGACGCGTGCGGGGGCAGCCGGAGCAGGGACTGGGCCAGGTCGGCGGGCCAGGGCACGGCCCCGGCGTCCCGGTGCGCCGCCAACCGCTCGGTGAACACCGCCGGATCGACGGCGCCGTCGGCGGCGGTCGGGGTGGCGAGCAGCAGCGGCACCGGTGCCTGCCCGATCCGGGCCGCCGCCTCCAGCACGCGCAGCACCGGGATGGTCCCCGGACTGCGGAGGTGAGCGGGCCACTCGAGCATCTCGGCGGCGTGCCGCGCTGCCGGGTGGCCGCGGCCGGTCAGGGCGTCGAGCAGACAGCCGAGCGCTTCCTCGAGGCGGTGGGCCTGCCAGACCGTGATCGGCTCGTCGCGTCGGCCCGCGGTGAGCGGAGCGAGGGCGGCGTGGAGAGCCGCGGCGTCACGGTGGTGCTCGGTGACGAGGGCGGCGAGGACCACCTCGAACTCGCCCGGGTCCGGCACCCGGTCGGCCGTCAGGGCCGCCAGCCGCTCGGCGAGGTCGAGCGGGCCGGCGGGTGCGGCAGGCAGCGCGACCTGGCTCACGAGCGGTTCGGCGGCGTGCGGTTCGGCGGCTTCCGCCATCCCTGGGGCCCGGATGGCCAGCAAACGGTGGGACTCGGGCCGCAGGGCCGGGCCGAGGGCGGCGGCGGCGCTGCGCACGGCCTCGGCGGTGGCCGGTGCGACGCCGGACAGGTGCTGGGCGGCGAGACGCAGGGCGCGCTCCTGGACGGCCGGAGCCGGGTGGGCGAAGGCCACGCCGACGGCGGGCAGCAGGCCGTCCGCCGTGGCGGGGTCGCGGCGCAGGGCGGCGGCGGCGCGGCTCAGCTGGGTGGTGGCGAGGGTCTTCTCCGGGCGGGCCAGGACGGTGGCCGTCAACTCGGTGAACACTCCGGCGGAGAGCCGGTCGTCGACGGGCACCAGCGCCGCCTGGGCGGCCTTGGCGGCGGTCGGTGCGCCGTCGGCGGCCAGCCGGACGTGATCGCGGGCCCGGGCGAGGACCTCCTCGGAGTCGAGCGCCAGCGCGGCGTACAGCTGGAGGAAACCTCGCAGGTTGCCGGGCCGGTCGCCGCGCAGGAGTTTTCCGAGGCAGAGGTCGATCAGCTCGGCGCGGTCGAGCACGCCCTCGCCCGCCAGAGCGGTGAGCGCCTTGGGCCATTCGTTGTCCGGCCCGAAGCGGGCGGCGTAGGGATCGGTGAACTCGGTGCCCACGTCCGGGACTTCGAACAGGCGGCGGACGAACTCGGCCAGCCTGGGCTGGGCGCGCAGCCAGGAGAGCAGGGTGTCGTGGTGCGGCACCGGCTCGCGCAGGCCCCGCAGGGCGAACCACTCGCCGATCTCGCGGTGGTACGGGTAGCGGATCGAGTCACCTTCGCGCAACCAGCCGATCACGTAGCCGTCGGTGACGGGGACTTCGGCGCCCGACCAGACGGCGAGGCCGTGGGTGATCAGCCACCGGTCGTGGCGGCCCCGCGCGGGCATCCACTCGGCGAGCCGGACCGCGAGTTCGCGGTGGAACGCCTGATCCCGGTGCGGTGAGAGCAGGGCGGTCAGCAGGACGTGGTGGTCCGGGTTGGTGGAACCGCCGCCGGGCAGGGGCCAGGTGATGTCGAGGAGCGGGCGGGTCGTCAGCCACTCGAGGGCCTGGGCGGCAGTGGCGGCGGAGTGGATTCCGGCGAACTGGAGCGCGGCGAGCTGATCGTAGGCGGCGCAATACCGGGTCGTGTCGCCCGAGGAGAGCTCGCGCGAGAGCTCGGCGCGAAGCTTGCGCAGCGGAGCGCGCAGATGGCCCAGCTCGGCGGCGGGCACGGGGGAGAGCCGTTCGATCACCCCCTGCGGAACCCGCGCGGCGATGAGCGCGCGCACCTCCTCCCAGCTGATCGTCCCGCTCTTGGGATCCGTCACGATGCCCCTCCATCAGGTCTGATCGACGTTCGTGAACATAGCGCTCGCCACTGACAGCCGGGCGGGCGGCCGGGCTGCCCGGGGGTGTGACCGACGCTCCGAAGCCACCAGCCGGAACCGCCTGGCCGACCACCACGTTCTCCCGGTCCTCACGGCTGACGGCCCGGGTGCCGTCGACACCTGCCCCCGGGCGCCGTCGACACCTGCCGGACCGTCGGGCGGTCAGAGTGCGGCCTTCGGCTCCCGAACACCCCCTCGGGCGCGCCCGGCCGCCTGGAGCAGGCGCGACGGGAGGTAGGGCGACCGGACGTGGACGGCCCAGCCGCGGCTGCGGCGCGCGTGGCAGGCGAGACCGAGGACGTCGAGGCTGAGCGCGGCACCCGGGTAGGTGGCGCGGTCGGCGACGGAGTGGTGGTCACGGTGGGCTTCCAGGGCGTCCAGCAGGGCGAGGTTGAAGCTGGTCTCGTCACCCCGGACCAGCTGTGAGAAGAGGACGACCGGGGGCGGGAGGAAGCCGTGGCCCCCGGTTCGCTCCAGTTCCTCCAAGGCCCGCTCGGTGGCCGGGAGCGGGTCGGCTCCGCGCAGGTGGTCGTGCAGGGCGGTGCGGTACGAGGCGAACGGGTAGCGGTCCTCGGCGGCGATCGCCGGACCGGCCAGCACGAGCGGTTCGAGGTCCTCGTAGCTGCCGGTGATCAGGGCGAAGGACAGGGCCCTCTCCCAGAAGGTCGGGCCGAAGTCCCTGTCCCGGCGGGCGGGGAAGCGCAGCGTCCGCCCGTCGATCGTCACCTCGGCCTCGGTGCCCGGCTCGGCGAGGGCGACCCGGAACACGGCGGCCCCCAGCTGGGAGCCGAGCCGCAGGTCGGCGAGCAGGGCATCGGTGGCGTCGGCGGACTCCGAGGCGCGCGCCGACAGGAGGTGGCTCTGGTAGCGCAGGGCGCCCGTGAGCTCCCACGCGTCCAGCGGTTCGCCCTCCTTCGGGGTGATGGCCTCCAGGGTGCGCCGCTCGAACCGCGCCGCGCCGTCCGGGCTGAGCGGCCGGGCCGGGAACGGCCGGTCGAGGTCGACGGGCCCGGCGGCGAGCCGGGCCACGGCGTCGGGGCGTGGGTCGCGGCCCAGGGCCCGGACACGCGGGCCGGGGGCCTCGAAGCCGGTGACCAGGGCGTGGGGGAGGTAGTCGGTGTCGACCGCCGGGGTCCAGCCGTGGGTGCGGTACGCGAGAGCGGCGAGGGCGATCGGGACGAGCGGCAGGAGGCTCGCCGGTCCGGTGCCGTGCGGGCCGTCCTGGACGAGCGCGAGGAGGGCGGCGTCGAAGGCGTCGCGGTCCCCGTCGGTCAGGGCGCGCAGCGCGCGCAGACCAGGCTGCGGTTCGGTGGACGCGGCGGGGAGGCCGGCCTCCTCGAAGAAGTGCGCGACGAAGCCGTCGACGAGTTCGAGGGCGGGGGTGACCGGCTCGTCCGGCATCAACTGCCGTGCCCAGCTGAAGGCCTCGCCGTGGACGGAGTCCTTGTCGGCGACGATCGCCAGGCAGAAGGCGTCGAGCCACTCCCGGGCGGTGACCCGGTGGCGGGGGTCGCGCTCCTGCCCGTACTCCGGGTCGTAACCCATCCCGAAGTTCGGGTAGTCGAGGAAGACGCTGAAGCGGTCGTGTGGGTAGTAGGCGGCGAAGGAGACGGCGCCGGCGGCGGCCTCGGCGGCGTCCGCGAGGACGGCCTTGGCCTCGGCGGAGTCCAGGTCCGGCCGGGTGGTGGAGAGCGCTCCGAGGTAGTCGAGGAAGGAGTCGGCGATCAGCTGCCACTCCGTCGTGGTCATCAGGCCGGCGCGGGAGTAGGAGTGGACCTGCCTGCCGATCCGGTTCACGAAGTCCTCGCGGGCCTGCGCCAGCCGCTCCCCGTCCACCTGGTGACGTTCGATCCGCACGGTCCTGCCCCCTTGATCGTCGACTCGGACCCAGAGTAGGCAGCGGGTCGGACATCGCGGTCCGCCGGGGCCCGCAGCACACCGTCCCCCGTCCCCGCAGGTCTGGTCACGAGGGTGTGGGCCTGACAAGATCTCAGGCGCCAACAGGCCGGAACGATCGGGAGGATCAAGGATGCGCATGCCCGGACTGAGACGGTTTTTGTCCCGCCGACTGGCGGTGGCCGCGCTGCTGCTGGGAGGTCTGACCCTGGCCGGTGCGCCGGTCGCGCAGGCGGCCGCGCAGACGGTCGGTTCGCCGGCCGCGCGGACGGCCGGGGCGGTGCAGGCCGTGCGGACCGCGCCGCAGGCCGGCGGGACGACGACGATCTGTGGCTACACCCCGGTTCCCACCGGCTGGGTGATCGTCAGCGAGCAGTGGTCCGGCTGCAGCGGCTACGGGCTCTTCACCATCGCCGACGCCTCGGCCCTGACCTCGGTCCAGGCCTGCTCGAACGGGCCGATACCCGTCGGCTGGGTGATCACCGCGATGCAGAGCGGCGCCGGCACCTGCGGGAGCTACCCGCTGTACTCGCTGCTGAAGGTCACCGACCAGACCGTCCTCCAGGACTGCGGGCAGTCCCCGATCCCGCCGGGCTGGGTGATCACGGCGATCCAGACCGTCTCCCCGGCCTGCGGCACCTACGGCACCTACACCCTCGTGCCGCTGGGCGACCGGACCTCCGTCCAGGCCTGCGGCAACTCCCCGGTTCCGGCGGGCTGGGTGATCACGGCGATGCAGAACGGCGCGGGCTGTGGCAGCTACCCGCTGTATTCGCTGTTGAAGGTCACCACCCAGAGCACCCTCCAGGACTGCGGACAGTCCGCCGTCCCGGCCGGCTGGGTGATCACCGCGATCCAGACCACCTCCGCCGCCTGTGGCACCTACGGGACGTACACCATCGTCAGGGTCACTGACCAGACCGGCATGCAGGTCTGCGGGCCGTCCCCGATCCCGGCCGGCTGGGTCGTCACCAAGCAGGGGTCGGGTGCCCAGTGCGGCGTCTACGTCGTTTACACCATCACCAAGTCGTCCTGATCCCGGAGGCGTTCGATCGAACCCGCCCCCCGGCCGCCCGGGGGGCGCTGTCCAAGCGGTAACCCCGGTGAGGCGCCCGGGACTTCACGGTTCCGGGCGTCTTCGCCTCCGCCGGGCTCCGGGCGGGCCGAGTCCGGTGCGAATCCGGTCGGTGCTACCGGAGGGGGAAGACGGGTGCCCCTGGGGGCGGCCCCGGCCACCCCGGGTAGGGCGGCGGCGGGAACTGCGGGGGCTGGTAGACGGGCGGGTCGTGGTGACCGCCCGGATCGTCCGATCGGTCCCCATGGCCGGCAGGCAAGCGGAGAACGAGGGCGGTGACGACCACCGTCAACAAGACGAGCAAGAGCGTGAGTGGCACCCGAAACCTCCTCCGCACAGCCCACCCCTCCACCCCGGGCGACAAGCGGCCGCCTTCATGATGCCCGGTCCGCATGCGTTCACCCGTCCTTCGACACGGCGCCGGTATCCGTGGCACCCACCGCCGCGACGCCGACCGGTACGGCCGACAGCAACCGGCCACCACCACCCGGCAGTGAGCAGCCCCCTCGACCCACGCTGGACGAGGTCCCGGGCGCACCCGGGCCGGCCTGTGGCCGGCGGCGGGTGGGTTCGGCCAGCAGGGCCTCGGCGGCGGCCTTCGCGACGACCTCGGCGACCGTGGACAGGGCGGGCGAATCCAGCTTCCACTGCTGCCAGTACAGGGCGACGTCCATGGGCCGGGCGGGCGCCAGTTCCACCAGTCGGCCGGACCGCAGGAGCGGCTCGGCCTGCGGTTCGGGCACGAGGCCCCAGCCGAAACCGGCGGCCACCGCGTCCCGGAACCCGTCCGAGGCGGGCACCAGGTGGCGGATCCGCCCGGCGCCCGACCGCCCTCCGGTGAGGGACCGGACGAACTCGTCCTGGAGCTCGTCGCGCCGGTCGAAGACCACGGTGGGGGCGTGACACAGGTCCTCGGCCAGGTCCCCGGTGAGCTGCCGGGCCGCGAACTCCGGTGTGGCCACGGCCAGGTAGCGGGCCAGCCCGAGCCGCCGCGCGGTGCAGCCGGCCACCGGGTCGGGCGAGGAGGTGACGGCCGCCATCACCTGGCCCTCGCGCAGCAGGGCGGTGGTGTGGGCCTCGTCCTCCCGGTGCAGCTCGAAGCAGATCGGCGGGTCCTGTGGCACCCGGGTGAGCGCGGGCAGGAACCAGGTCGCGAGGGAGTCGCTGCAGGTTGGAAGGCGCAGACGATCAAGTCGTCTGGGACGATCCGCAGGCGGGGGCTGGCGAGGGCGTAGCGGCTCGCGCGGTGCTCGGTGGTGGCGGTGGCGACGCCTGGGTGGAAGTCGATGTGATGAGTGCTCGTGCTGTCTCCTTGGGGCCGATGGGTTCTCCGGGGCTGTCGGGCCCGGGGCTGGTGGATCAGTCGGTGAGGCGGTAGGAGCGCATCGGCAGCGCTTCGCCCTCGGCGTCGAGCACCACGAGACCGTCGGAGGACAGGCGGTCGAGCGATCTGGCGACCGTGCGGTCCCGCAGGCCGAGGTCCCTGCCGATCTGGCGGACGGGCGCCGTCGGACGTCATGGCGAGATGGGCGACGACCAGTGTGTCCCGGCGCAGGCCACTCTCGTGGATGTCGTCGAAGGCCAGCAGCAGGCCGCTCGCGCTGAGGGTGAGGCTGAGGATGAACGCCACGGATGCCGGTGGGGCGGAGAAGGTGTTGGCCAGGCCGAGTGCGGCGATGGCCGGGTCGGGGATTCGGGTGAGGTCGATCGCGTCGAAGGTGCCGGTGAAGACTATGAAGTGCCTGCGGCCCTTGGTGCTGATCGCGGACATGGCGTTGACCGAGAAGCGGTTCCCGGTCTGGCGCACGATCGGGGTTCGCCCCTTGGCGCCCCAGGTCCGGCCGGTGACCTGGTCGGAGCGGATGCCGACCTGACCGGCGAACAGCACCTCGGCGCCCTCGGCCTTCGCCTGTGTGCGGATCGCCGGCCAGGTCTCCTCCAGCCAGCCGCGCACCGCCTCGGGATCCTGCTCGACGGCGCGCTTGTCCGGAGGCCGGAACGACAGCCCCCAGCGGTGCAGGTACTTGCCCACCCCCGGCTCGGTCAACCGGACCCGGTACAGCTTCGCGATCAGCGCACCTACCTGGGAACGTGTCCACAACTGCCCCGAAAGTCCCAGGTCACAGGGATGGTGGTCGAGGACGGCCTGCCGGATTGCCGCTTTCTCGGCCTCGGACAGCTCCTGATGCTCTCCGACCCGCCGCCCGCGCGGACGCCCGATCAGCGCCTCTCGCCCGCCGTCCAGCCACTTCGCCCACCAGCCGTCAACCGCCGTCAGCGAGACCTGGAACACCGCCGCCACGTCCTCGCCGTCCCCGGCCTTCCAGCAACGCGGCCACCGCCCGCAGCCGCAACGCTTCCTGTGTCGACGGCGACAAGTGTCGTGTGTCCTCCACCAGTTCGCTCACGCGGTGTTCAACGACCCAGACCCCTACCGTTTCGGATCAATAACACCAGCTCAGACATGCTCCGATGGCAGAAGATTGACTCCCAGTGGGATTCCTTGCCTCGCGGCGCGCATGACGTTACCTCGCTGCTTCGGGCTGTCCGACTTCCTGGCTGGTGAAGCATCCGAGCGAGCCGCCACGATCTCCTGCTTCGCCTCTGCCTCTGAGGTTTCACCACCGGCGATCCACCCTGTTCCAGCGCTTCCGCAAATCGCGGAAAGAAATCCGGACTATGACCGCACAAGCCCCCAGACCCCCGGCGGCGGCAGGCGCCAGGCTGAAACCGCCCTGCAGCGTGGCGGCTTCGCCCGGCCTGCCCACTCGTACAGCAGGTGGACGGCCAGTCGATGACCGTAAAGAAACCGGATGCCCTCGGCGTCCTCCGGTTCCGCGCCCGCTACGCACTCGCCCTTTACGGGCTCGGCCGACCGCACGGCGGGGGAGGCGAAACTGCGGCAAGCCCTTCCAGGGTAGGAGCGTCCCTCGATTCTGAGAGCGAGAATCTCACCCCGTGAGTGCAACCAGTCCAGCATCTTTCGGTAGCCGTCCGGGGCGAAAAGGTCCATCAGTTCCTGAGGTGTGTCCACGTCGACGTTCCACCGAAGATCCGGTCCAGCGCGCGGTCGGGCATCAGCCGGGCCAGCACGCGGCTGCCGGTCGCGTCCCGGCCGATGGTGTACCGAGTCTTGGGCCGTCGGCTGACCAGTGCGCGGAAAACCACGCGCGCCACGTCGTCGGGGGTGGTGTGGCTGCTGCGGGCCGAGGTCTCGTTGTCGGCCATGAACTGCAGGAACGGCTGCCGGTACAGCTCCTGGACCGGCGCCGGGGCGCTCTCCAGCGTCCGGTTGCCCTCCTCCGACATCTTGCCCCAGAGCGGAGTCAGGACAGCGCCCGGCTGGATCACCACGACCGGAACCCGCTGCGGGGCGAGTTCCCGGCGCAGCGTGTCGCTGAGTGCCTCTTTGGCGAACTGGGAGGCGGCATAGGCACCGAGGTAGGGAAGGGCGACGTTCCCAAGGCCCGAGGAAACGTTGACGATGCGCCCTGCGCCGACTCGTAGCAGCGGCAGGAATCCCTGAATCACCTGCAGCTGACCGATCACGTTGATGTCGAGCTGTCGGCGCATCAGCTCCGCCGGAAGGCATTCCAGTGGAGCCGTGACCGCGATGCCGGCGTTGTTGACCAGCCCCCACAGCCCGGCCTCGCCGGTCAGCTCGGCCACCTCGTGCACGGCCGCCTGGACCGACTTCTCGCCTGTCACGTCGATGATCACCGGGGTCAGCCGTCCGGCGGCGGCCGCCCGCAGTCGCTCTCCATCCTCGGGCCGGCGGACTCCGGCGACGGTGTGGAAGCCCACCCGGGACAGGTGGAGCGCGCAGGCTTCCCCGAGGCCGGAGGAGGCTCCGGTGATCAGTACGGCTCGGCCTGCGGGTGGCATCGGCCCCAGTGCTCTCGACACTCGATCACTCCAGTTCAGGACTTGGGGCGGACAGGCACGCCTTCCGATTCATCCGCCTATAGCCGATAATTGGCCGCCTTCACAGTAGAGGGTGTCGCCGAAGAGGTTCGGGATGAACTCGCGTGGGAGATTCGCCGACTCCCGAAGGGTGCACTCCACAAGCTGTGAGAGTACGTCTGATGGGGTGAAACGCGAGTCGGGCGCACCTCGGCAAGTTGCACCCCGTGATCGGTCAAGTAACTGTTGTTCATAACATGCTCCACTTCGCCTCCAAAGGAGGACACATGACCGCTGCGGTGCAGGACATCATCACGACAAAGCTGGAACGCACGTTCGACACGATGGATGCCAATCACGACGGCTTCCTGGACTGGACGGACTACCAGAAGCTCGCCGACCGCTACATCCAGGCGTACAAGCTCGACAAGAACGACCGCCGGGCCAGGGCACTCCAGACCTTCTGCCAGATCTACTGGCTGGAACTGCTGCGTCACGCGGGCGTGGACGGCGACCGGCTCACGAAGGACCAGTTCGTCATGGCCAACCGTCTCGCGGTCGTCGACACCAGCCGCCTCAACGTCACCGAAGGCGGCGGCCACGCGATCTTCGATGTCATCGACGTCAACGGCGACAACGAGATCAGCAAGGACGAGTTCGCCCGCTTCCTGCGAGACGTGTGGAAGAGTGACGCCCCCGACGCGATGGACATGTTCGTCAAGCTGGACACCGACGGCGACGGTGCGATCTCGCGCCAGGAGTTTATCCGCGCGGTGCGCGAGCACTTCCTCTCGAACGACCCGGACGCGCCGGGCAGCCTGTTCTTCGGGCACGTCTGAGAGGCTGTTCGATACCGATTCAGGCTGCCGCAGAGAGGTTCGGGTGGAGGTATTGCCCAATTCTGTCCGGATTGGCGGTCAGGCGACTTGCCATGGAATTCACCATGGCTCACTGGATCATCGAGCGTGACCGATCCGGCAGTTCCTCGTAGATCAAAGCCGGGCAGTTGGGGGACCCCTATCGCACGCCCTCTGAGCGGACCCGCACGAGCTGCACTGCAACCGCATTCCCGGCATACGCTCTGCCCGATCGGCAGTGGCCTTCCGAGTGCGGTTGCAGTGCGGTTGAGGCGGTGAACACGCGCTTAATCCATCCTGTCCGCAACCCAGGCAAGCGGTTCGACGAACCACGAAAGGCCACCTCATGCTGAGGCAACACGAACACACGTCCCGCGAAGTGGGGAACTTCTACAACCGTTTCACGGATGTGTACGACCGTGCGCTGGGCGGCAACCTCCACGTCGGCTACTGGGACGACGAAGCGGACGGCACCCCGATGCAGGCGGCCACCGACCGGCTGACGGACCTCGTCACCGAGCGTCTCGCCCCGACCGACGGGCAGCACCTGTTCGACGTGGGATGCGGTCACGGACGCTCCGCGGCGCGCATCATCGAGCGCCACGCCGTGCGGATCACCGGCATCAGTGTCAGCGCCTACCAGGTCGAGCTGGCCAACAGCCGCCCGCAGCCGCCGGACTTCCCCGGGCGTGCCACGTTCCAACTGGTCGACGCCGTGGAGAATCCCTTTCCGGACGAGTCCTTCGACGGTGCGTACGCCATCGAGTCGCTCATGCACATGAAGGACAAGGAGGCGGCACTCGGTCACATCGCCCGGGTCCTGCGTCCCGGTGGACGGCTGGTCATCGCCGAGCATCATCTGGAAGGCGAACTCGACATCCCCGATGCCGCCCGCATGGCGGACGCGTACGCGTTCTTCAAGTTCTCGCTGAGTGACGACAGGTACGAGACGCTGTTGCGGGAGGCGGGGCTGAAGGTGGTGGACCACACTGATGCCACCGAGAACGTCCAGCGCTGCTACGACAGCATGATCCGCGGCTGGCATGACGCCGCGCGGACCTCCGACGGCGAGCGGGCGCGCGAATGGGAGACAGCCGCTGACCTGGGCGGGTGGTTCTTCCTCGATGTCCCGCAGCTCCGTTACGGGTTCACGACCGCCGTCCGTCTCTGAGTCCCGACTAGTGCCGTCGAGGTCGTCAGTCATGTCCGCCGTGCCTTCCCACAGCTGCTGCCCCTACCGTCTGGACGGCAGCGCCACGGACATCCACGGCGAAGGCGCGGCGCTGCGTGCTCTGGGGCCAGCCGCCCGGGTCGAGCTGCCCGGTGGTGTGCTCGCCTGGTCGGTGACCGACCCGGACCTCGTCCGGCGGCTACTGGTCCACCCCCGAGTCTCCAAGGACGCCCACCGGCACTGGCCGGCCTTCGTCAACGGAGATGTCCCCGCCGACTGGCCGCTGCGCATCTGGGTCGACATCCGTACCGTGCAGACCTCGTACGGGGCGGACCACGGTCGGTTGCGCCGGCCGCTGGTTCCCGCGTTCGCCGCCCGCCGGGTACGGGCACTCGCTCCGTGGATCGAGGAGACCGCCGCCGGGCTGCTCGACGGCCTCGGTGCGGCGGCGGCTGCCGCCCTGGACGGGGTCGTGGACCTGCGGACGTACTTCACCGCTCGGCTGCCGTGGCTGACGGTGACCGCGCTGGTCGGCCTGCCGGAGAACATGTACGACGGTTTCCAGGCGGTCAACGACACCGTGTTCACCACGGATCTGACCGCCGAGCGGGCCGCCGCCAACGCCGCTGAGGCGGCGCGGCTCCTCGCGGACCTGCTCAGACTCAAGACCGAGCACCCCGGCGACGACGTCGCCAGCGCTCTGCTCCTCGCCCACCGCGAGGGCGTACTCAGCGAGCGGGAGCTGGCGGACAGCATCTGGATGATGCTCGGCGCCGGCTACGGGACCACGGCGGGCCTGCTGGGACACGCCGTGGTCAACCTGCTCACGCATCCGGCCCAGCTGGATCTGGCCGTGTCGGATCGGGTGGGCTGGGACCAGGTGGTCGAGGAGACCCTGCGGCACCAGGCGCCGGTAGCCAACTTCATGATGCGCTTTCCCACCGAGGACCTGTACGACGAGCCGACCGGGCTCACCTTCGCGCGGGGCGACGCCCTGGTGATCAACTATGCGGCGGCCTGCCGTGACCCCGGGGCGCACGGGGCCGACGCCGACCGGTTCGACATCACCCGCCGGACCGCCCGCGAGCACGTCGCCTTCGGTCACGGTGCCCACTACTGCCTGGGCGCGGAACTCGCCCGGCTCGAAGGGCGCATCGCGCTCCCGGCCCTCTTCTCCCGCTACCCCGGTCTCAAGATCGCCGTCGCACGCGAACGTCTCACTCCGCTGCCCTCCCTCATCTCCAACGGGCACCAGGAGATTCCCGTGCGACTCCAAGGAAACCCCGAATAGGTGGGAATGAACGATCAGACGCCACACCAACTGACGGCATACCAGCTCGACCTGTGGTTCCTCGGGTCCCAGGCTCCGGATTCACCGCAGTTCAACTGCGTCCTCCACGAGCGTCTGCACGGCGAGGTCGACCACGACGAGCTCGCCGCCTGCGTCGGGCGCGTGCTGCGTCGCCATGACACGTTCCGGCTGCGGTTCGACGACAGCGCGGGCGTCCCCGTCCAGCGGGTGGCGCCCGACACCGTCCCGGTCACCGTGGTCGACCTCTCGCGGGAACCCGAACCGAACGCCGCCTGTGCCGAGTGGATGCGACGATCGATGGCGAGGGCCTTACCTCTCACCGGCGGTTCCCTGGTCGAAGCCACTCTCATCCTGGAGCGTGCGGGCGTCACGCACCTGCACGTCAAGACGCATCACATCGTCGCTGACGGCTGGGCCCTCGGCAGGCTGAGCCACGAGATCTTCGAGGAATACGGCCGTGCGCAGGGCGGTGATCCGCACCACGCCGCCCCTGAGACGTCCTCCTACCTGGCCTTCGTGCCAGAGGAAGCCGCCTATCGCGACGGCCCGGACGGCGACCGGGACCGCGCCTTCTACCGGGACTATCTCTCCGGCGTGACACCGGCACTTTTCACGCGTACCAAGCAGAGCAGTTCCCATGAACGCGGCCGCCACTCGTTCGTGATCGACGGCGCCCTGGTCGGCCGGATCCGCGCCGCGGGCTTTTCCCCGTTCGCGTACGTCGCGGCCATGCTCGGTACGTACCTGACGCGGTTGCACCGCAGCGAGGAGGTCGTCCTCGGAGTCCCCTTCCTCAACCGCCCGGACGAGCACCACAAGGACATCGTGGGCCAGTTCGCCAACACCCTGCCGGTGAGGGTCGCGGCGCGCGGCGCGCGGACCGTACGGGAACTGCTCGGCGAGATCCAGGATGCAACCCGCACCCTGCGGCGTCACGAACGGCTCGCGCTCGGCGACATCCTGCGTGCCGGGCCCGCACCGTCCCCGGGACCGCGGCAGCTCTTTGACGTGACGCTCTCCTACATGCACTGGCCCTGGCTGAACCCGGTTCCCGGCGTCGAACGACGGCCGACCCTGATGGCTCCCTCGCACGACCAGGACGCGCTCGGGGTCGTGGTGTGCGCCTTCGACGACACGGCTGACCTTCATGTCGCCCTGGACTATGCCCGCGACGTCTTCGACGAGGACTTCCCCATCGACTCGGTGGCCGGTCACCTCGCCACGCTCCTGGAACACGGTCTGGACCTCGCGGACCGGCCGCTGTCCGACGTACCCATGCTGACGCCCACCGAACACCGGGACCTCACCGCCGGGCGCGCCCACGGCGAGCAGGTGCCCTACGCGGACCGGGCCACCCTGCACGGACTGTTCGAGGCCCAGGCCGCCCGCCGGCCGGAGCGGACCGCGGTCATCGGGGCGTCCGGGGAGACACTGACCTACGCCGAGCTCGACGAGCGTGCCAACCGGGTCGCACGTGCCCTGCGCGCGGAGGGCGTCGGACCGGACGACCGGGTCGCGGTGATGATGGATCGGGGGCCACGGCTGTTGGTCGCGCTGCTCGGCATCCTGAAGTCCGGCGGCGCCTACGTGCCGGCGGACCCCGGTCACCCGGCCGAGCGGGTGAACCAGTTGCTGCGTGACAGCCGTGCCAAGGTGTTGATCGTCGACGACGATGCGCCCGCCGCTCCGGCCGGAAGCACGGCGGTGCGACGCATCGACGGCCTGCTGACCGGTAGCGGCACACCGGTCGAACCGCTCGCCACCTCCCGGCATCTTGCCTACGTCATCTACACCTCCGGTTCGACCGGGCAGCCCAAGGGCGTCATGGTCGAGCATCGCAGCGTGGTCAACCGGCTCGCCTGGATGCAGCGCCGCTATCCGCTCGGGGAGCAGGACGTCCTGCTGCAGAAGACGCCGGTCTCCTTCGACGTCTCGGTGTGGGAGCTGTTCTGGTGGGCCGTCGAGGGCGCGGCCGTGGCCCTGCTGCCGCCCGGCGGTCAGCGGGACCCGCGCGAGGTCCTGTCGGCGATCCGCGAACACCGGGTCACCGCCGTGCACTTCGTGCCCTCGATGCTCGGCCCGTTCCTCGACCTGCTGGAGGAGTCGGCGGTGGCCCGCGAGGGCATCCGGACCCTGCGCTACGTCTTCTGCAGCGGCGAGGTCCTGCCGACCCCACGGGTCGAGCAGTTCAACCGCCTGGTCCGACGTTGCCGTGGCGAGAGCGACACCGGGCAGCCGGTACGGCTCGTGAACCTGTACGGCCCGACCGAGGCCACGGTCGACGTCTCCTTCCACGACTGCCCGGCCGAACCCGCCCACCGCATCACGCGGGTGCCCATCGGCAGGCCGATCGACAACACCAGTCTGTACGTGCTGGGCGCCGACGACCTGCTGCAGCCCGTCGGGGTCGCCGGTGAGCTGTGCATCGGCGGGCCCGGCGTCGCCCGGGGATACCTCGACCGCCCCGAACTGACCGCCGCGAAGTTCGGCGACGACCCGTTCGTGCCGGACGGCCGCATCTACCGCAGCGGGGACCTGGCCCGGTGGCTGGCGGACGGCACCCTGGAGTACCTGGGACGAATCGACAACCAGGTCAAGATCCGGGGCCACCGCGTTGAGCCGGATGAGGTGGCCGCCGCCCTGCGTGGGGTCCCCGGTGTACGGGAGGCCGTCGTGGTCGGCCGTACCACCTCCGACCGGGGCACCGTGTTGGCTGGCTACTACGTCGCCGACGTCGCGATCGAGACGGCCCTGCTGCGCGAGAGGCTCGGGCTGGCGCTGCCCGGGTTCATGGTCCCGGCGTCCTTCACCCGGATCGGCCGCATTCCGTTGACCCTCAACGGCAAGGCCGACCATGACGCGCTCCCTGCGCCGTCAGGCGCCCCGCAGATTACCACCGATGGACGGCCGCGCAACCGTGTCGAGGCCGTGCTCACAGATGTCTGGGCCCGCGTCCTCGGGCACGAGACGGTCGGCGTCCACGACGATTACTTCGCTCTCGGCGGCGACTCGATCACCATGCTCAGGGTGCGTGCCGAGGCGGAGGCCCGGGGCCTGCGCTTCTCGCTCACCGACGTTCTGCTGAACCCGACGGTCGCCGGCCTCGCCGAGCGCACGGCGCACTGCGAGCCGGGCGAGACGGAAGCCGTTCCGGCGCCGTTCGCCCTGGTGGCCGACGTCGACCGGGTCCGGATCCAGGACGCGGAGGACGCCTACCCGCTGACCCGGCTCCAGCTCGGCATGCTCTACCACGGCCGCAGGCACGAAACCTCGGCCAGGTATCGGGACGTCTTCCGGTACACCCTGGAGATGCCGTGGAACGAGGAGCGATTTCGTCGCGCCTTCGACCGGCTGACAGCACGGCATCAGGCGCTGCGCTCGTCGTTCGACCTGGCCGGCGCCGAACCGCTGCAGGTCGTCCACCCGCGGGTGCGCGGCGGCCTGGAGATCACGGACCTGCGTCCACTCGACGCCGTGGCGGCCGAGACCGAGGTGTGCGCGCACATCGAGGCACGCCGTCACCACCCCTACGTGTTCGACCGGGCGCCGTTGTACCTGTTCCGCGCCCATGTGCGGTTCGCCGCCGTCGACCTGGTCGTCAGTTTCCACCACGCGCTCCTCGACGGTGGCAGCGTCGCCACCCTGCTCCAGGAACTGCTACAGGACTACGCCCATGGGCTTGGCCTCGACACCGGCCCCGCCGACGGCACCGCACCGCCCTCAGCGGCGGCCCATGTACGGCTGGAGCGGAACGCCCTGCGTTCCGAGGAAACCCAGCGCTACTGGCGGGAGAAGCTGGCCAGCTGCGAGCTCCTACCGATCGAGGCGTTCTCGCCCCACCTGCCCGCCGCCGGCCACCGGCCGGCCGCACGATGCGTCGATCTGCCCGGCGCCCTGGTCGAGCGGGTGCGCCGTTTCGCCGCCGAACACACCCTGCCCGTGAAGTCCGTACTCTTCGCGGCACACGGACTGACGCTGGCAATGCTCGCCGGCACACGGGACGTGACCACCGGTCTGATCATGCACGGTCGGCCCGGGCTGGCTGGGGCGGAGCGTACCGCCGGGCTCTTCCTGAACACCGTGCCGGTGCGCCTGGACACCGCGCAGGACAGCTGGCTGGAGGTGGCCCGCGAGAGCTTCCGTCAGGAACAGGAGAGCCATCCCCACCGTCACTACCCGCTGAGCGCCATCCAGGAGGACCGCGGTGGACCCGTCCTGGACATCGCCTTCAACTATGTTCACTTCCACCAGCTTTCGCATGTCCTCGGCCTGCCCGGACTGCGGCTCAGGGAGTTCCGCAGCTGGGAGGAGAACGACCTGCGGCTTCTCGTGCACGCCGTCACCGAACCGGACGGCACCGGCATGTGGTTGCGGGTCGACTGCGACGGCGCGACGTTCCCGGCCGAGCAGGGGGATCTCTTCGCGGCCAGCTACCTGGACATCCTGCGGTGCATGGTGGAACAGCCACACGCCCGGCCCGACTTCACCTCCCTCGCCGTCCGGCCCGTCCTCGCCACCCCCGCGGAGCACCCCACGGTCCTGACGCGCTTCGCCGAACACGCCACGCGCACCCCGGACGCGACCGCCGTGGTGATGGGCGAGGAACGGTGGAGCTACGCCCGGCTGGCCGAGGCCGCCGAGAACGTGGCCGGACGGCTGGGTGAGCTCGGCGCCCCGGCGAACGCCCGCATCGGGATCGCCATGAACCGATCCCCGCTGACCATGGCCGTGCTCCTGGGTGTCATGCGGGCCGGATGCGCGGTCGTACCGATGGACGTCGGATACCCCGTCTCCAGGCTGGCGATGATGGTGGAGCAGGCCCGGCCCTTCCGCGTCGTGGCCGAGGCCCCGTACGCCCACCTCGCCCAGGACCCGGGGCTGCTGCTGCCCGCCGAGTCGGTGGCCGCGCCCGCGCCGGCCTGCCGGGCCGCGAGGGTGACCGCCGCGAGCACCGCGTACGTCCTGTTCACCTCGGGCTCCACCGGGACCCCCAAGGGCGTCGCCATGCCCCACCGCACGCTGGCCGCCCTGGTGGCCTGGCAGAGCGGGGCGCCCAGCGCGGTCGCTGGTGGCGTGACCCTGCAGTACGCGCCGCTGAGCTTCGACATCTCCTTCCAGGAGATCTTCGCTACGCTCTGCTCCGGCGGCACCCTGTGCCTGGCCGACGACGCCGAGCGGCGCGACATGCCCGCACTGCTGCGCCTGCTCGACCGCGAGCGCGTCGAACAGGTCTTCCTTCCCCCGGTGGCCCTCCAGCAACTGGCCGAAGCCGCTGGCACGCTCGGCATCACCCCGCGGACCCTGCGAGTGATGATCACGTGCGGTGAGCAGCTGCGCGTCACCCCGGAGATCCGAGCGCTGTGCGCCGCGATCCCCGAGGCCGTGCTGGAGAACCAGTACGGCCCGACCGAGACCCACGTGGTGACCGCGTTCACCATGGCCGGAGACCCGGCGGTCTTCCCGGCACTGCCGCCGATCGGTGCCGCCATCGACGGGGCCGAGGTGCACGTCCTGGACGAACAGATGCGCCCGGTGCCGGCCGGCGCGCGGGGCAACATCTACCTGGGCGGCAGCTTCCTGGCCGACGGCTACGAGGGACGCCCGGACCTGACCAAGGAGCGTTTCCTCCCGCATCCCTTCGCGGACGGGTACCGAAGGCTCTACTACACGGGCGACCTCGGCATGATGCTGCCCGGCGGAGACGTCGTCTTCCTCGGACGCGACGACGCTCAGGTCAAGGTACGGGGCTTCCGCGTGGAACCCGCCGAGGTCGAACTGGCCGTCACCGGCCTGGCGAAGCGGTATCCGGGTCTGCGCGATGCCGCAGTGGTGGCCCGCCGGGGGGCGGACGGCGAGACCTTCCTCGCCGCCTTCCTCCTTGGTGAGGGCACGGACGAGGACGTGGCCGACATCCGTGAGCGATTGCGTGCCGCCTTGCCCGACTACATGGTCCCCTCGCACCTGCAGTGGGTCGGTGAGTGGCCGCTGACCCCCAGCGGCAAACGCGACGACGCGGCACTGCGCCGCGCGCCACTGACCGTCCCTGACCGCGCCCCCGACCCGGGGCCCCGCGACGTCTACGAGCGGGCGCTGGCCGAGATGCTGGCGGACGTGCTGCACCTGGACCGAGTGGGGGTGCACGACAGCTTCTTCGACCTCGGCGGCACCTCCCTGGCCGCGATGCGGCTGGTGGTCCGGATCGAACAGCGCTACCGGATGCACATCCCCCTGGCTGAGTTCATCGCGACCCCCACCCCCGCCGGGATCGCGGCACGGCTGCGCGACGGCGGGGCGGTCGCCGCGTTCGACCCCCTGGTGCCGATCCGCCCACAAGGCACCCGCGCGCCGCTGTTCATGGTCCACCCGATGGGCGGCAACGTGCTGTGCTACATCGGCCTCGCCCGGCATCTCCCGGACGACCAGCCGCTGTACGCGCTCCAGGCAGCCGGAGCCGACCCCGGCACCACCCCACTGGACAGCGTGGAGGACCTGGCGGACAGCTACCTCACCGCGCTGCGGACGGTACAGCCGCACGGCCCCTACACCATTGGCGGATGGTCGTTCGGCGGCCTCGTCGCCTTCGAGATCACCCGTCGACTGCGGGCATCGGGCGAGCGGACGACCCTGCTGGTGCTGGACACCACCGCCCTGGAGCAGGGACCGCGCGCCCCGCACGACGAGGAGGCCATGCTGGAGTGGTTCTTCCACGAGCTGCTCTGGCCACGGGACGGCAGCGTGTCAACCCCGCGTCTCATCCCGGACGGACTCGACTCACCGGAGGAGAAGTTCGCCCACATGGCACGCGTCGCCGGCGAGCTGGGAATCCTGCCGGAGGGCAGCTCCGGGGTCGTCATCCGCCGCCTGTTCGACGTATACCGGGCACACTGGCAGGCCACGCTTGCCTACCGGCCGCCGCGCGAGGACCAGGACCTCACGCTGATCCGGGCCACGGAGCCGCTCCCCGTCGTCCTGGCCGCCATGCACGGCGCCGCCCGCACCTGTCATCAGAACCCCCGCAACGGCTGGAGTGCCATGACCGGCGGCCGGATCGACGTCGTCAACGTCCCCGGCGACCACCTGACGATGATGGAGGAACCACACGTGGCAAACCTGGCCGGCACCGTGGCGAAGCTGACCGGCACCGTGGCGGGACCGACCGGCACCGACTCCGCCCGAACCGGCCGGGAGAGCTGACGTCATGCCCTCGGCACGGCCCACGAAGGCCCTTGTCATCGGTGCCGGTATCGGTGGTCTGACGTGCGCGGTCGCACTGCGGCGCGTCGGCATCGAGGCCGAGGTGTACGAGCGTGCCGCCGCGCTCGGCGAAGTCGGCTCCGGTCTGTCGGTCATGAGCAACGCCGTCACCGCGCTCGCCGGTTTCGGCCTCGACCTCGGCCTGGACAGACGCGGCCAGGCCGTGAAGTCGTTCAGGATCATGGACCGGCGGGGCCGCCGGATCAGGGACCTGCCGTTCGGGGAGGCCTGCGACCAGGCGGGCGCACCCAGTTTCTGTCTCAGCCGCGCGGACCTCCAGGAGGCCCTGCTCGCGGAGATCGGGGACTGCCCGGTCCACCTGGGCGCGACCCTCGCCGGCTTCGAGGCCGACGGGACGGGGGTCACCGCCCGCTTCACGGACGGCCGCTCGGCGAGCGGGGACATCCTGATCGGCGCGGACGGCTTCAACTCGGCCGTACGACGCCAACTCGCGGGCCCCGAACAGGCACGGGACAGCGGCTACCTTCTCCGGCTCGCGATCGTCCGCTTCCGACACCCGTGCCTGACCATGGGCGCGGTGCGCCACTACTGGGGCAGCGGACAGCGCTTCGGCCTGATCGACATCGGGCACGGGCGCTGCTACTGGTGGGCGGCCATGAGCACGCCCGACGCGACATGCGCCCCCGACCACGTCAAGGACACCGTGAGACGGGCGTACGAAGACTGGGCCGACGAGGTCGGGGCGGTGATCGAGGCCACCCCGCAGGCCGACATCCTCACCGTGGCCTCGCATGACCGGCCTTTCCTGGAACAGTGGGGCGACGGCCCCGTCACCCTCCTCGGTGATGCCGCCCACCCCATGCTGACCACGCTCGCCCAAGGGGCGGGGACGGCCTTGGAGGACGCCGTCGTACTGGCACGAACGCTGGCCGAGCCGACGACCGACGACGCCCTGGTGCGGGCGCTGCGCGTCTACGAGGAGCGCCGTCGCGACCGCACCAGGGCGATGGTGGCCGAGTCCCGCAGGATGAGCGACCTGACCCAGGGGGCCCGCCGCCGCCGGCGCCTGGTCCGCGACGCCTACTTCCGGCTCGTACCCCGCCGGGTTCTCGTCCGACAGACGGCTCAGGCCCTCACCTTCCCGGGCGAACGGACCATCGAGCCCTCCGGTGTCCAGCGCGAGCTGAGCCCTGTGGAGCGCCTGTACTGGATCGCAGACCGGACCTCACCGCTAAACGTCATCGCCCGCGCCCGCATCCACGGCCCCCTGCCCCCAGCGCTGCACCGCCGCTCTCTGGACATTCTCCAGCTCCGCCACCCCCTGCTGCGGGTCGCGATCACCGACGACGGCACCGGAGCACACCCCGCCTTCGTCCCGCTGGACGGCCCGCAGATCCCGATTCGCCACGTCCACGCGCCACCGGACGACCCCACGACCGGCACCCGCTGGGAGCAGGAGGTCAACGACCGTGAACTCGCGCAGAACATGGACTGGCGCACCGGACCACTGCTGCGCGCCGTGGTGATCACTTCCGGAGGGACGGGCGGCGAGGACGAAGGAGATGTCCACGACCTGCTGCTGACGGCCTCGCACATCATCGCCGACGGCAAGACGTGCCTCTCCCTGCTTCGGGAGTGGATCGAACTCGCCGCACAACTAGACCGCGGCACGCTGCCCAGGTCCACCCCGCGACGGGTACTGCCCGCGACGGACGACCTGCTCCCGGCCCGCCACCGAGGCGCGGCAGGTGTCGCTGGATTTAAAGCGATGATGGGGCGGGAACAGCAGGCGGCCCGGCGCCATCCCGCACAGCGGGTCGTCCCCAGCCGCCAAGTCCCGTTCGGGCAGCGGCGTACCCGGATGGTGCACCGCTGCCTCACCGCCGACCAGCTGGATCTCCTGGTGCGGGCGGCCAAGCGCCACGGCACCACGGTCCACGGGGTTCTGGCCGCCGCGATGGTGACGGCGATCGCCCTCGACGCGGGAACCATGGCGACCGCACACTTCTCGATCGGCTCGCCCGTCGACTTCCGCGGGGATCTCGAACCACCCGTCGCCCACGACGAGGCCGGCACCTATGTGGCCACGGTTCCCTCCCGCGTCCGCTACGAGCCCGGCCGCCCGTTGTGGCCGATGGCCCGGGCGATCACCCAGGACCTGGTACGACGCCGCAACCGCCAGGAGCACCTGGCCACGATCAGCCTGCCACGCTGGGCAGGCCCGAAAACGCTGGCAGACAGCGAGCCGTTCATGCGATTCATGGACGAGAAGGGGCCGATCAACCTATGCCTGTCCAACGTCGGATGCTACGAGTTCCCCGACAGGGTGGGCCCATGGCGGATCGGCGACGCCCAGTTCGTCACAGGTATCTCGGTGATGGGTGCCGTCGTGGCGACGGCGACCACCAGCCATGACCGGCTCGCCTGGAATTTCGGCTACGTCGAGGAACTGATCCCGGAGCTACGCGCACGGCGCATCGCTGACGACTCGGTTCGCACCGTGCTGTCCGCCCTCGCCGAGTGACCACTCCCTTCTTCACCTCTCACCGAAAGGTTCGGCCCCGATGACCGATGCCCCGCCCCAGCCGCTGACTCGGCGCCGTGTCCTTCCCACGGGTGAGAACGGCTCGCTGTGGGCGACACGGCCCTCGTGCGGGATCGTCGCGTTCCGTGGCACCCGTCTACGGCTCACGGTGGAGGACCCCACGGAGGTCCTGTTCCCGACCGACTGCGGGCTGAGTCTGCTCGCCGCCCTCGACGATGACGACGCTCCCGGCCTGAACGGCATCAACGCCCTGGACATCGGCAGCGGTTCCGGGCTCTACAGCGTTGCACTGCTCGCGGCCGGCGCCGAGCGGGTGACCGCCCTGGACATCAACCCCGCCTCGGCCGCCCAGACCGCGGCGAACGTGAGGGCCAACGGTCTCGACGCCGCGCGGCTGACCTGTGTCACGTCGCCGCTGGAGGAGTACACACCGGACGAGCGGTTCGACCTGGTGGTCACCAACCCGCCACACCTGCCGTACGACCCGAGCTATGCAAGAGGGGACGGGCTGGAGACAGCGCTCGTCGCCCACAGGGGCGGCCGCGCAGTGTACGACACCGTGGTCGACCGCATGGACACGCTCCTCGCGCCGGGCGGCACCCTGCTCATGGCACACTCCTCGCTCGCCGACGTCCCCCGGACCGTCACGCAACTCACCGCACGGGGCTATGCGACCGAGACGCTCGCGATCTTCGAGATGGACATCCCGCTCCTGGCGTACGCCGAGCACATGGAGACCATGCTGGCTCTGCTGAAGGAACGGCGGGCAACGGGCCGGGCGGAGTTCGACGGGTCACGTTTCACGGTCCACGCCCTGATGTTCCGGCGCCCCCTGAGTGCCGACGGTCGCTGACTTCCTTCCAACGCTGTCCGACACCACCGTAACGGGCGGGCCCACCGAGATTCTCGGCGGGCCCGTCAGGACCAGCCCAGGCTGTGGGGCCTTGCGCAGAATCTCAAAGGGTGCGGGTCTTCCTGAGTGAGATCGTCTGTCAGGCCACGAGTGCGGAATTGTGCTGGTCAGGGCAAGAGTAGAGTTGTTCGCGTTGCCCAGGGCGTCACCGTACGATCAGCGGTCGGCAATCGTCTGGCTTTAACGACACTGTCCCAGGCAGCAGCCGTCCGCCGAACAGCACCACGCAAGCCCCGGTGGTCAGCAGTCCGCCGGCAAGGAAGGCGCCCCGCACGTCGGAGAGCGGCAGGACCAGCCCTTTTGAGCGCGGCGCCCACCGCGATACCGGCGTTTGTAGTCACCGGAGTTCGCCGCAAGTGCGATGTCCGTGCGGCTGGGCATGCTGGCCGCGGTGTGCCGCAGGTCGTGCAGGCCGATCCTGGGAGGCCGAGTTCGGCGGTGCGCTTGCGGAACTGGTCGAGGACCCACTGGGGTCGCAGTGGTGAGCCGTCCGGTTTGGCGAAGACCAGACCCTCCAAACGCCCTTCGGGGTGGGCGGCCATCTGGATGGCGGCCTGGCGATGGAGGGCGGCCATGACTCTGGGGGAGAGGCTGATCCAGGTCCGGCCGACCTCGGTCTTGGGGCTCGCGGAAGAGGATGCCGTCCAGCACCTGCGGGAGCGCGCGACGCCGTAGCTCGCGCCCACTGGATCGCAGGATTCCGAACCGCGACCCTGACGGCATGTCAGCAAAGTCAGCATTGAGTCAGCATTGGTCCGGTTGTCTTTCCCTCGCCTGTACGATCTGCCTATCGGATCGGCCGATGTAGTCCGCCCAGTTCTACCTCGACTGTCTCTCCCAGGCCTCGTACCTGATCGCCGACGAGCGCACCGGCCGGGCCGTCGTGGTCGACCCGCGCCGTGACGTGGACGAGTACGTCGCCGACGCCGAGGCCCACGGGTTCACCGTCGAGGCGGTCATCAACACCCACTTCCACGCCGACTTCCTGGCCGGCCACCTCGAACTGGCTGACCGCACCGGCGCCTGGATCGGCTACGGGCGCCGCGCGGAGACCGACTACCCCATCCGCAAGCTTGCCGACGGCGGGCGGATCGAACTCGGCGACGTCACCCTGCAGATCATGGAGACCCCCGGCCACACACCCGAGTCGATCAGCATCCTGGTCTTCGAGCAGCCCGACGACACCGTCCCGTACGGCGTCCTGACCGGAGACGCGCTGTTCATCGGCGACGTCGGCCGCCCCGACCTGCTCGCCTCCGCCGGCGTCACCGCCGAGGAACTCGGCGCCATGCTCTACGACAGCGTCCACCGCAAGCTGATGGCCCTGCCCGACGAGACCCTGGTCTTCCCCGCCCACGGCGCCGGCTCCGACTGCGGCAAGAACCTCTCCACCGACCGCCAGTCCACCATCGGCCGCGAGCGCGCCACCCACTACGCCTGCGCCCCGATGGACGAGGCGGCCTTCGTCGCCCTGGTCACCGACGGCCAGCCCACCGCCTCCGGCTACTTCGGCTACGACGCCGACCTCAACCGCCGCGAGCGCGAGCTCTTCGACCCGGCCGCAGTCCGCGCCCTGAGCGGCGCCGACTTCCTGCGCCGCCGGGCCGAGGGCGCCGTGGTGGTGGACGGCCGTGGACCCGGCGGCCTTCGCCGCCGGACACCTCGCGCAGTCGCTGAACATCCCCGCCGACGGCCGCTTTGCCGAGCAGGCCGGCACCGTGCTGGCGCCGCAGAGCGAACTGCTGGTCATCGCCCCCGAGGAGCGCGGCGCGGAACTCGTCACCCGGCTCGCCCGGATCGGCTTCGACAAGGTCGCCCGGCTACCTCGCCGACCCGGAGGGCCTCTTCCCAGCCCACCCCGAGCTGATGCGCCAGGGCGCCCGGCTCACGGTGCACACCCTGCGCGAGGAACTCGCCGGCCCCCGGCCCCCGCTGGTGGTCGACGTCCGCGGCGCCGGCGAGCGCGAGGCCGGCGCCATCCCCGGTTCGCTCCACCTCCCGCTCGCCGAACTCCCCGCCCGCCACGGCGAACTGCCCACCGACCGCCGCGTCGTCCTCCACTGCGCCGGCGGCAGCCGCTCCTCCATCGCCGCCGGCCTGCTGCGCCGCCAAGGCCACCCGGGACCTACGACCCTGATCGGCGGCTACGGCGCCTGGGACGCCGCCCCGGAGCAGTAGCCCCCTGCCCGCCCGGTGCGCGGCCTCGCCGGCGCACCGGGCGGGGGTGTCAGCCCGCGCCGCTGGCACGCCGATCCCGGCCTTCAGCTTCGGGGGCCGGGTACCGCGGAGTAGGGGACGAAGGTGCTGGTGCGTTCGTCGACGGCCAGTGGGCGGCCGATGGCCGGGGCGGAGCGCTGCGGGCACGTGGGGCGTTCGCAGACCTTGCAGCCGAGGCCGATCGGGGTGGCGGCGCTCTCGTCGCCGAGGTCGAGGCCGGCCGAGTACACCAGCCGTCCGGCGTGGCGGATCTCGCAGCCGAGGCCGATGGCGAAGGTCTTGCCGGGGCGGCCCCAGCCGCCGGGGGAGCGGGTGACGGCGCGGGCGGTCCACAGGTAGCGGCGGCCGTCGGGCATGGCGGCGACCTGGACGTGGACCCGTCCCGGTGAGGCGAAGGCGTCGTAGACGTTCCAGAGCGGGCAGGTGCCGCCGGTGCGGGAGAAGTGGAAAGGCGTGGCGGACTGCCGCTTGGAGACGTTGCCGGCCCGGTCGACGCGCACGAAGGAGAACGGGACGCCGCGCAGCCGTGGGCGCTGGAGGGTACTGAGCCGGTGGCAGACGGTCTCGTAGCCGACGCCGAAGTGGTCGGCGAGGTGCTCGATGTCGTAGCGGGCGGCCTCCGCCTGCGCGTGGAAGGCGGTGTACGGCAGGACGAGGGCGGCGGCGAAGTAGTTCGCCAGGCCGATCCGGGTGAGCGAGAACGCGGTGGAGCCTTCCGGGCTTTCCTGGACGGCGAGTTCGGACAGCAGGGAGTCGTGTTCCAGGTAGGCGAGCTGGGTGGCCATCCGGAAGGCCTGCTGGCCGGGGCGCAGCCGATCCGACAGGTGCAGGGTCCGGGTCTGCTCGTCGTACCGGTGCAGTTGTCCGTTTCCGGTGGCGATCCGGACCTGGTGCGTGGTGGCGAGCCGTTCACTCAGCGCCTCCCTGACCCCGCCGCGCCTCAGCTTGATGGAATCCGCCAACTCCTCTGCGGCCGTGTCGAGTTCGTGGAGGTAGTTGCGGCGGCTGTAGAAGAACTCCCGGACCTGTTCGTGCGGAGTGCGGGCGTTGGCCTCGGGGCCACGGTCCCCGGCGAGGACGGCAAGTCGTTCGGCCGCGTCGCGGCGGCCGCGGGCGAGATCCGTCAGCAGCCGTGCCACGGCAGGCAGTCGGGCAGCCAGCTCGTCGAGGTCGCCTGCGGTGACTTGTCCGACGGTGATCTCCTCGCCGAGCGTGTCCCGTAGTTCGGCGCTGAGCCGGGCGCTGTCCGGCGGGGCGAAGTAGCCGGCCTCCACCCCGAAGGCCTCGGTGAGCCGAAGCAGCACGGGCACGGTCAGCGGCCGGGCGTCGTGCTCCAGCTGGTTGACGTAGCTGGGCGAGAGGTCGATCAGCCGGGCGAGGGCGGCCTGGCTGAGGCCGCGCTCCTCGCGCAGGCGGCGCAGCCGGGCACCGGCGAAGGCCTTTCCCATGTCGCTCCCTCCACTGCGCCCGCCCTGGGCGGATGCGGTGGAGGCAGCTTAGCCGTCGGGGTCGGGGCCGGATCGTCGCAACCTTCGCAGATTTGCTGATGATCGTTCGCAGAAGTTGGCATTGGTCCACCGGTGACGGCGGCCGGACAAGCTGCCAGAGTCGGTGGTGCGGCCGGGAGGTGCGCAGGACAACAGTGAAACACCAGGTCGGTCGCGGTCTGGTGGGTTGTCCGGGCGTCCACGTCCCGCGGTGTACCACCGCAGCCCGGCACCGTCCGGCCGCCCACTCGCCCGAGCGGTGAAGTGCCTCACACCCTTCGCAACGAGCATCCCCGGGAGCAGACCATGACGATGTCGGTTCGGCAGCAGCAGGAGCAGCGCGCGGCGGCGCTCGCCGCCCGGTGGGCCTCCGACCCGCGCTGGGCGGGCATCGAGCGCACCTACACGGCGGCCGAGGTGGTGCGCCTGTCGGGCACCGTGCGCGAGGAGCACACGCTGGCCCGGCGCGGTGCCGAGCGGCTGTGGACCCAGTTGCACGAGCAGGACTACGTCCACGCGCTCGGCGCGCTGACCGGCGGCCAGGCCGTGCAGATGGTGAAGGCCGGGCTCCAGGCGATCTACCTCTCGGGCTGGCAGGTCGCGGCCGACGCCAACCAGGCCGGGCAGACCTACCCCGACCAGAGCCTCTACCCCGCCAACTCCGTGCCGCAGGTGGTGCGCCGGATCAACAACGCGCTGCTGCGCGCCGACGGGATCGACGCGGCGGAGGGCAACGACGGCCCGGACTGGCTGGTGCCGATCGTCGCCGACGCCGAGGCCGGCTTCGGCGGCCCGCTGAACGCCTTCGAGCTCACCAAGGGCATGATCGCGGCCGGCGCGGCGGGCATCCACTACGAGGACCAGCTCGCCTCCGAGAAGAAGTGCGGCCACCTCGGCGGCAAGGTGCTCGTGCCCACCGCCCAGCACGTCCGCACCCTCAACTCGGCCCGCCTGGCGGCCGACATCGCCGACGTGCCCACCCTGATCGTGGCCCGCACCGACGCGCTCGCCGCCAACCTGCTGACCACCGACGTGGACGAGCGCGACGCCCGCTTCTGCACCGGCGAGCGCACCGCCGAGGGCTTCTACCGGGTCGAGCCCGGCATGGCCCCGGTGATCTCGCGCGGCCTCGCCTTCGCCCCGTACGCCGACCTGCTCTGGGTGGAGACCGGCACCCCGGACCTCGCCCAGGCCCGTGAGTTCGCGGAGGCGATCAAGGTCGAGCACCCGGACAAGATGCTCGCCTACAACTGCTCGCCGTCCTTCAACTGGAAGGCCGCCCTGGACGACGACCAGATCGCCAAGTTCCAGCGCGAGTTGGGCGCCATGGGCTATCGCTTCCAGTTCATCACGCTGGCCGGATTCCACGCGCTCAACCACTCGATGTTCCAGCTCGCCCGCGGCTACGCCGAGCACGGCATGACGGCCTACGTCGACCTCCAGGAGGCCGAGTTCGCCGCGGTGCCGGACGGCTACACCGCCGTGAAGCACCAGCGCGAGGTCGGCACCGGGTACTTCGACCTCGTCTCCACCGCGCTCAACCCGAACGCCGAGACGCTGGCGCTCACCGGCTCCACCGAGGCCGAGCAGTTCCACTGAGCGACCCGGGGAGACCTGAACCGCTACCGAGCCACCCTGGCGGCCTCGTTGGGGACGAGCCGCCGTCCACCCCGCCGCCCTGGGCCTCGTTGAGGGACGAGGCCCAGGGCGCCTTCCGCCCGCCCCATGGAGAGCCGGATGAGCCAGCCCAGCCGCATCGAGATCCTCGGCGCACACGAGGACCGCTTCGACGAGATCCTCACCCCCGAGGCGCTCGCCTTCCTCACCCGTCTGCACGACCGGTTCGCGGACCGCCGCACCGAGCTGCTCGCCGAACGCGGCCGTCGTGCCTCCGCGCTGGCCGCCGGCGGCACGCTGGACTTCCTCCCGGAGACCCGCACCATCCGCGAGGACCCCACCTGGCGGGTGGCCGGTGCCGGTCCCGGCCTGCACGACCGTCGGGTGGAGATCACCGGCCCGCCCGAGCGCCGGATGACCGTCAACGCCCTGAACTCCGGCGCGAAGGTCTGGCTGGCGGACTTCGAGGACGCCACCGCCCCGACCTGGCACAACCTCGTCACCGGGCAGCTCAACCTGGTCGACGCGATCGAGCGGCAGATCGACGACACCACCCCGGAGGGCAAGCGGTACTACATCGGGAACGACCCGGCCACCATCGTCGTCCGCCCCCGCGGCTGGCACCTGGACGAACGGCACCTGCTGATCGACGGCCGTCCCACCGTCGGAGCCCTGGTCGACTTCGGCCTCTACCTCTTCCACTGCGGCCGACCACAGATCGCGGCCGGCTCAGGCCCGTACTTCTACCTGCCCAAGCTGGAGAACCACCTCGAAGCCCGGCTCTGGAACGAGGTCTTCACGTTCGCCCAGGCCGACCTCGGTATCCAGCACGGCACGATCCGTGCCACCGTCCTGATCGAGACCATCACCGCCGCCTTCGAGATGGACGAGATCCTGTACGAGCTGCGCGAGCACGCCGCCGGCCTCAACGCGGGCCGCTGGGACTACCTGTTCAGCCTGATCAAGAACTTCGCCCAGCACGGCCCCCGGTACGTCCTGCCCGACCGGGCCTCCCTGACCATGACCCAGCCGTTCCTGCGCGCCTACACCGATCTGCTGGTGCGCACCTGCCACCGGCGCGGCGCCCACGCCATCGGGGGCATGGCCGCCGCGATCCCGCAGCGTGACCCGGAGGCCAACGCCGTCGCGTCGACCAAGGTCCGCGCCGACAAGGAGCGGGAGGCCGGTGACGGCTTCGACGGCTCCTGGGTCGCCCACCCCGGCCTGGTGGCCACCTGCCGCACCGCCTTCGACTCCGTCCTCGGAGAGCACCCGAACCAGCTCGACCGCACCCGCGAGGACGTCGAGGTCACCGCCGCCGACCTGCTGGGCGTCCAGCGGCTCTCGACCGGCCTGCCCACCGAGCAGGGCGTGCGCGCCAACGTCGCGGTCGCCCTGCGCTACCTGACGGCCTGGCTGGGCGGTGCCGGCGCGGTCGCCGTCTTCGGGCTGATGGAGGACGTCGCCACCGCCGAGATCGCCCGCTGCCAGCTCTGGCAGTGGCAGCACCACTGCACCCGCCTCACCGGTGGCTCGCTCGCCACCCCCGACCTGGTGCGCCGGCACATCGACCGGGAACGCGCCACGCTGCTCGCCGAGGGCGCCGACCCGGCGCTGGTGGACGACGCGGTGCGCGTCCTGGAGGACACCGCCCTCGGCGCCGACCTGCCCGCATTCCTCACCACCGAGGCCTACGCCCGCCACCTGGTGCGCACCACCGCCCCGGCAGCCTGACCCACCCCCGTCCGCATCCACCCCGAAGGGGGCAACCGCATGAACGACATCCGCCGTGTGGCCGTCGTCGGCGCCGGGCAGATGGGCTCCGGCATCGCCGAGGTCTTCGCCCGTGCCGGCCTGGACACCATCGTCTGCGAGAACGGGGCGACCGCACTGAGGGCCGCCCGCAGCCGGATCGACCGCTCCCTGCACCGCGCCGTCGACCGGGGCCGGATCAGCGAGGAGCAGCGCACCGACGCCTGGGCCCACCTGCTGTTCGCCGACGACCTGGAGGCGCTGGCCGACCGTCAGCTCGTCGTCGAGGCCGTCGTCGAGGACGAGGGAGTCAAGAGGGAGGTCCTCGGCACCCTGGACAAGGTGTTGTTCGCCGAGGACGCAGTCCTGGCCACCAACACCTCGGCCATCCCCGTCACCCGCCTGGGCATCACCACCGGCCGGGCCTCCCACGTGCTGGGCCTGCACTTCTTCAACCCGGCCCCGGTGATGCCGCTGGTCGAGCTGGTCTCCTCCCTGCACACGGCACGGGCCGTCCTCGACCGGGTGGAGACCTTCGCGGCCGAGGTGCTCGGCAAGCACGTCATCCGGTCCCGGGACCGGGCCGGCTTCGTCGTCAACGCCCTGCTGGTGCCGTACCTGCTGTCCGCGATCCGGATGGCCGAGGCAGGCCACGCCAGCCCCGAGGACATCGACGCGGGCATGGTCCACGGCTGCGCCCACCCCATGGGGCCGCTCCGGCTCGCCGACCTGATCGGCCTGGACACCGTCGAGGCGATCGCCCGCTCGATGTACGACGAGTACAAGGAGCCGCTGTACGCCCCGCCGCCGCTGCTCTCCCGGATGGTCGAGGCCGGGCTGCTCGGCCGCAAGAGCGGACGCGGGTTCCACTCGCACCGAGCGGTGTAGCGAAGGGCGCGCGCCTCGCCGGTGCCCGGCCCCTGTCGCGGAAGGCCGGGCACCGGCGAGGCCTTGTGCTGTCGGTCCGACTCGTCGAGACGGCGTCGTCCTGGGACCCGGCCGCCCTCGAACCACTCACCCGGTGACGTACCGGGCCGGCCGGACGTTCCCGCGGCAGCACTCCGGCCGTGGACCCTGGTGAGGTGCAGCGGGTCCGCGCGCCCGTCGGCCGCGATCGCGTTCCGCCCCGTCGAGGACAGCGCGGTGCACCGCCCGGGCCAGCCGGGCGCCCCAGAGCGACCGCGGGCCGCCGAACGGATCGACCTCCCCACGCGCGTCCGGTGCCCGGACCGCCACGCACACCGCGTCGGACGGCGTGCCCGAACAGGCGTAGCCGGCGTCCAGGAGAGCCTGCACCTTGGCCTCGGTGGCGGTCGCCAGCAGGTTCACCAGGCCCGCATCGGACACCGGCGCCGGAACGACCGCGAGGATGTTGATCGTGCCGGGAACGTACCGGGCGGGCGCCGGGACGGCGGGGACCGGGGCGGCGGTGGGGGAGGCGGCGGCCCAGGTCGGGACACCGATGCCGGTCGTCACCAGGGCGACGGCACCGTTGTCCTCGGCCCAGGTGGAGTCGTCGACCTCCGCCGCGGTCATCAGCCCGACGCCGGGCCCGCGCAGGCCTTCGGCCTCCGCGAGTTCCGCCAGATGCCGGTCGGGGTCCATCCGGTCGTAGCCCGCCCGGACCTGGGCGTTCAGCACCCAGCCGCGCTCGCCGATCCCGCCGCCCAGGACCGCGCTGCTGACCATCCGCCAGCCCGGGCCGGCCTTCCACACCAGCTGGTGGCGGCACGATCCGTCCTCCGACCGGGCACGTCGCAGGACCACGGGTCGCCGGGCGTCCGGCACGAAGCTTTCCGTTGTCCTCACCTCGGAACGTCGGGGATGCGGTCCCTCCGGCCCTCCCGGGGCCTCCGGTGATCACCGACCGGCGGGCTCGTGCGGATCCTAGCGGTCCGCGGAATCCGCGGATCCACAGGCCGGGCGTGTACGGATTCCACAGATTGGCATGCTGGATCACCGGCCGTCCTGCGGGCAGGCTCGAATACTCCCCGCGGTCCGCAACGGCCGGGTATGGGTCCTCGAATGCCCGTCCTGCTTCAACCGTCCCGGCCCAAGGGTCGTCCGCCGCGCCGAGGTCCTGGTCCATGTCCTCCACGGTGTCCGCGCTGGTGCGGCAGTGGCCTTCGAGGAGGCCAGCCCCCGGCCGTAGCAGGGTGGAGCCGTCGAACCCGACCGTCACCCGCAGCGGCGCCCGCCACGGCAGCCGTCAGGGCCTCTTCTCGGAGGCCGGAGTGTGCGGCAGGAGCGCGCGGATGTCCGCGAGCAGGTCGGCGATCCCGCGTCCTTCGGCCAGGGGGCCGCCCGCCGGTTCGACCTGGCCGACGGGCAGGTGCGCCAGCACCCGCTCGACCTCGCCCAGCAGTTCCTGACTGCGTCGCAGGTCGAGCCGGAGTCTCGCGACGTGTGCCTGTGCTCCGCCCAGCTGGCGGCGGGCCGACTCCAGTCCGGCATGCTGGCCGGGGGTGAGGAGGATGACGTCGACGCCGTCCACCGTCGCCGTGCGGGGCTTCTCGCGCTTGGTCACGTGCTGACCTCTCGGTTCAGGTGGACGCCGCGTCGGCGGGCCGTGCGGCGGTTCCCGGGTCCGTCGGTGCTCCGGGCGCGTCCGCTGCCTCGAAGCGCACCGTGGGCTCGAAGTTGGCGCGGCGGGCGGCGCGGCGGAAGACGGTGAGGACGGCCGGCCCGACGACGAGGACGGCGGTGAAGGTGGTGACGGCGCGGCCGGTGTCCCAGCCGAGCGAGGTGGCGAGGTCGAAGAGCAGGTAGCGGTGCCACTGTTCGGTGAAGGGCAGGCCCGGCAGGTAGGCGATGGAGCTGTTCGGGTCGGTGGCGAACGGCCAGAAGGAGAGGTTGAGCAGGAAGCCGAACAGGTAGCCGGAGAACGCGCCGTAGGCGGCCAGCATCGGCACCTCCAGACGGGGCCGGGCCTTCGGCAGCAGTCCGGCGAGCATGCCGACGAAGGCGCAGCCGAACATCTGGTACGGCATCCAGGGGCCGACGCCGCCGGTGAGCAGGGCGGAGGCGAAGAGCGAGGTGCAGCCGAGGGTGAATCCGAAGCCGGGGCCGAAGATCCGGCCGGCCAGGACGAGGATGAAGAAGACGGTCTCCACCCCGGCGGTTCCGGCGCCGAGGGGGCGGAGTCCGGCGTTGACGGCGGAGAGGACGCCGAGCATGGCGAGGGCCTTGGCGTCGATGCCGCCGGCGGAGATCTCGGCGATGACGACGGCGAGGACCAGGACGAGCAGGGCGCCGAAGATCAGTGGCGGGGC
This sequence comes from Kitasatospora sp. NPDC048298, assembly GCF_043201465.1. Taxonomy (NCBI): domain Bacteria; kingdom Bacillati; phylum Actinomycetota; class Actinomycetes; order Kitasatosporales; family Streptomycetaceae; genus Kitasatospora; species Kitasatospora sp. NPDC048298. The sequence goes on from NZ_JBICYZ010000025.1 coordinate 84,717, forward strand.
GTAGTTGGAGCCGAACGTGCCGGGGGCGACGACGAAGGGCCAGGTGAAGGCGACCAGGCCGATGAAGGCGGCCAGGGCGACGACGACGCGGGCCCGGCCGGGGATCCGGACGGCGGTCACCGGGTGGCCTCCGCCGGTTCGAGGGCCTCGGCGACCTGCCGGGTGGTCAGGTAGGGCAGCGGGGCGAGGATCTTGGCGGTCTGCGGGGCGAAGGTGGGCGAGGCGACGATGACCTCGGCGGTCGGGCCGTCGGCGACGATCTCGCCCTCGGCCATCACGACCACCCGGTCGGCGGCGGAGGCGACGAACTCGACGTCGTGGGTGGAGACCACGACGGTACGGCCTTCGGCGGCGAGGGCGTCGACGATGCCGGTGAGCGCCTTCTTGGCCTGGTAGTCGAGCCCGCGGGTGGGCTCGTCCAGCAGTACGACCGTTGGTGCGGCGGCCAGTTGGATGGCCAGGACGAGGGCCAGTTTCTGGCCTTCGGAGAGGTCCCGGGGGTGGGTGTCGTCCGGGATCCCGGGGGCCAGCCGGTCCAGGATCCGCCGTGCGGTCGGCCCGTCCGCGCGGTCGGCCTCCTGGTCGCTCTGGGCGAGCTCCTGGGCGACCGTCTCCAGGTAGAGCAGGTCGGTGGGGGTCTGCGGGACGAGCCCGACCAACTGCCGGGCCCTGGCCGCGGGAAGGCGCTTGGGGTCCTCGGCCTTCCCTCCTTCGGCGCCGGTGATCTTCACGCTGCCGCCCTGCCGGGGTCCGGAGCCCTGCAGGGCCCACAGCAGCGAGGACTTGCCGGAGCCGTTGCGGCCCATCAGCGCGGTGACCTCGCCCGTGCGCAGCACCAGGTCGACGTCGCGGACGGCGGCCACCGGCCCGTACCGGACGACCACGCCCCGGGCGTCCAGCACCGGTTCCCCCGCCACCGCTGCCCGGCGCGGCGGGGGAACCGGCACGTTCGTGAGCCGTTCGCGCAGCGGCCCGGCGGCGCGGCGGGCGTCCCGGACGGACAGCGGCAGCGGCCGCCAGCCGGCCAGGCGGCCGAGGTCGACGACGGGCGGCGCGATCGCGGTGTGCCGGAAGACCTCCGCCGGGGGCCCGTGCACGACCGTCCCGTCGCCGGGCAGGTAGGCGACCCGGTCGGCGTACTGGACGACCCGCTCCAGGCGGTGTTCGGCCAGCAGGACGGTCACGCCGAGGTCGTGCACCAGCCGGGTGATCGCGGCCAGCACCTCCTCGGCGGCGGTCGGGTCGAGCGCGGAGGTCGGTTCGTCGAGGACCAGGACGCGCGGGTGGGCGGTGAGCACGGAGCCGATGGCGACGCGCTGCTGCTGCCCGCCGGAGAGCTCGTGCAGGGCGCGGTGGCGCAGGTCGGCCAGGCCGAGCAGGTCGAGGGTCTCCTCGACGCGCTTGCGCATGACGTCCGGCGGGATCGCCAACTGCTCCATGACGTAGGCCAGTTCCTCCTCCACCGTGTCGGTGGTGAAGCCGGCCAGCGGATCCTGGCCCACCACACCGACCACGTCGGCGAGTTCGCGCGGCGGGTGGTGGGCCGTGTCGCGGCCGTCCACGGTGACCCGGCCGCGGAGGGTGCCGCCGGTGAAGTGCGGCACCAGGCCGTTGACGGCGCTGAGCAGGGTGGACTTGCCGGCGCCGGTGCGGCCGACCACCAGGCAGAGCTCGCCCTCCGGGACGTGCAGGTCGACGTCGCGCAGGACGGGCGTGCCCTCGCCGTCGTACACCACACTGACCTGGTCGAATCGGATCACGTGCTCACCTCGGAGGTCGTGCGGTCGGTACGTGTGCGGTCGGTGCGTGTGTCGCCGGCCCCGCGGGGTGCGCCGGCGGCCACCGGCGTACGGCCGGGCGGCGGCGAGACGATCCCGGCAGCGCCCGCCAGCAGCAGGGCCAGCACCGGGACGAGCGGCAGCGCAGGCCAGGTCAGCGGGTAGAGGGAGGGGTTGAGGTCGGTGGCGTCGTAGCCGACGGTGGCGAACAGCAGGACGGCGGCGGTCACCCCGCAGCCGGCGACCGCCCATTCGGCGGCCCGCCAGCGGTCCGGGCGGTAGGTGGTGCGCCGCACCCGCCGGCCGCCGAGCAGCAGGCCCGCCACGCAGAGCACGGCGCCCGCGAGGAAGGCCGGCAGTCCGAGTGCGGCGGGAGCCGTGCCGTCGAGGAGCCCGTACACCCCGGCGCACAGGCCGCACATGCCGAGCAGCATCAGCGCGCCGGTGAGCCGGCGGGAGCGCCGGGAGGCCGTGCCGGAGCGTCCGTAGCCGCGGGAGTCCATCGCGGCGGCCAGGTGCAGCGAGCGCTCCAGCGCGTCCTCCAGGACCGGCACCACGATGCTGCGCAGCGCCCGGACGCCCTTGCGCCGACCGGCGCGCAACCGCCGTGCCCGGGCGACGCGTTGGACGCTCTGCACCAGCTGGGGCGCGACGCTGAGCGACACCGTCACGGCGACGCCCAGCTCGTACAGCGCGCCGGGCAGCACCCGCAGGGCCCGCTTGGGGTTGGCGAGGGTGTTGGCGGCGCCGATGCAGCAGATCAGGCAGGCCAGCCGCAGGCCGTCGAAGGCCGCGGAGAGCGTCGCCTCCAGGGAGACCGGTCCGCCGATCCGGATCCCCGCGTACCAGTCGGGGGTGGGGATGTGCGGCAGGGAGAAGAGCAGGTGGTCGTTCGGGGTGATGCCGGTGGCGAAGACGCACCGGAAGAGCACCCGGATCGCGACCACGGTCAGCGCCACCCACAGGTAGTAGCCGAATCCGCGTGCCCACGGGGCCTCGCTGCGGCGGGCGGTGACCACGTAGCCGAGCACGGCGAGGACGAGCAGGAGCAGCAGCGGGTTGGTGGTGCGGCTGGCGGCCGTCGCCAGGGCCAGCGCCCAGGCCCACCAGGCCAGCGGGTGCAGGTTCCGTGGGACGCGCCGGCCCCCCGCGGCGCGCGCGGTGGTGCCGTGCCGTGGGGAATCGTGCTTGTCGAGCATGGTCACCGGATCACTCGGCCCGTCGGCGCCGCTGCCGCGCGGCGACCAGGGTGGCCACGCCGACCACCGCGAGGAGGACGGCGCCGATCAGGGCGGGGAGCATCGACCCGGTCTTGTGCGGTGCGTCGGCCGCCGGGGCGGCGTCCACCACGGCGGGACCGGCCGCGTTCGTGGAGGTCGGGGCCCCGGTGGCCGCGACGGCGGTGTCGGTGGCGGTCGCCGACGGCGTGTCGGTCGGCTGGGCGGCGGGCGTCTCGGCGGGGGCGGTCGGCTCGGTGGGAACGCCGCCCGGGTCCGCGGCGGACGGTGCGGGGGCCTCGGCCGACGGGCTCCCTGGCGCGGGGCGACCGCCCGCGGCGCCGCCCGCGGGCGGCTGCTTCACGCCGCCGGACGCACCGTTGGCGCTCCCGCCGGAGGAACCGGATCCCGCGGAGGTGCCCGAGCCGCCGGAGGAACCGGCGCCGCCCGATGTCCCGCCGCCGGAGCCGCCGGAGCCGCCGTTCGTGCCGCCGTTCGTGCCGCCCGAGGAGCCCCCGGCCGGCGGCTGGGGCGGCTGAGGGTCGGTACCCGAACCGCCCGGGGTGGTGTTGTGGGCCCGGACACTGTCCGGTGAGAAGGTCGGGCGGCCTTCGGTGCCCTCGATGTTGGTGCCGCCGAAGATCCACAGGTCGACGCTGCCGGGCTTCGGCTGGTAGAGCATCGCGCCGAGCTGGCTGTAGGACCACGTGTTCTGCCCGGGGTCGGCGTGCCAGTACGACCAGTAGGCGGTTGCCGGGGGCGTCAGGACACACTTCTCCTGGTCCGGGGTCGGGTACTGCTTGCCGCCCTGGAAGCCGCTGTAGCCGATCCGGCAGATGAACGCCGGACCGTCGTGCCCGGTCCCGGTGGTCTTCCAACCGCCCTGGTTGAGCAGGGTGTAGCCGGTGGTCGGGGTGGTTCCGCAGGACCGCAGCAGCGGACCGCCCCACTTGCCGAAGTCCACGGCGAGCACCACGCCGGAGGTGGTGGTGCACTGGTCGATCGGCAGCGATGTCGCGGACGCCGGGGCCGTGCCCGCGGCGACGCCGCCGCACGCGAGGGCGAAGGTCAGGGCCGCCGCCCCGGAGAGTCGCGCGAGGCGCCCGCCGAGTGCCCGGCTCACCGGTGCCGCCCCGGGGCGGCCGCGGTACGGCGACGGGCGATCAGGACGGCCGCGGCGCCGAGCGCGGTCAGCGCGCCGGCACCCGCCGTCAGCGCCAGCGCCTGGGTGCCGGTACGGGCCAGGCCGCCGGAGCCGCTCCCGGCCTGGGAGCCGCCGTCCACGGCCACGGCCGGCGTGGTCGTCGTGGCGGGACCGGTCGGGCTCGCCGTGCCGGTGGGCGTCGCCGGGGGAGTGCCGGTCGGCGTCCCGGTCGGGGTGCCCGTCCCGGTCGGCGTGGGCGTGGGTGTCGGCGTGCCCTGGAGGCTGCGGGCCAGCGTGCCGAAGGAGATCCCGGTGGCACCGCCCAGCACCTGCGTCGAGGCGCGGACGTCCGAGCCCGGCTGCCCGGCGGAGGCGACGTTGAACCCGCCGTCGCTGTTCTGCTGGCCGGCCAGGAAATCGAGCGCCTTGGCGATCTGGCCCTCGTAGGCGGCCTTGCGCAGCGTCATGCCCTGGACGGCGAGGGCCGCCGAGTTGGTCGAGTGGCCGGCCGCACCGGGGAAGCCGCCGTCGGGCAGCTGCTGGGCGGCGAGCCAGCCGAGCCCCTGGTCGACGGCCCGGGCTGCGGCGTCGTCGCCGGGGACGAGGGCGAGGGCCATGACGGCCATCGCCGTGCTGTCCACGTCGGAGTCGCCGGTGGCGGGGATCAGGCTCGGCCAGGAGCCGTCCTGGTGCTGGAGGCCCTTCAGGTAGGCGATGGCGGGGGCGGCGTTGGCGGCGTCCCCCGCCCGGAGCTGGGCCATGATTCCGAGGGCCTGGGAGAACACCGACGTCGCGTAGCCGTAGTTGCCCGGGGCGTCGCAGCCGGTGCTCGGATCGGCCTTCGTGCACACCAGGGCGGCGAGGGCGGCGATCAGGTCGTGGCCGCCGAAGGCGCGCGGGTCGCGTCCGACCACCTCGGCGAGCAGCGCCTCCTTGCCGATCGAGCCGCCGCCGGCGTACTCGGTGCCGATGCCCGTCCAGGTGTTGACGGTGCGCTCGCTCGCGTCCTTGCCCTGCTGGTCCAGGAAGTCGACGATCCCGCGCAGCGCGGCGTCGTCGGTGCCGGTGGCGGCGAGGGCGTAGGCGCCGTCGATGGTGAGGCCGAAGTCGGCGAAGGCCGGGAAGCCCTCGTAGTAGTGGCCGTCGATCAGCCGGGCCGGATCGGTGAGGTAGGCGCTGCCCCTGGCGGCGTCGGGCTTCCGTCCGGCGGGCGGGGTCGGCGTCGTGCCGGTGCCGTCGGGGTTGTGCCGGACGCTGGTGAGGTCGGTGCCGGTCAGGGCCAGGATCGCCTGCTCGGTGGCGGCGGCGTCGGGGTCGGTGGTGGAGGCGTCGGGGCCGAAGCCGCCGTCCTTGTTCTGAAGGGCGGCGAGCCAGGCGGTGGCGGTGGCCCGGTGGGCGCCCTGGCCGGTGGCCTTGAACGCCTGGGCGGCGCTCGCGGTGCTGAGGGTGTCGCCGGGGGCGCCGGCGTACGGGAGGAGGGAGCCGTCGGGCTGCTGGCTCGCCGCGAGCTGGTCGGCGGCCTTCCGCGCGGCCGCCTCGTACCCGGGGGCCGTGCGCAGGGCGAGGACGGCCATGGCGGTGGTGAGCGGGTCGGATTCGCAGTGCTCACCGGCGACGATCATCGATCCGGCGATTCCGCCGTCGGCGCACTGGAGGGCGGTGAAGCGGGCCAGTGCCGCGGCGGGCGGCGTGACGCCGGCGCGCTGGAGGGCGATGACGCCGAGGGACTGGACCCAGGGCGAGGCCGCGCCGAGGAAGTCGCCGGCGGCGGTGCACCTGCCGTTCTCGCCGGCCGCGGTGCAGACGTGGTCGGTGAGCGCGGCGATCAGGTCCCGGCCGCCGAAGGAGCGGGGGTCGCCGCCGGTGCTCTCGGCCACGAGGGCCAGCAGCGCGGCGGCCCTGGTGTCGGGCTGGGCGCTCGGGCCGTCGGGGTACAGGAACGCGTCGGTGCGGGCGGTGAGGAAGGCGAGTACCTTGCGCAGGGCCGGGTCCTGGCTGCCGGAGGCGGCGAGCGCGACGGCGGTGAGGGCGGTCCGGGGGTAGTCCGGCCCGGGGGCGGCCCAGTTCTCCATGTGGTCGCCGCCGACGAGCTGACCGGCCAGCCACGCGGCGGCGGCCGCCGGGTCACCGGTGGCGGAGGGCCCGGTCGGGGTGGCGGTCGGGGTCGGGGTCGCCGAGGGCGAGGTGGAGGGCGAGGGGCCGCCGTTCTTGGCCCGCACGGAGTCCGGGGTGAAGCTCGGCGCCCCGCTGGTGCCGCCGATGTCGGTGCCGCCGTACACCCAGGCCTCGACCTCGCCGGGCTTGGGCTGCTGCGTCCCGGCGCCGAACCGGCTGTAGGACCAGGTCTGTTGGCCGGGTTCGGCGATCCAGTACGACCAGTAGGCGGTGGCCTGCGGGGTGTTGACGCAGGGCTCCTCGGCGGGCGTCGGGTACTGGACGCCGCCGTTGAAGGTTCCGGTGCCGAGCCGGCAGATGAAGGCGGGCCCGTCGTGCTCGGTCCCGGCGGTGGTGAAGCCCGCGCTGTGCAGCAGGTTCATCCCGGTCGTGGGGTGGGCGTCGCAGCCCCGGACGACACCGCCGCCCCAGTGCGTGAAGTCCACGGCGACGATCGCGCCGGTCGTCGCCGTGCACTGCTCGACCGGGTCGGCGGCGGCGGTGCCCGGGAGCCCGAGCAGGACCGTGCCGCAGGCGGCGGCCGCGACGGTGCCTGCGACCACCAGGGACCCGAGGTCCCGGTTTCTGTGACGTGCGCGACTGCTGCTGACCCTCACGACGACTCCCCGGTCGGTCGACGCGGGAGACCACGGCGCAGCCTACGGCCGCCCGTGGACGTGAACACGGGGCCGTCAAGAGCTGCGTCGTAGTCCGCGACGACGCAAGTGCTGTGTGAACAGACCCCCGGTCCAGGCATTCCGGCTCACCCACCGGTGGTGGGTCTACGGTTGCGGGTCAGCGCCGGAGTTGGACCGGCTTCCCCTGAATGCCGAGGGCGAAAAACCGATTCATCAGACCACGGCGTCCGACGGCGAGTCAACGGGTCGTCAGGTAGGTCACACCACCTCGTCGGCCGGTCCGCCGTGCGGTAGCGTCCGCGGTGGCCGAGTGGGGGAACCCGGTGCGACTCCGGGGCTGACGCGCAGCGGTGTGGGGTGGCGGTCGAGCCGTCCCGAGCCCGAATGCCCGCCCGGCCGCGCACCACGGCGAATGCCGGCCCACGCGATCCGGGCGGCGACCGCTCCGGCAGTCGCGCGCTCCCGAACGGACGCCGGGCCTCCGGGGCAGGGTCGGCGCCCGCCACCCCAAGGAGCCTGACCCGTGCCCCTCCCCACCCCGAAGCGGACCACCACGGCCCGTGCCGCCTCCGCGGCCACCGTCGCCCTGACGGCCGGAGCCCTGCTGCTGACCGCCGTCCCCGCCCACGCGACGGCCACCCCGGCCCAGATAGCCACCTCCAAGAGCACCGGCGTCACCTACCTGAAGTCCCTCCAGGCCGCCGACGGCAGCTACGCCACCGGCGGGCTCTCCAACGAGTGGGCCTTCAGCGCGCTGGCGGCCGCCGGCACCGCCGCGGCGGACGTCACCCCCGGCGGTGACACCACCAAGAACGCCCGCCTGGTGTACCGCAACCAGCTCGCCGCCGCCGGCTGGCCCGGCGGCTCGCCGGTGGTCACCGACTACGAGCGCGGCATCCTCAACTCCTACGCGGCCGGCATCGACCCGGCCCGGGTCGGCCCCGGCCGCAACCTGATCGCCGACGCGGTCGCCTACTGGCAGAGCGCCGAGCCCGGCTACTACGGCCCGTCCGCCAACTTCAACGGCACCGTCTTCGGCCTGCTCGCCCTGGCCGGGGCGAAGACCCAGGCCGGCGCCCAGCGCGCCCCGCAGGCCCTGCTGAACGCCTCCGTCACCGCCGTGCGCGCCAACCAGCACAACGACGGCGGCTGGAACTACAGCAAGGCCGCGGGCGACCCGACCGCGCTCGCCCAGGGCAGCGACATCGACATGACCGGTGCCGCGATGGCCTCGCTGTGCGCCGGCGGCGTGCCCAACACCGATCCCGCGATCGTCGCCGCCAAGAACTTCCTCAAGGGCAAGCTCGCCTCGTCCGGGGCGTTCAACGCCATGTTCGGCGTGAACACCGACTCCAACGGCTGGGCCGTGTCCGGCCTCAACGCCTGCGGCATCAACCCCCAGGGCGCCGACTTCACCAGCGGCACCGGCAAGACCCCGGTCGACTTCCTCATCGCCCAGCAGTTCAAGCCCGGCGGCGGCTTCAAGTACCTGCCCACCGACACCACCCCGTCCCCCTACGCCTCCGTGGACGGGCTGCGCGCCGTCGCCGGGGCCGGGTTCACCGCCACGCCGCCGGCCCCGACCATCGCGGGCGAACCCACCTGGGCCGCCACCACCGGCTTCACCGCCGGCACCGCCGCCAGGCTCGCCCTGGTCGTCGACGACGGCACCGGCACGCCCAAGGTCTGCGCCGTCACCCTCACCCCGACCGGCACCACCGCGACCCTCGGTGACGTCCTCGACGCGGCAGGCAGCGCCACCCCGGGCGGCTGCGTCACCTCCGTCACGCCGTCCACCGGCGGCGGCACCGTCACCGCGCTCAACGGCACGGCCAACAGCGGCTCGTCCACCTGGCAGGTCAGCCTGGACGGCGGCGCCGTGACCGGCGCCACCCGGGCCACCACGGTCCACCTCGGCGACACCGTCTCGCTGCGCTACGGCAGCTGACCGCACGGCGCCGGAGGGGAGCCGACCACGGGTCGCCTCCCCTCCGGCGGGGCAGAACCACGACGGCCCGACGGATCCGCCGCCGGACCACAGGACAGGGGGAACGGATGCCGACGGGTGTTTCCGGATGGGTGGCAGGCGGCTACGTGGCCTTGGTCGGCGGGCTGGCCGTCCTGGGCGGGCTGACGGAGAACGGGCGCTACTACCTCGCGTCGATCGTCCTCACCCTTCCCGTCGGCCTCGTCGCGCTGGCCGCCGTCTACCTCGCACGAGGGGTGCTGACCGGCATCGGCGGACTGTTCACCGAGACCACACTGCCGAACGGCGAGGAACCCGGCTGGCTGACCACGGCCGGCATCGTGGCCAACACGCTGCTGTTCACCGTGGCGGCCGTCGCCACCGTGTTGCTGGTCGAGCGCTTCGTCCGCCGCCGGAGGGTGGCGCACGGCAGGTGAACCCGGGCACGCGGTGCCCCGGCCCCCACGTGGCAGGGGCCGGGGCACCGGCGTCGCGTCGGACGTCAGGGCGCCGTGATGCCCGGCTGGGCGCCGGCGCCGAAGGACCAGCCCTCGACGTCACCCGGCGCCGGGTTGTAGCTGCCCGCGCCCAGGCTGCTGTACGACCAGGGGCCGCCGTGCTGGGCGTGCCAGTACGACCAGTAGGCGCTGCCGGTCGGGTTGGTGCAGGTCGTCGGCAGCGCGTTGATCGTGCAGACGAAGCCCGGGTAGCGCGGGTGGAAGGCGTACGAGAACCCGGCGCCGGTCAGCGCGGCCAGGCCGCTGGCGGGGTCCCCCGGCGCGCAGCCGGTCTGGATGCCGCCGCCGACGGCGGTGAAGTCGACCACGACGGTGACGCCGGTGGTGCCGCTGCAGGCGGCGGCCCGGGCCTGCGGGGCCTGGGCGGCGGAGACGCCGAGCAGGCCGGCGGTGAGGGCCGCGGCGGCGGCGATCGAGCCGAGCGTGCGGCGGGCGGGGCGGGATGCGGTTACGGTGTCGGTCATCGGTGAACTCCTCGCAGTCTCGGGCTCGTTCAGCGGGTGGCCGGTGCCGGGCAGGCCAGGGTGGGGGAGTCGGGACGCGCGCCGGCGGCGGAGAGCGTCGACAGCGGGGTGCCGGCGAGGCCGAGGACGGCCTGCGCGGTGGCCCGGGTGCCGCTGGCCGCGTTGAAACCGGTCGCGTCGTAGGCGACCGCGCCCCGCACCGCCGGATCGGCGGAGCAGCCCTGCTGGAACTTGACCAGCCGGCTCCAGCCCTTGAGGCCGGTGCCGAAGCGCCCGCCGGAGAGCAGCGCCTGGGTGGCCAGGCCGGTGGTGTTGGCGTTGGAGGTGGTGGCCCCCGCGGCCGCGAAGCCGCCGTCGGCGTTCTGGTGGGCGGCCAGCCAGTCGAGGCCGGTGTTCGCCTTGGCGGTGCGGCCGGTGGCGGCGAGGGCCTGCACGGCGAGGGCGGTGGCGTCCGGGTCACCGGCGCAGGTGGGTTGGCCGAAGGAGAGGGGGAAGCCGCCGTCCGCGCACTGGCTGTTCGCGAGGAAGTCCACGGCCGCCGTCGGGGCGTCACCGGGGGTGCGGTGCAGGGCGATCAGGGCCAGTGACTGGCCGAAGGCGTTGCTGTAGTCGCCCCACTGGGAGCGGTCGGAGAAGCGCCCCTCCGTGGTCTGGAGGGAGCGCAGCCGCGAGGGCAGGTCGACGCCGCCGAAGCTCGCGGGGTTCGCGCCGCGCACCTCGACGGCGAGCAGCAGCTTGGCGGTCGCGCCCGCGTACGCCTCGGTCGTGCCGTCGCCGAGGTAGCCGGAGAGGATCTCGGGCTTCGCCAGCCAGGCGGTCGCCTTGGCGGCGGCCTCGTCGGAGCTGCGCGAGGCCGCGAAGGCCAGCACGGCGTCGATGGTCAGGCCCTGGTCGGGGTAGGCGGTGCCGTTGAAGACGGACTCGAAGTGGTCCCCGTCGACGAGCTGGCGGGCCAGCCAGCCGGCCGCCGCGGCGTCGGGAAGGACGGTCCTGGACGAGGCCGTGTCGGCGTGGGCGGCGGTGGCAGCGGTGGCGGTGGCGGGGAGCGCGGTGGCGAGCGCCAGGGCGGGTATCGCGAGCAGACCGAGAGTGCGGCGGAGCGTGGGCATGGGTGCCTTTCCGGGCCTGGACGCAGGGGCCCGGAGGACAGCGGCACGGTGCCGGGGCAGCCCTCGGAGCTCCGGCCCGCAGACCACGACGGGAGGAGGGGACGACACACCTCCGCCGACGGGTAATCGGGCTCGCCGCCGACATGGCGTCGACGGCCTACCGTTGCGGGTCAGCGCCGGATTCGGACCGGACTTCCCCCATCGGCGGAGTCAGAACATGACGGCTCATCATGGCGAAACGGGAAAGATCCGGTCAAGGGATCGTGCGTCACAGCACGGTGTTCGAAGCCTCCCGTGACGCTGCTCCGGTAGGTCCTGAGCCGACGGGCGGTGCGCCACCCCGTCGAGGGGGCGCACCGCGCGGGCCGTCAGCGGTTGCGGAACTCCGGCGGGCGCTTCTCGGTGAAGGCGGCCATGCCCTCCTTCTGGTCCGCCGTGGCGAAGGTGGCGTGGAAGAGCCGGCGCTCGAAGCGGACGCCTTCGGCGAGGGTGGTCTCGTACGAGCGGTTGACGCTTTCCTTGAGCATGATCGCCGCCGGGGCGGACATCGCCGCGATGGTTTCGGCGGTGGCCAGCGCCTCGGTGAGCAGCTGGTCGGCCGGGACGATCCGGGAGACCAGGCCGGCCCGCTCGGCCTCCTCGGCGCCCATCACCCGGCCGGTCAGGCACAGTTCCATGGCCTTGGCCTTGCCGACCGCGCGGGTCAGTCGCTGCGAGCCGCCGATGCCGGGGATGACGCCGAGCTTGATCTCCGGCTGCCCGAACTTCGCGGTGTCCGCCGCGAGCAGGACGTCGCACAGCATCGCCAGCTCGCAGCCGCCGCCCAGCGCGTAGCCGGCGACGGCCGCCACGACGGGCTTGCGCAGCGCGGCGAACCGGTCCCAGGCCGCGAACCAGTCGCCGAGGTAGGCGTCGACGAACTCCAGGGACTGCATCTCCTTGATGTCGGCGCCGGCCGCGAACGCCTTCTCCGAACCGGTGACCACCAGACAGCCGATGTCCGGGTCACGGTCGAAGTCCGTTGCCGCGGCGACGACTTCGTTCATCAGGAGGGTGTTGAGCGCGTTGAGCGCCTTCGGGCGGTCGAGGGTGATCAGCCCGACCCGGCCCTTGCGCTCGACCAGGATCGTCTCGTAGGTCATGCGGTGCCCTTCCCGAGGGTGGTGATGATGGCGGAGAAGTCCAGCCCGGCGCCGTCGGCCGCCGCGAAGTCGGCGTACAACTGCGCTGCCCTGCGCCCGAGTTCGGTGGGCAGGCCGGCGGAATCGGCCGCCCCGGCGGCCAGTCCGAGGTCCTTGGCCATCAGGGCGGCGGCGAACCCGGCCGCGTAGTCGCGGTTCGCCGGGCTGGTGGGGACGGGCCCGGGGACGGGGCAGTTGGACGTGAGCGCCCAGCACTGCCCGGAGGCGGCGGAGGCCACGTCGAACAGCGCCTCGTGGCTGAGCCCGAGGCTCTCCCCGAGGACGAAGGCCTCGCTGACCGCGATCATCGAGACGCCGAGGATCATGTTGTTGCAGATCTTCGCGGCCTGCCCCGCCCCGGAGGCGCCGCAGTGCACGACCCGGCGGCCCATCGCGGCCAGCAACGGTTCGGCCTCGCCGAAGTCGGCGTCCTCCGCGCCGACCATGAAGGTCAGGCTCGCGGCCTCGGCGCCGGGCACACCACCGGACACCGGCGCGTCGACGGCCCGGTGCCCGGTCGTGCGGGCCAGGTCGGCGGCGATCCGGGCGTCCCCGACGGCGATGGTGGAGCAGTCCACGAACAGCGCCTCGCGCGCGGCGGCGGTCAGGCCCTCGTAGGCCTCCAGCACGTGCCGGCCGGTCGGCAGCATGGTGATGACCACCTCGGCCCCGGCCACCGCCCGCTCCGCCGACTCGGCGACGGCGATCCCGTGGCCCGCCGCCCGCTCACGGGCGTCCGCCGCGAGGTCGTAGCCGGTCACCCGGTGGCCGGCCTTGACGAGGTTGGCGGCCATCGGGCCGCCCATGTTGCCCAGTCCGATGAATCCGATGTCGAGGGTCACCAGCGCTCCAGGGGTGTGGTGGCGGCGAGGCCGAGTTCGCGCTCGCCGAGCGGGGCGAAGTAGCGGGCCACAGCGGCGGGTTCGACGGCGCCCAGCGCCGCCGGGCTCCACCGCGGCGAACGGTCCTTGTCGATCACCTGGGCCCGGATGCCCTCGGCGAGGTCGCCGGTGGCCAGGGCCGCGCAGGAGGTGCGGTACTCCTGGTCCAGGACGGCCTCCAGCGGGCCGAGGGCGCGGGCCCGTCGCAACGCGGCCAGCGTGGCCTTCACGGCGGTGGGCGAGTTGGCGGTGATCCGGTCGACGGCCTTCTTCGCCTCCGGTTCACCGCTGTCCCGCAGCCGGTCGAGGATCTCCTCGACGGTGCCGGCCGCGTAGCACCGGTCGATCCATCCGCGCTGTCCGTCCAGCACACCGGCCGGCGCCGGTCCGACGTGCCGTTCGAGGGCGTCGTGCACGGGCAGCTCGGCGAGGTCGTCGAGCAGCGCCGGGACCTTCTCCGTGGGAACGAAGTGGTCGGCGAGCCCACAGAGCAGCGCGTCCGCGGCACCGACGGAACCGGCGGTCAGGGCCAGGTGGGTGCCCAACTCGCCCGGAGCGAGGGCGAGCAGGTACGTGCCGCCGACATCGGGGACGAAGCCGATGCCCGCCTCCGGCATGGCCACGCGGGTCGTCCCGGTGACGATGCGGACGCTGCCGTGGGCGGAGACGCCGACGCCGCCGCCCATCACGATGCCGCTCATGAGCGCCACGTAGGGCTTGGGGTAGCGGGCGATCCGGGCGTTGAGGCGGTACTCGTCGCGCCAGAACTCCTCGACGGCGCCCCGGTCCCCGCCGGTGGCGGCGCGGTGGATGGCGACGATGTCGCCGCCCGCGCAGAAGGCCCGTTCACCGGCGCCGGTGACGACGACGGTGTCGACCCGGTCGTCCTCCTCCCAGGTGTCCAGGGCCTGCGCGATCCGCCGCACCATGCCGTGGGTGAGGGCGTTCAGGGCCGCCGGCCGGTTGAGGACGATCAGCCCGGCCCGGCCCTCCCGCTGGACGAGGACCTCCGCGGTGTCGTTCGGGGTCATCACGCGGCTCCGGTCAGGCCGCGGGCGACGATGACGCGCATGATCTCGTTGGTCCCTTCCAGGATCTGGTGCACCCGCAGGTCGCGGACGATCTTCTCGATGCCGTACTCGGCCAGGTAGCCGTAGCCGCCGTGCAGTTGGAGGGCCTGGTTGGCGACCTCGAAGCCGGTGTCGGTGGCGTAGCGCTTGGCCATCGCGCACAGCTGGGGCGCCCGGGGATCGCCCCGGTCCAGGGCGGCCGCCGCCCGCCATACCAGCGCCCTGGCCGCCTCCAACTCCGTCGCCATGTCGGCGAGTCGGAACTGCAGGGCCTGGGAGTGCAGGAGCCGGGCGCCGAACGCCTCGCGGTCCGCCAGGTAGCCGGTGGCGCGCTCCAGGGCGTCCTGCGCGCCGCCGAGCGAGCAGGCGGCGATGCCGAGCCGGCCCCCGTTCAGCCCGCTCATGGCGATCCGGAAGCCCTCGCCCTCCGCGCCGAGCAGGCGGTCGGCGGGCAGGCGCACCCCGTCGAGGAGCACCTGCCGGGTGGGCTGGGCGTTCCAGCCCATCTTCCGCTCGTTCGGCCCGAACGAGACGCCGGGGTCGTCCCGTTGGACGACGAAGGCGGACACCCCGTCGGCCCCCGGGCCGCCGGTGCGGGCCATCACCAGGTAGACCTCGGAGGCGCCGGCGCCGGAGATGAACTGCTTGACGCCGTCGAGCACCCAGGCGTCCCCGTCCCGGCGGGCCCGGGTGGTGAGCGCGGCGGCGTCCGAGCCGGCGCCCGGCTCGGTGAGGCAGTAGCTGGCGGGGGTCTCCATCGTGCAGAGACCAGCCAGCCACCGGGCGCGCTGGGCGTCGTCGCCGTAGCGGTCGATCATCCAGGCGACCATGTTGTGGATGGACAGGTAGGCGGCGATCGAGGGGCAGCCGGTCGCCAGCGCCTCGAAGACGAGCACGCCGTCGGCGCGGGTGAGCCCGGATCCGCCGGACTCCTCGCCGACGTAGACGCCGGCCAGGCCGACCTCCGCCGCCTTGCGCAGCACGTCCACCGGGAAGTGCTTGGCCTGGTCCCACTCGACGGCGTTCGGTGCGAGGTGCTCGCGGGCGAAGGTCCGGGTCGTCTCGACGATGGCGAGTTGATCGTCGGTCAGTTGCGTGTGCACGGCCCGCCTCAGCCCATCGTCGGCATGGTGAAGCTCGCGCCCTCCTTGACCCCGGAGGGCCAGCGCGAGGTGACGGTGCGGGTGCGGGTGTAGAAGCGGATCGAGTCCGGCCCGTGCTGGTTGAGGTCGCCGAAGGCGGAGCGCTTCCAGCCGCCGAAGGTGTGGTAGGCGATCGGGACCGGGATGGGCACGTTGACGCCGACCATGCCGGTGTTCACCCGGCGGGTGAAGTCACGGGCGGTGTCGCCGTCCCGGGTGTAGATGGCCACGCCGTTGCCGTACTGGTGCTCGCTGGGCAGCCGCAGCGCCTCCTCGTAGTCGGCGGCGCGGACGACGGTGAGCACCGGGCCGAAGATCTCCTCCTGGTAGATCCGCATGTCCGGGGTGACCCGGTCGAACAGGGAGGCGCCGAGGAAGTAGCCGTCCTCGTGGCCGGGGAGGCGGAAGTCCCTTCCGTCCACGACGAGTTCGGCGCCCTCCCGGACGCCGAGGTCCAGGTGGTCGCGGACGCGGTCCAGCGCGTCGCGGCCCACCAGCGGGCCGAAGTCCGCCGCCGGGTCGTCCGAGCGGCCGATCTTGAGCCCGGCGATCCGCTCGACCAGCTTCGCCACCAGGGCGTCCGCGGTCTCCTCGCCCACCGGTACGGCGACCGAGATCGCCATGCAGCGTTCCCCGGCCGAGCCGTAGCCGGCGCCGACCAGCGCGTCGGCGGCCTGGTCGAGGTCGGCGTCCGGCATCACGATCATGTGGTTCTTGGCGCCGCCGAAGCACTGCGCCCGCTTCCCGTGCGCAGCGGCGGTCGCGTACACGTACTGGGCGATCGGCGTGGAGCCGACGAAACCGAGCGCCTCGACCCGCGGGTCCTCCAGCAGGGTGTCCACGGCCTCCTTGCCGCCGTTGACCACGTTGAGCACGCCCGGCGGCAGCCCGGCCTCCAGGAACAGCTCGGCCAGCCGCAGCGGCACCGAGGGGTCGCGCTCGGAGGGCTTGAGGACGAAGGCGTTGCCGCAGGCCAGCGCGGGTGCGGCCTTCCAGAGTGGGATCATCGCGGGGAAGTTGAACGGCGTGATGCCGGCGACGACGCCGAGCGGCTGGCGCATCGAGTAGACGTCGATGCCGGTGCCGGCGTTGTCGCTGAACTCGCCCTTCAGCAGGTGCGGGATCCCGGCGGCGAACTCCACGACCTCCAGGCCGCGTTGGATGTCGCCGTGGGCGTCGGCCACGGTCTTGCCGTGCTCGGCGGACAGCAGCCGGGCCAGTTCCTCCTTCTCCTGCTCGACCAGTTGCAGGAAGCGCAGCAGCACCCGCGCCCGCCGCTGCGGGTTCCAGGCCGCCCACGCGGGCTGGGCCTGCGCGGCGTCGGCGATCACCGCCTCGACCTCGGCGCGGTCGGCCAGCGGCACCCGGGCCTGCACCCGGCCGGTGTTGGGGTCGTACACGTCGCCGAAGCGGCCGGACGTCCCGGCGACGCGCTTGCCGCCGACGAAGTGGGTCAGTTCACGGACCATCGGTTCCTACTCTCGACAGGGTCGGGGAGAGGAGGAATGGAGGCCGCCGCCGACGGGCGGGCGCACGGTGATGCGGCCGCGCGACGTCACGGTGGCGGTGGCATGACGAACCGTCAGAGCGGTTGGGCCCCGGCAGTCGTCGGCACAGGACAGCCAGGAGCAGTGGAACGGGAGCAGCCCGGAGTCATGCGTGTCGTCTCCATCCTCGTGGAAAACACGGATCACCCGCGGCCGGTATCCTGACTCCCGGATCACCGCACGCCCTCAGGCCTTCCCGGCTGGCTGCCAGTGGCCGTCCCTCACGAGGACGAACTCCCCGGTCACAGTGGCGGGACCGTGCCGGACTCACACCGGCTTCCCTGACACCGCGGACCTGCCGTCGACCATATAGTTGGACGTCCTAGTAAGTCCAGAGGGCGCCGTCTGCGCGTTGTGCCCGCCCTGAGGCCCGCCGATCCTGCGCCACCGAGCGGGCCCGGCCGGCCGTGCGCTCCCGGCTTTGGTGGGGGGTGAGGGCGCGGCGGTCCCGGCGTGCCGAGCCGCGGCCGTCGAAGGAGACCGTACGGAACGGCCCGCACCGCACCCCGCGTGTCGCGGGCTGGGCTTCGATCCGGCTGAAACGGGGTCATTCGTGTGGCGGAGTGTGGCGCGCGTCGGCTTGCGTGAACAGGGCCGCGCCCGATTCCCTGACGCCACGTCTGCCAGTGTCCGTTGGCGGGCAGCTACTTCGGGAGCAATTGTGCTTGCACGAATCATGTCCATCGCGGCCGCAGCCGTGACTCTCGTCGCGGTCCAGCCGGGCCTCGCCGTCGCGGCGGCCGACCCCAGCACCACAGTCACGTTCGCCGTCACGTCCGGCGCGTTGACGCTGACGGTACCGGCCAGTGCCAACCTCGGCTCGGGAGCGCCCGGCACCGTCATCAGCGCGCCGATCGGGCCCTGTACCGTCACCGACGATCGCGCCCTCGTCTCGGCCTCCTGGACGGTGACCGCAGCGGAGACGGACTTCACAAACGGTGTGACGACGATCGCCGCCACCGACGCCACCTACACGGTCGGGACGGTGACGACGACCGGTACCATTACCGCCACTCCAACGAACGTGACGCTGAGCAACAGCGCGCAGACGGTGCTCACCGGGAGCGCTGGTGTCGGAGACAACACCGCGTCCTGGAACCCGACAATCTCCGTCAACGTGCCCCCCAGCGCCGTCGGCGGGATCTACACCGGAACGCTGACCCAGTCCGTTGCCTGATGGAATGAAGGGCGCGCGCCGGTGCGGGGTTCTGCTGCTGGCGCTGGCCCTCGTACAGGCGGCCGGGGTGATGCCGGCAGCGGGGCATGCGGCACCCGGGTTGTCCTCCCCCCGGGACCCGGCCGCGGGGAAGACCATCGGTATCAAGCTGCTCGACGCTCCGGAAAGCCGCCGTGCGGATCCCAGGGCGCACGCCTACATCGTCGACCACGTCGCGCCCGGCTCGACCATCGAGCGGCGGGTGGAGGTCACCAACGAGTCGTCCACGCCGATGCACGTCAACGTCTACGCCGCGGCGGCCACCATCGCGAAGGGTGAGTTCACCTTCGCGCCGGAGCGCACCCCCAACGAGCTGACCGGCTGGACGTCACTCGACACGGCGGACCTTGAGCTGGCGGCCTCCGAAACGGTGCGAGTACGCGCCACCATCCGGGTGCCCGGGGACGCCGCCGCCGGGGAGCGATACGGCGTCATCTGGGCACAGACGGACACCCCCACGGACCGCTCGCACAATGTGACGTTCCAGGGCCGGGTGGGCGTCCGCATGTACATCGACGTCGGTCCCGGTGGTGAGCCACCCTCGGACTTCGAGATCGAGCGGCTCCATCCGGCCCGAGCCCGCGACGGGCGGGGGGAGGTTCGCGCCCGGATCCACAACACGGGGGGCCGCGCCCTGGACATCGGCGGGGCACTCTCCGTCTTCGACGGGTCGGGCGGACTGCGCGCCGGACCGTTCCCGGCCAGGACGGGCACCACACTGGCTCCGGGTGACGCTGCGGAGATGGTCGTCCCGTTGGACGCACAGCTGTCGGACGGCTCGTCGACGGTGGAGCTCACGCTCAAGAGCGGCCTGGTCGAGCACACCGCGCGCGCCACCGTCACCTTCCCGACGACTCCCGGTAGCACTGGAGCGGTCGCCGCGTCGGTCGCCCAGCAAGGGCACTTCCCGTCCCCTGTGGTCGCCGGGCTTTCGGCCCTCGTCGCTGCCCTGTGCCTTCTGCTCTTCAAGTTCCTCCGGCGCCGCCGGTGACCACTCCGACCGAGCCCCGCCCCCGCGTCCGGCTGATCCGCTCCGTGGGTGACGCATGAGGGTCGTCATCGAGCGCGCCACCGCTCCTTTCGCGCCGGCGTCATCCTCGCCGGCGCTCTGCGGCGCACCACTGGCCCACCCGCTGTGTTCGGCGGGTTGTCCGTCGGGTCTCGTGTGCTCGCCGCGATCACCACCGTGTTGTATGTGCGAGCGCACTCACCGAAGCGCAAAGTGATATTCGGGTCACGAACAGTAACGGCTTGTTGTCGGCGATTTGGAAGCGGAGATGTCGGTGTTCAGGCATGGGAGAGGGCGGGCTGAAGCAAGCCGCGGCCCGGGAGGAATGGGCGGCATGTTTCGACGGTGGCTGAGGGTACGGGTCCGCAAGCCGGCGGCGGTCATGATGGCCGGGTTGGCCGTCCTGGCGATCGTCCTGGCCACAGTCTGGACGGCCACGGCTCAGCGCGCCTCCGTCGCCCAGGTCAACGGCCGCACGGTGCCGGTGATCGACACCGCCGCCACCGGCCTCACCGAATCCAGTGGCAGCGCCACCACTGACCGCGGCGGCACCGAGAGCGCTGCCGGCACCGGCAGTACCGGCCTCACATTCACGGTACTCGGCCCCTCCCTGACCATCGCCAAGAGTCACGCGGACCACTTCGTCCGGGGCGAGGACGGCGTTTACACCATTACTGTGGGTAACGCCACAGCGGTCGGCCCGACCGATGGCACCACGGTCACCGTTCACGACACCCTCCCCGCAGGTCTTCGGGCCGACCGGATCACCGGGAAGGGATGGCACTGCATTCTGGCCACCCTCACCTGTACCCGCAGCGACGTCCTGCCTGCCGGGCAGAGCTACCCGCCCATCACCCTGAAGGTCGACGTCTCCTGCGACGCCCCTGCGCAGGTCACCAACACCGCTACCGTCACCGGAGGCGGTGACGCCACCATCCACACCGCCAACGACCTCACCACGATCAAGCACTACGAGCACCACGAGCACCACGGTGACGGGCACGACGGCGACGGGCACGACGGGGGTCATGACCACTGCGATCGCCACGACCCCTGAACTCAGCCCGCGTGGGCGTAGCGGAAGGCGTGCCGGTCCTCCGTCCCCGCGGTGGTCGCGGAGCGCTACTCAGCCTCGCCGGTGGCGTCCCGTGCGGGGCGGGACGCGGGCGCCCCGTGCGGCGAAAGCCCCGGGCGCTCGGGCCCTGCTGGAAGCGGTGGGCCCTCGGCACCCGGGGCTTGGAGGCGGCCGCCGCCCGCGCGGCCACCAGCTCGCCGCCAGCAGGTCCCGCTGATCGGCCGCGAGTTCTGACCCGCCTCGCGCGTACCCCACCGGCCGCGCTGCTCGACCTCGAAGACAGTCGCCTTCCCAAGTGTTCGCCTGGAAAGTCCAGTTGGGGCCGGCGATGAGGTTGCCGGCGTCCGATGGCGGCGCTGTTCGAGTATGGGACTCAAGCGGTCGCCTCCGGACGTACCCAGGTCGAACGCGGACTCCTCGAACACGGCGGCAGCGTCGGCCAGGGCGACCGCCAAGCCGACGATGGTGACCAGGTAGGCGGCGTTGACTCCGGTCCCGGCTCCGGCCTCGAAGACGCGCTGGCCGGGCCGGGCGCCGAGCTGTTCGAGCATCAGGGCGACGATCGCGGGCTGGGACGCGGCGCTGATCTGGGTTCGCCAAGAACAAGTGCGGCGACAACGCGGTGACCACGTTCCTGACCACTGGGGAGCGACCGGTGCCGGATCTCGCCTGCGTGGCCGAGACCGGCTGAGCGGACAGCCGAATCAGCCGAACATTCGACGGACAACACCGCAATGCCCCCGCGATCGACGGTGTCCCGGATCTCGTCCGGGCATGCGCCAGGACGAGATCCGGGACACCGAAAGCGCGATCCGGAGATCGCGACGGACGTGGGTGGCCATCGCCCGCCCGGCACCGCCCGGAACGATCGGGTGAGAACCGGTGCATGCCCGCAGTGCGCGTTCCGTTGGGCGGTACGGAATGGGCTACATCCACGACTGCCGGTCGTGCGAAGGCCGGCTTCGCGTTCGGTTTCGGCCTCGCACCCGACCACGCCCAGGGGCAGTACCAGGGCCTGGCCGGCATCGGCTTCGGAGCGGGCCAGGCCCTCGCCCCGGTGATCCTCACCGGGGCGGTTCTCGCGCTCGGCCATACCGGGTGGCTGCTCCTCGGCGCCCTCTTCGCGGTCGTCGGCGCGGCAGGGCCGCCGGTGGCCGCGTGGGCCGAGCGGACCCGCCCCGGGAAACCGGAAGCTTCCGTGGATCGCCGGCGACGTGGATCGCCGCTGCCGCAGGCCGGTCAGCGCTATCGAATCGGCGGCAAAACCGGTGGTGTCGCAGGGTGAATTCGCTTTTCCCGGGCCTGAAGTGCCGTGTGAGGAAAAAGATGGAGCCGGAATTCCGTCATCCATCTTTCGGCCAGTGCGGGACTGGTTCGCGCCGGTTGTGCGGAATCCGGGCTCCCGGGATTTCCGCTGGCAGGACAGTGCTGTGACAAGGGGGCGGTGCCCGTGGAGGCGAGCGCCCGTGCAGCAGAATCAGGGGGTCTACAACGGTGGCAACTCTGAACTACGAAATCCTCACCGACCCGGCTCCGCTCCAGGTGCCCAACGCGGGCGAGGAGTCCCGGGGGACGGTCTACGTCATCATCTCCAACCCGAACAGCGACGACGCGCTCTGGTACTCCACCGAGATCCAGGTGCCCGTCGGGGACAAGGACGGCGACCTGACGACCGATCCGAAAGCGTTCACCCCGCAGATCACGCAGAACACCGCGACGGACCCGGCGAACAAGCCGGCGACCGACTGGAACACCTCGACCGCCGTCTACAAGATCTCCTCCCAGGACCCCCGCTACCCCACCCTCATCAAGGGCGGCGGCTCCATGGTCGTGGCGATGGAGGGCTTCCCGGTCTCCAGCAAGCCGGGGCTGGTCCTGCTGCGGGTGACGGAGCGGGCGGCGAACATCGGCGGCTTCGTGCACCCGAGCCTCGTGACCCTGAGCCTGATCAAGCAGGAAGCCAAGGTGCCGCGGAACTTCCGTGCGAAGGACTCCCTGGTGGCCGCGGGCAAGGACGTCGTCCTGCAGTGGGACGGCCCGGACACCCTCACGTACCAGATCCAGGGCCCGGACGGCCCGCCGGAGGCCGTCCCGCCGAGGAGCGGGGCGGCGGCCGGCTGGCAGTGGTCGCCGAAGCCCGGCCAGGAGCCGAAGCGGGACGCCACCTACACCCTGATCGCCAGCTCCCCGAACGGGCAGCAGCCGAGCTACCTGCTGACCACCACCGTCCACCTGCGCAGCCCCGAGTTCGACAGTGTGACGGCGACCAAGGGCGTGTACACCCCGTGGGTGGAAGGCACGGCGCCGCGCGGCCGGATCGTCTTCACCGAGCAGGGTGCGCAGGTGCGGGACGCGTCGAACGCGCCGGGTACGGTTGCGGCCGGCAAGGCGGATGTGGAGAGTGTGACGGCGTCGGTCGGGGTGTCGACGCCGTGGGTGGAGGGGACGACGGAGAAGGGTCGGGTCACCCTCACGGCGCAGGGTGTGCAGGTGCGGGACGCGTCGAACGCGCCGGGTACGGTTGCCGCCGCCAAGGCGGACGTCGACACCGTGACCGCCGCGTGGGTGCGGGGCCGCGACAGCGGTTCCGGGTGGATCCAGTTCCCGTCGGACGGGATCACGGTCGGTCACGGCCAGGGGAACGACCTGGGCACCGTTCACGCCGAGAAGATCAGCGTGAACGGCATCAACACCAAGTGGGTCGGGGACCGCGACTCCGGCAAGGGCTGGCTCGACTTCCCGCAGTCCGGAGTGAACGTCCGCAAGGACGGACAGGAGACGTGGGGGACGGTCGCCGCCGACAAGGCGGACCTGAACGGCGTCAACACCAAGTGGGTGCAGGGGCGTACGTCCAGTGACGGCTGGATCGAGTTCCCGGCGTCCGGGCTGAACGTGTTCCAGGGCTCCGGGCACCGCGAGTGGGGGACGGTCGCCGCGGACAAGGCGGACCTGAACGGCGTCAACACCAGCTGGGTGCAGGGGCGTACGTCCGGTGACGGGTGGATCGAGTTCCCGGCGTCCGGGCTGAACGTGTTCCAGGGCGCGGGGAACCGTACGTGGGGGACCGTCGCCGCCGACAAGGCGGACCTGAACGACCTGGTCACCGACCGGGCCCAGGTCAAGCAACGCCTCACCCTGCACGGCGGGTTGACCGTCGACAACGTGCTGGAGACGCTGGACGGTCCGCCGCGGCTGGTCGTCCACGGGGAGTCGGAGTTCCGGCAGAAGGTGAACGCCAACGGCGACCTGTCGGTCGGCGGGGAGTCGGTGTTTGCCGGGAAGGTGAACGCCACCGGCGACCTGCGGGTCGGCGGGGAGTCGGCGTTCTTCGGGAAGGTGAACGCCAACAGGCACCTCTCGGTCCGCACCGGGAGTGCCTGGATCCTGCACACCAACGACGACCTGGTGGCGATCAACGGCAACCTGCGAGTCCACGGGGCCTTCCGGGCCGACAAGTGACGCCGGCTCGGTGAGTGACTGCGGTCCTCGTTCCCCGGGTGAGCGGGGAGCGGGGGCCGCTGGTCACCGGAAGGACGGGCCGGCGGGCCTCACATCCGGCGGACCCGCAGCACGCTGGTGAGCATCGGGAGGGTGAACTCGCCGGTGCCGGTGCCGGTGCCGGCGCCGGTCTCCGGCCGGTCGGTGAGGTAGGCGTGGGTGGCGTCCAGCAGGGCCTTCCGTTCCTGCTCCGGCATGACCAGGACGCCCGCCTTCGTCGAGAGGGTGGCGACGAGGGAGTCGGCGGTCCGCCGCTGCCCGTGCGGGAACTCCGCCTGCTCGGGCGAGTCGAACCGGGCGTCCCCGCCGGACCGGGGAAGGTGCATCCGCGCCGTCTCGACGCGCCAACTGGTGGGCACGTCGCGCGGGCCGATGGCGGCGGGGCCGGTGACGCGGGCGAGGCCGGCCACCCAGTCGACCCGGTCGTCGAAGACGTTCCACAGGCCGGCCAGCACGCCGCCGGGGGCGAGGACCCTGGCGATCTCCGGCCCCGCGAGGTCCATGTCGAACCAGTGCATGGCGTTGCCGGACACCACGGCGTCGACGGAGTCGTCCGGCAGCGGGATCGCCTCCGCTCGTCCCGCCAGCGCGCGGACGGTCGGCAGTGCGGCGCGCAGTTCGGCCAGCATCGCCGGGTCGGGTTCGACCGAGACGACGTCGTGGCCCAGGGCGACCAGGGTGGCGGTGAGCTTGCCCGTCCCGGCGCCGAGGTCGAGCACCCGCTGGCCGGGCGCGGCCTCGAGGGCCCAGCGCACGGCGGCCTGCGCGTAGTCCGGGCGGTGCTCGGCGTAGGCGCCCGCCGCGCGGCCGAACGACGAGCTGTGCAGCCGCCGTTCGGCCTGCGCCGACTCCTGGCCGGCGGCCGCCCGGCCACGCGCGTCGTCCTGGTGCTGCCGGGTGTCGTCGTTGATTCCCGTCACTGAAGCCCCCGCTGATCGACGGTCTGATTCCGGCTCGATGTATCGAACCGATACATCGAGACGATAGGTACCGGAGTGCTTCGACACAAGGTCCACTTCTGCTGACCGACGATCACGGCCGACATTCGGAGGGGATCGGGGCATAGAATTGAACGCGTTCAGAAGTCTGGGCTACGCTGGGTTCCGAGGAACCGAGGCAAGAGGGGGAACCCATGAAGGTCGTCATTCCCGGTGGATCCGGTGAGCTCGGGACGCTGCTCGACCGGCGCCTGACCGCCGCCGGGCACCAGGTCGTCGTGCTCAGCCGCAGGCCCGCCGGATCCCGGCAGGTCGGCTGGGACGGACGGACCCTCGGCGCCTGGGCAGCCGAGATCGACGGCGCCGACGTCGTGCTCAACCTCGCCGGGCGCAGCGTCAACTGCCGCTACACCGAGGCGAACCGGCAGGAGATGATGGACTCCCGGGTGCAGTCCACCCGGGTCGTCGGCGAGGCCGTAGCAGCCGCCCGCCGCCCGCCCTCGTGCTGGCTCCAGATGAGCACCGCCACCGTCTACGCCCACCGCCACGACGCCCCCAACGACGAGCGGGACGGCCTGATCGGCGGCAGCGAGCCCGACGCCCCGCCCGCCTGGCGGTACAGCATCGACGTCGCCCAGGCCTGGGAGCGCACCCTGGCCGAGGCCGACACCCCGCACACCCGCCGGGTCGCGCTGCGCACCGCCGCCGTCCTCGGCCCCGAGCGCGGCGGCTCGCTCGACGCGCTCTCCTGGCTGGCCCGGCTCGGTGTCGGCGGGCCGGTCGCGGGCGGCGCCCAGTACGTCTCCTGGCTCCACGAGCGGGACTTCGCCCGCGCCGTCGAGTTCCTGATCGCCCGCGAGGACCTCACCGGGCCGGTCAACCTCGCCGCCCCGAACCCGCTGCCCCAGCGCGAGTTCATGCGCGAGCTGCGCACCGCCTGGGGCATGCCGCTGGCCCTGCCCGCCACCCGCTGGATGGCCGAACTGGGCGCCTTCGCGCTGCGCTCCGACACCGAGCTGCTGCTGAAGAGCCGCCGCGTCGTCCCGACCCGCCTGCTCGACGCGGGCTTCGCCTTCGACCACCCGAGCTGGCCGGAGGCCGCCCGCGACCTCGTGCGGCGGCTGCGCGGGCGGTAGCGCGCTCGACGGCCGCCGTGTGGCGGGTTCGTCACGGGGCCGTCACAGCTCCCCGTCGGCGCTTGCCCGGGCCCGGTGATCCCCGGGACCGTGGAGGAACACGCACGGTCGATCAGGGGGCGGGATGCGGACGGTACGGCTGTCGGTCATGCGGCAGTGGGGAAGCAACATCGGGATCGGCTGCGCCCTGGCGGTGGCGACGATGCTCGCGCTCGGCCTGTCCGGTGCCACCGGCGCGGGGACGGCCACCCTGATCGGCGTGCTGATCGGGGGCGCGGCGGCCGTCGGGGTGCCGCACACCTTCCGGCTACGGGAGGACGAGCAGGGCCTCACCCTGGTCCGGCTGCTGGTCGCGCGCCGCTACGCCTGGTCGGAGATCAGCGGCCTGGCCATGGAGTTCGGCGAGGAGATCGAGACCAGCGGCCACCACGTGACCCTGCGCCTGCGCCTGGTGGACCCGCCGGGCCGGTTCTGGGGCCCGCAGCTCGGCCGGATCGACGTCACCGAGGACGACCGGCCACGCGGCGTCGAACCGCGCGCCCTGGCCGAGCTGTTCGCGGTCTTCGGCCGGCACGGAGTACCCGTCGACCAGCCGGAGTTCGCGAACGCCGTGCTCCACGTCTACGGCCTGCCGCCACTGCCGCCCCAACCGGTGCGGCAGGTGCCGGCCGGGCCCGTGCCCACGGCGGGGGAGGCGTACGAGTACGCCCCGGACGTCGCGGAGGAGGAGAAGGACCTGGCCGCCCACCGGAGCACCGTCAAGAGCCCGCCCCGCAAGCGTCGCGAGTACCTGCTGCGCGCCGCCGCCCGGGCCGACCGCATCGCCCTGGCGGGCGGCGACGCCGACCCGCACCAGGTGGTGCGGGCGCGGATAGCGGCCGGGGAGCTGACCGAACACGACCGCGTCACCGCCGAAGGCGACGGTGCGCGCGGGTACGTCCGCCAGCAGTACCTGGACTGGCGCCGGACCGCCGCCGAGCCGCGGCGGGGCCGGGGGACGGCTCGCTGACGGGCCGAGGGCTGAGTCGCCGGCGGGTCGAGGGCGGAGCCGCTGACGAGCCGAGGGCCGATGGTCAGCCCGGCCCCGGCGGCCCGGACCGTGACCCGCGTGCGAGCCCTCTCGCCGCCGCACCGAGCAGTGCGGCGCCGCCGACGGCGAGCAGGCCGTGGTGCTGGGAGGCCCACAGCCGGGTGCTGCGCTCCCGGGCCTCGTCGTCGAAGCGGCCGTGCGCGCCGTGGTCGTCGGAAGTGTCCGACGGCGTCCGGAGGTTGGCGAGGCCGTCCGCCTGTCGGGGGCCGTCCTCCTGCTGGGCGCCGATGCCGGTGCGGGCGAGGTAGCGGTCGAGCAGGCCGGGGGCGAGCGCGTTGGCGACCAGGGTGCCGACGGTGCTGCCGCCCACCCAGTACTCCCGCCGCCCGGGGTGGTCGGCGGCGAACCGCACGGCGCGGGCGGCGACGGCCTCGCAGGCCTGCGGGTCGGCCACGTCGGCCAGTACGGTGCGCACCGGCGAGCCGGCGGCCTGGGCCTCGGCCGAGGCGGCGCGCAGTCCGGCCAGGCCCCGGGCGACCAGCACCAGCCGGTCGCCCCCGGTGGCGAGGGCCGAAGGCCGGGACGTACACCGGCAGCCGTTCCGCGGTCGGGGGAGTGTAGAGCCAGGCGTTCTCCATCGTGTAGTGCGTGCCGCGGTGGGACACCATGCCGCCGGTGAACAGCTCCCGCGTCACCTCGACGGCCTCCTCCAGCATCTCCGCACGCACCGCGAACGGCGGCCGGCGGCGCCCAGGACGTGCTTGTTGAGTGCCTCGCCGGTGCCGACGCCGAGCCGCAGCCCGCCCGCGAGCTGCACGTCCGCGGTGGCCGCGGCCTGCGCCGTCACGGCTGGGTGCAGCCACACCGTGGGGCAGGTGACCAGGGTGGTCACCGGCAGCCGGACCACCTGTGACAGCGCGCCGATCACGCCCCAGACGAACGGGGCGTTGCCCTGGGCGTCGTTCCACGGGGGGAGTGGTCGGAGATCGCCAGCCGGGTGAAACCGGCCCGCTCCGCCAGCCGGGCCTGATCGACCAGCTGGGCGGGGGAGAACTCCTCGCAGGACAGGAAGCAGCCGAACGCGGTCATGGCGGCCTCGGTTCGTCGGTCGGCCTGTGCCGGAGCGGCTTTCCGGACGGGGCGCCGCGACCCCTGGGCGTCGCGCGCGAGTGGTGGCCCCGCCGGTCGGGGGCTCGGTTGGCCCCGGCCTCACGGGGTAGGCGCGCGGCATGGAGGACATCGGACCCCCGCCTGAGGACCCCGCCGCCGCCGACGCGGACTCCCTCGACCTGTGCGACCAGTGCGGACGCGCCGTCGCCCGCACCGAGCTGCTCGGCGCCCTGGTGCCGGACTCCTCCGCCCTGCACTCCACCGAACCCGAACTGGACGGCAAGCGGGTCGTCCTGGCCTGTTCCGCGGAGCACCTGACCACCCTGATCGCGGACTACCGCCACCGCCCCTTCGTCCCCGAGGAGCAGTGGGCCGCCAAGGTCTGCCGCACCCTCGCCGAGTGCGACGAACCCCTGCCACTGAGCGTGGTCGCCCGCCTGAGCGGCCTCTCCGAGCGCCAGGCCATGGAGGGCGTGGAGTGGCACAACGCCCGCGCCCGGGAGTGGCGGCGGCGCTACGGCGGCCGGGGCGGCGACTGACCGGAAGGCGCTTTCCGCACGCAGTCTGGACATGCTGTGCCCATCGAAATACAGTGAGTTTCGGGCCTGCTACTGCAGGAAAACCGAGGGGGCGGAAAGCGCGAAACGGCGGCTTCGATGCCGCCTGGTCTGGCAATTCGGTGGGGCTTCCCTTGTGCACGGGAAGTCATACATGGAGCTGACGAGGGCGCGGAGTCCGGTCCGAAATGCTCCAGCCTTGAGATGCCGCGGGCGCTGAACCCGATATCGCCCTCCGGGCCCGATGATCGGCGCTGCAAAAGGATTCCAGTGGCGCCGAATTCGATTCGTTCGCTACCCGTCCAGGCGAAAGGAAAGGCCATCATGCACCTGTCGGCAGCTGACCTCGCAAAGCTCGGGGACTCACCGATCACGATCCAGTCGACGTTCTTCCCGAACATCTACCTGCGCATGGACGGGACCGGGGTGACGACCCCCACCGACCACGGAAGCGGGAAGGTCAACTGTCAGTACGGCACCGGCCCCTGGACGGCGTACAAGGTCCGGCCGCAGGCCGACGGCTCGTACGCCTTCGAGTCGGCGGCCTTCCCGAGCGTGTTCCTGCGCATGGACGGCAACGGGGTCCCCACCACCATGGCGGGCGGCGGGACGGTCAACTGCCAGAGCTACATCGGCCCCTGGGAGAAGTTCAACGCCCGGGCCCAGGCGGACGGTTCGTTCTCCTTCGAGTCGGCGGCCTTCCCCGGTATCTTCCTGCGCATGGTGACCGACAGCGGGGTGACCACCGCCACCGGCCCCGGCGGAACGGTGAACTGTCAAATCAACGCCAACGGCGGCGGGCACGAGAAGTTCTACCTCGAAATGGCGTAGTGGCCGGGGCGCCCGGGGAATTCGGTCACGGGATTTCACGGAACCGTACGTGACGCAGCCCGGGCGATTCACCGGCGGCAGTGCCGCATCGTGACAGGAAAGCGAATGTGCCTTCCGTGCGGGGAGGACAAGGCCGGTACGGCCTTTGTCAGCCCTGCCGGAAGGCACTCGCGCGTGCGGACGACAGGGCCCCCACCGGTCGGTGCGATGATGGTGCGCATGACGGACTCGGACACCCAGGGTGACGGTGTGCACCTGGACGACCTGCTGCGGGACGCCACCGGCACCGGAGCACTGTGGCGGTTGACGGGCGCCGAGCGCCAGCTCGACGCCAACGTGGTGCGGCTGCGGCCGGGCGCCTCCGTGGCCGACCACGTGGAACCCGACCTGGACGTCCTGGTGCTGGGCATCGAGGGGGAGGGCACGCTGCGCTGCGAGGGCGTCGCATACGACCTGCGCCCGGGTGACCTGCGGATGCTGCCGCACGGCGCCGCCCGGGGCGTGGCCGCCGGGCCCGCGGGTGTCGTCTACCTGACGGTGCACCGCCGGCGCCCGGGGATGACCATCCGCCCTCGGCCCTGAGGCGCGGCCCTGACACTCGGCCCTGTGACTCGGCCCGTGCGTGGTCCCGGCACCCGCCAGTGCCCCTACGGCTCCAGCAGGTGGTCCAGCACCCGGCCGAAGACCAGCCGCCCCGCCCGGGCGAGGAAGGGGTCGAGCAGCCCGGGCAGGCCGGCGACCGTCAGCTCCTCCGTCCAGACCGCCGCACTGCCGCCGCCCACCGCCCGCACCCGCAGCTCGGCCCAGCCGCGCACCGGTCGGCCGTGCTTCACCAGCCGGCACAGCCCGTCCCGACCGGCGACCGGGCCGGATCCGGGTGCGGATCCGGGGCCGGGGACGACCAGCTCGGCGATCTCCATCGGATCGTCGAAGCGCAGCGGCCCGAGCGCCGTCCGGGCCAGGACGACGTCACCCACCTCCCGGCCGCTGCCCCGGACCACGGAGACCCGGGTGAACGGCACCCGCTCCCCGTGCCGGGACCAGGCCGTCAGCCGCTCCCAGCACTCGGCGGGCGGCAGCGGCGTACGGCGGATCAGGACGAAGCGGGCCATGGCCGCCACCCTAGAGCTTCCTCCGGCCGGCCGCCTGAGACTTCCCCGGCCGGCCGGACCAGACGCGCGTCCGACGCCTTCCAGAAGACGGCCTAGCCCAGCCACTCCAGGGTGAACTGCGTGGCGCGGTAGGAGTACTGGGCCACCACGGCGTCCCGCTCCCCGGGAGCGGAGACGGCGACGAAGTTGCCCGAGTGGTGCAGCTGGAGCAGCACGCGGTTGCGGTCGGCCGGGTCGCGGATGATCGAGAACGTCTGGTGGTCGGGGGGCGGAGAGCCGCAGTCGAAGGTGGCGAGCCACGAGGCGTCAAGGCGGCCGGCGTCCCCGATGCCCATGCAGAGGCGGCCGTTCCTGCGGTTCACCAGGGCGAAGGAGGCCGTGCTCCCCGAGCCGGTGTAGCACAGGCCCCACTGCTGGTTGCTGCCGGTGTGCCATTCGTGCTGGATGATGGTTCCGACCATCGGGGTGGCCAGGCTCATGTCGAGGACGTTGTCGCTGCCCTGCGGGGTCGAGAACGGAGTCCTGATCCGGTAGTAGCCGTCCACGCAGACCCAGCCCTCCCGGCCCTCCCACGCGTGCGTCTTCGTCTCCGGATCGAAGCCGGTCACCGTGGGGGCGGAGGCCGACGCGGGGGCGGCGAGGACGGTGAGAGCAGCCGACGAGGCCAGGGCGGCGACGCCGAGGGCGCGCAGGGCCCTGGCGGCCCTTCGTCGCAGCGGGTTGGTCATGGGTTTCTCCGTCGGGATGTGAGCGGGCACGGTCAGCAGCCGACGAGGGTCTGGACGATCCGGCGTACGGTTCCGGCGGGTTCGGGATAGGCGCAGGCGACCGAGCCGATCTCCGGGACCTCGTAGGTGGTGAACGTCCCGGGGCCGTTCGGCAGGGAGTTGACCCAGATGCCGGTGGTGGGGCCGGTCTCGGCGCAGATGAACTTGACGTACTGGCCCGTGACCATGCGGGTCGCCCGGTAGACGCCGTACTTCCCGGGGTCGTTGAAGTTCCAGGTGTTCGTCACGGTGGTCGACCTGGTGCTGGAGGTCGTCTTCTGGACCGAGAATCCGACCTTCGCCTCGACCTTGCCGAACAGGACGTTGGCGGAGGCGGTGATCTCGGTCTTGTTGTCGACGGTGGTGGTCACCGAATCGATAGTGGGTGGCGCCCGAGCGGCGGTGTCGACCCGGCGAGGGCTTCCGGGCAGCAGGAAGCGGGGGGGGGGGGGCCGGGGGGGGGGGGGGCCCCCCCCCCCCCGGGGGGGGGGGGGGGGGGGGGGGGGGGGGGGGGGGGGGGGGGGGGGGGGGCGGGAGGG
>NZ_JBICYZ010000026.1:0-112683 GCF_043201465.1 Kitasatospora sp. NPDC048298
GGTTTTATGCCGGGGGTGCCCCTGCGCGGGCCGGGCCGCGGTTTTGTGAAGACGGGGGGTTTGTGCGCCCCCGGGCTTTTCTTTTTCATGGGGGGGCGGGCAGTCGATCGACTGCCCGCCCCGGCTTCGTGTCCGGACCCTCGTACCGGGACCGGACGCCGGAGTCAGGACTCCGGAGCGGACCGCTTGCGCCGGGCGCGCACCCGCCGCGCCGGCGCGGAGAGCGTCTCGACCATCCGCTCGACCGCGGTGCCGACCGCCGTCCGGGCCGCCCGCACCGCGTCGGAGATCCGCCACCACAGCTGCGCCGAGGACGGCGGCAGCAGCAGCGCCCGGGTCCGCCCGGCCCGCCCGGCCGTCGCCAGCATCCCCCGCCGGACGGTGCGGACGTCGGCGGCCAGCGGCTCCGTGGCGGCCTGCCCGGGCGGGGCGTAGAGCACCCGCTCGGTGGCCAGTGCCAGCCGGCCGGTGGCCGCCGCCGAGTCCGCGTCCAGCTTCGCCTTCTCGGTGATCCGGCGTGCCGCCGAGCGCGGGGTGCGTGACTCGTCCGGGGGAATTCCGAGGTCCCAGGCGGAGTCGATCAGTTCGTCCCAGGCGGCCAGCACCTGGGCGTCGGTCAGCTCCGCCGGTCCGCCGCCGGGCCCGCGCCGCCCGCCGCCGCCCAGCCGGCGGCGGCGCAGGGCGGTGCGCCAGAGCATCGGGACGAGCATGAGGGCGATCAGCGCGAGCACCGCGGCCAGGGTGCCGAGCACCTGGCCGGAGAGCAGCCAGGACTCCTCGGCGGCCGTGGAGACGGCCTTGTCCTTGGTGCCGCACTCGCCCAGCTGGCGCTGCTTGGGGGTGCAGTCCGAGCTGGAGGTCGGCGCCGGGGCGGCCGACGCGGTTTGCGGGGCGGAGGTCGCCTGCTGGGTCGGCGCGGTGGTCGGGGCGCCGGACGTGTCGGTGTAGCGGGCCGGGACGCCGCGGCTCGGGGTCGGCTCGAAGCGCAGCCAGCCGTAGCCCGCGAAGTACAGCTCCGGCCAGGCGTGGTACATCCGGCCGGTCACCGAGTATTTGTCGCCGCCCTTGCTGTCGCCGGGGGTGAAGCCCACGGCCACCCGGGCCGGGATCTTGAGGACCCGGGCCATCGCCGCCATGGTGGAGGCGAAGTGCACGCAGAAGCCCCGGCGGTCCTGCAGGAAGACGGCGATCGCGTTGTTGCCGGTGCCGCCGTTGACCGAGGTGTCGTATGTGAAGTCCGGCCCGGTGAACCAGTTGACCAGTGCCGTCGCCCGGTCGTAGTCGTTCCGCGCGCCGGCCGTGACGGACTTGGCCTTCTCGGCGACCACCGGCGGCAGGTCGGCCGGGACGGCGGTGTAGTGCTCCCTGATGTCGGACGGCGCGGAGGCCGCGAGGCGCAGCTCGGTGGCGGTGGGCCGCAGGTCCAGGGCGCTGACGTGGTACTCCAGGCCGCGGATCGCCTTGTCGTTGGCCGGCAGGACGGTGCGGGTCAGCGGGTCGAGCTTCCAGTCGCCGCGGTTGGGGACCTGGACGGTGGCGGCCGGGTAGGGCATCGGCAGCCAGCTGCTGCCCCCCAGCTGCTCGCTGACCTTGAACTCGCCCTCGATCCGCGGGACCTGGGCGTTGCGCAGGCCCTCGGGGGTGGGCAGGGTCGCCGGGAGGTCGGTGACCGCGGTGCTGCCGAGCTTCCAGTTGGTGCCGTCGAACTGGTCGAGCGAGCCGGTCCGCAGGTAGATCTGGTCGGCCAGCGGGCTTTCCATGGTGTAGGTGAGCAGCTCCGCGTCGGTCGGCTTGGTGATCGCGGCCTCCAGGCTGACCAGCGGGTCGAGGCTGGTCGACAGGCTCCCGCCGGCGCGCTTGCCGTTCGATCCGCCGGAGCCGGAGTCCAGCAGTCCGGAGCTCCAGTTCGGCAGGACGACGGGCAGCAGCAGCGCCACCGCCAGGGCCAGCACGCCGACCTGGCGGCCGCCCGGGTTGACCTTGCCGGACTCCGCGGCGCCGCGCGCGCCGCCGTAGAACACCCGGCCCCAGCGGGAGACCCGGTCCTGGCCCTCGGCGAACAGCAGCAGCAGGTAGCCGGCCGCGGCGGCGGCGAACCAGACCCAGCTGCTGTGCTCCCCGGCCAGGCCGTTGCCGACCGAGTACAGCGCCAGCAGCGGCAGCCCGGCCAGCGCCGAGCGCCGGTAGGTCACCGCGACGGTGTCCACCGCGACGGCGATCAGACCGACCGCCGAGACCAGGATCAGCCGCAGTCCGGCGCTGGGCGGAGCCGGGATGGCGTACTGCTGTATGTCGTCCAGGCCGGCGCTGAAGACCTGGCCCAGCACCCGCAGGGTGGCCGGTCCTGGCAGCACCCCGCCGGCGCCGGCGAAGCCGAGCAGCATCAGCAGGAACAGCACCAGCAGCTGCCCGAGCGGCACCGTCCAGCGGTATAGCGGGGCGCGGCGCAGGCCCGCGCCGACCGCGGCGATCACGGCGACCACCAGGAAGGCGTGGGTGAGCCAGCCGCGGGTGGTGAGCAGCGGCATCATGCACAGCGCGGCGAGGGCGGTGGCCAGCGCCGAGTACGCGGTCAGTTTGGCCCGGGTGGTCACGCTCCGGCCTCTTCTCGGTAGGGGGCGGTCGTCCTGCTGCCGTCGGCGGCCCGCCACAGGTCCGGTACGGAGTCCCCGGCGCGCACCGGGAGGACCGTCCAGCCGGACTCCCGCAGCTGTCGGACCCTGGCCTCGAAGTCGTCGCCGCCGGTGTGTGGGGCGAGCATCCGCAGGCCGGCCCAGGTGCCGGTGTCCAGCAGGAAGGCGATCGCCCCGCCGGCCCGGCTGCGCAGCCGGCCCAGCCGGGTGGCCTGGGCCTCGTCCAGCTCGCCGAGGACGGCGACCAGCAGGCCCTCGCCGCCGGCCCGCAGCGGGTCCTCGGCGCGGGAGAGGGTGCCGCCGTCGGACAGGTCGGCGACCGCGAGGGCGTCCAGGACCAGCCCGGAGGCGTCGGCGGTGCTGTGGCTTCCGCCCGCGCCCGGCCCGGGCACGGACTGTCCGGTGTCGGTGAGCAGCCGGGTCTGGTAGCCGCGCTCCAGCAGGTGCACGGCGACGGAGGCGGCGCAGCCGATCGCCCACTCGAAGGAGGAGGCGGGGCCGCTGCCCCGGTGGGCGATCTCCCGGGTGTCCAGCACGACGGTGGCCCGGGCCTGCTGGGGCTGCTCCTCGCGGCGCACCATCAGCTCGCCGTACCGGGCGGTGGAGCGCCAGTGCACCCGGCGCAGGTCGTCGCCGGGCCGGTACTCGCGCAGGATCACGTCGTCGTCGCCGGCCAGCGCCAGGGTGCGGCTGTGGCTCTCGCCCTGGCCGATCCACTCGCCGCTGAGCCGTACCGACGGCAGGGCCTGGACCTGGGGGACGACGGTGAGGACGTCGGAGGCGGTGAAGGCGCGGGTCACCTCGCACATCCCGAACGGGTCGGACAGCCGCAGCTGCAGCGGCCCGAGCGGGTAGCGGCCGCGCAGGTCGGAGCGGACCCGGTAGGAGACCTCGCGGTGGCCGCGCGGCTCGACCCGGTCCAGCACGAAGCGCGGGCGCGGCCCGAGCACGTACGGGACCTTGTCCTCCAGCAGCAGCACGCCGGTGGGCACCCGGGAGACGTTGTCGACCCGCAGGTGGACCCGGGCCTCCTGGCCGGCGACCGCCCGGCGCGGGCTGAGCCGGCGTCCGCTGGCCACCCGGTAGCGGGTGTTGGCGACCACCACCACGGCGGCCAGCGGCAGCGCGGCGAGCAGCACGCCGACGCGCAGCAGGGCGTCCTGGTCGAGCAGGTACGCGCAGACCACCGCGGTGACCCCGGCGGCGAGGAAGGACCGCCCCCGGGTGGTGAGACCGCGGAACCCGGCCCGCAGTCCCGATGCCGAGTCGGACTGGGCCACCTCAGCCCCTCCGGACGGCCGGGCCGCCCTGCGGGCGCGGCAGCGGCAGCCGGGAGATCAGGTCGGCCACGATCTGCTCGGAGGTGCGGCGGCTGAGCTGGGTCTCGGCGGTCGGCATCAGACGGTGCGCCAGGACCGGGACGGCGAGGCGCTGGATGTCGTCCGGGGTGACGTAGTCGCGCCCGTCCAGCGCGGCGGCGGCGCGTGCGGCCCGGACCAGGTGCAGGGTGGCGCGGGGCGAGGCGCCCAGGCGCAGCTCGGGGCTGGTGCGGGTGGCGCCGACCAGGTCGACGGCGTAGCGGCGGACCGGGTCGGCGATGTGCACACCGCGGACCAGGTCGATCAGCTTGAGGATGTCGGAGGCGTGCGCGACCGGCTGGAGGTCCTCCAGCGGGCTGGCGCCGGCGTGCACGTCCAGCATCGCGAGCTCGGCCTCGGGGCTGGGGTAGCCGATCGAGATCCGGGCCATGAAGCGGTCGCGCTGGGCCTCCGGCAGCGGGTAGGTGCCCTCCATCTCGACCGGGTTCTGGGTGGCCACGACCATGAACGGCGAGGGCAGTTCGTAGCTGGTGCCGTCGATGGTGACCTGGCGCTCCTCCATGGACTCCAGCAGCGCGGACTGGGTCTTGGGCGAGGCGCGGTTGATCTCGTCGCCGACCACGACCTGGGCGAAGATCGCGCCCGGGCGGAACTCGAAGTCGTGCCGCTGCTGGTCGTAGATGTTGGTGCCGGTGACGTCCGACGGCAGCAGGTCGGGTGTGAACTGGATGCGGCGCACGGTGCAGTCGAGCGAGCGGGCGAGCGCCTTGGCCAGCATGGTCTTGCCGACGCCGGGCACGTCCTCCAGCAGCAGGTGGCCCTCGGCGAGCAGGACGGTCAGGGCGATCCGGACGGCCTCCGGCTTGCCCTCGATCACGCTCTCGACGTTGGCGCGGACGCGGTCGACGACCGCGGCGAGCTCGGGGAGCCCGACCTGCCGGTACCCGTTCGCCCTCTGCTTCTCGTCCCCCGCAGGACTGCCGAGACCGGCCTGGTCGTTGTAGCTCGTCACCCGTTTACGCTCCCTGGCACCCTGTGCCCGCCCCGTCCCGAGGCCGGACCCCACCCCATGCTTGACGCGGCCGTCCCGGGGGCGGTTCCGCACGAGGGATCCGGCGCCGGGAAGGCGGCCTGCGGCCTGGCCGCCCCAGGTGGTTCGGGGTCCGACCGGCAGGCGCATTCTCCCCCGCGGGATGGCCGGAAGTCACCATTCGGAGACGCCCGAATGCCCGAGCGCCCGGACGTCGTCGGCCGGGCCGGGTCGGGCGGAGCGGGTCAGTCGATCTCGCGCAGCAGGCCGGTGTGGACGTCGAAGACGAAGCCGCGGACGTCGTCGGTGTGGAGCAGGAAGGGAGAGGTGCGGACGCGCTGCATGGACTGGCGGACGTCGCCGTCCAGGTCGACGAAGGCCTCCACCGCCCACTGCGGGCGCTGGCCGACCTCCAGTTCCAGCTCGCGGCGGAAGTCCTCGGTGAGTCCGAGCAGGCCGCAGCCGGTGTGGTGGATCAGCGCGATCGAGCGGGTGCCGAGGGCGCGCTGGCTGATGGTCAGGGACCGGATGGTGTCGTCGGTGACGACGCCGCCGGCGTTGCGGATGACGTGGGCGTCGCCCAGTTCGAGGCCGAGCGCCGCGAACAGGTCGAGGCGGGCGTCCATGCAGGCGACCACGGCGATCTTCTGCACCGGACGGGCGTCCATGCCGCCGTCCTGGAAGGTCACCGCGTAGCCGCGGTTGGCCGTGACGAAGCGGTCGATGACGGTGGGTCTGGCAGGGGCGGCAGCGGCGTTCGGCGAGGGCCGGTCAGGTGTCACTGTCATGGTGGCGACGTTAGTGCGGATCGGGCCCGCGCGGTGGGGAGAGTGGCGACAGAACCTGACGCTGTGATCGAGCGCATAGCCACAACCGGAGGGTTTGTCCGGGCTGGTCCCACAGTGCCCGCACGCGGTGGCGGACAGGGGGCGCGCGCCCGCCGCCGAAGGCCCCCAGTCCGCACCGCCGTCGGGCCGCCCCGACGGCTGCGACCTGCGGTGATCCGTACCGCCGCCCGGGTGGTGCGCCGGAGCGGGCCATTGACTGGCAGGACCCGCACGATAGAGTTTGCGGCGCAGTGGAGCACACCCGCCGGGGCCCGTCAACGGGGTCCTCCCGGCCGGTGCGGCCCGGTCGACGCGGCCCGTGGCCTCCTCCCGCTCCGTGCCCACCTGGCGCACCTTCCCCGGCGCCGGGCGGTCACGATCTTCCCCTCGAGCGGGCGGGGACCACGGGCCGCTTCGTCGTGCCGGGGCGCGGTGGGCGAGAATGGTCGCAGCTCCCGGACGTCGGGCTGCTCCGCACCGAGGAAGGGCGCCACCGCGCATGACCACCAACGAACCGGGCCCCAAGCACGTTCCGGTGATGCTCCAGCGGTGCATGGACGCGCTGGCCCCGGCGATCTCCCGCCCCGGTGCCGTCGTGGTGGACGCCACCCTCGGCCTCGGCGGGCACAGCGAGGCGCTGCTCACCCAGTTCCCCGACGTGCGGCTGGTCGCGGTGGACCGCGACCCGGTGGCGCTGAAGCTGTCCGGCGAGCGGCTGGCCCCGTTCGGCGACCGGGCCACCCTGGTGCACGCCGTCTACGACGAGATCCCCGAGGTGCTGGAGCGCCTGGGCATCGACCGGGTGGACGGCGTCCTGTTCGACCTCGGCGTCTCCTCGATGCAGCTGGACGAGGCGGAGCGCGGCTTCGCGTACGCGCAGGACGCGCCGCTGGACATGCGGATGGACCAGACCCGGGGGATCAGCGCCGCGGAGGTGCTGAACACCTACAGCCACGGCGACCTGGCCCGGATCCTCAAGGTGTACGGCGAGGAGCGGTTCGCCGGGAGGATCGCCTCGGTGATCCTGCGGGAGCGGGAGAAGGAACCGTTCACCAACAGCGCGCGTCTGGTCGAGTTGGTGCGCAACGCCATCCCGGCGGCGACCCGCCGGACCGGCGGGAACCCGGCCAAGCGGACGTTCCAGGCGCTGCGGATCGAGGTCAACGGCGAGCTGGAGGTCCTGGACCGGGCCATCCCCGGCGCGCTGGACGCCCTCGCGGTCGGCGGCCGGATCGCCGTGATGTCCTACCAGTCGCTGGAGGACCGGCTGGTCAAGCAGTACTTCGCCGCCGGTGCGACCAGCACCGCCCCGCCGGGGCTGCCGTTCATCCCGGAGGAGCACCAGCCCTGGCTCAAGTTGATCACTCGCGGTGCCGAGCTGGCCACCGAGGAGGAGATCGAGGAGAACCGGCGCGCCGCGCCCGTACGGCTGCGGGTGGCGGAGAGGATCAGGGACCGAAGCAAGCGGGGCTGACGAACCGGCCCCAGCGGGGTCCGAAGGGCGGAGGAAAGCAGTGGGGCCGGTGGCCGGTGAGGTCCGGGCGGGGCGGGGTGGACTCCCCGGGCAGGGCAGGGCGCGGATCACGGTCCGGCCGGGCAGGCGTCCGGTACGGCGGCGTACGCCGTTCGCCGTGCTCATCGTGGTGCTGCTGGCGGCCGGGCTGCTCGGCCTGCTCGCGTTGAACACCGCGCTCAACGAGGGCTCCTTCGAGCTGTCCCGGCTGCAGAAGCAGACCACCGCGGCGACCGACGAGCAGCAGAGCCTCCAGCACGAGATCGACAAGAACTCGGCCCCGGACGCGCTGGCCAGGCGCGCCGCCGAGCTGGGCCTGGTCCCGGCCGGCGGGATGGCCTTCCTGGACGTCCCGAACGGCGGCAAGGTGGTCGGCACCCCCGGCGCGGCGCAGGACAGCCCGCCGGTCAAGCGCTCCACGGCCGAGCCGTGGCCGACCAGGGCCCAGTCCGGTGCGGCCCAGCCCGCCGCCGGGCCCTCGCCGGCCGCGCCGCAGCCGGGCGGGGCCCCGTCGCCGGCCGCCCCGCCGCCTGCGCCGCCCGCGCCGACCCCGGCGGCCTCCGCCGGTGACTCGGTGATCCAGCTCAACCCGGTCCAGCCCACCGCGGCCGCGAAGCCGAGCGGGGGTGCCGGCCGATGACTCCTCCACGTCAGCCCTCCGGTTCCGAATCCGGCAGCGGCAACGGCCGCCGTCCGGTGCCCCGGGGCAGCGCGCAGTCCGCCTCCGGCCGCAGCCAGCCCGCCAAGGGCCAGCCCGCCCGGGGTCAGTCGGCCAAGGCCCAGCCCGCGAAGCCGCAGCCCGCGAAGGCCCAGCCCGCCCGCAGCCAGTCGGCCAAGGCCCAGCCCGCCAAGTCGGGCTCCGTCGGCCGTACCCCGCGGGCGCCCCAGCAGCGCCGCCCCGAGGGCCGCCCGCCGGCCCGCAGCCAGGCGGCGGTGCGCCCCAAGGGCCGTCCGCCGCTGCGCCCCAAGGCGCTCAAGCTGGCCGAGCCGAAGCGCCGGCTGCGGGTGATCACCGTGGTGCTGTCGCTGGTGTTCTCCGTCTTCGCGGGCCGCCTGGTGCAGCTCCAGCTGGTGGACGCCGACGCGCTGGCCGCCGACGCCAACACCAACCGCTACCTGAACATCCCGATCACCGCCGAGCGTGGCTCGATAACGTCCTCCGACGGGGTCGCCCTGGCGGCCACCGTGGACGCGTACGACATCACCGCCGACCCGGCGATGTTCACCCCGGAGGCGACCGGCATCCCGGACGCGCCGGAGCAGGCGGCCGCGCTGCTGTCGCCGATCCTCGGCGTGCCCAAGGAGAAGATCGCCGCCGACCTGCACACCCCCAAGAGCCGCTACAAGCGCCTCGCGGCCCAGCAGACCCCGGCCGCCAAGAAGCAGATCAGCGACCTCAAGTCGGGCCTGGAGAAGCAGGCCGGATCGCGGGCCTGCCAGGCCCAGAAGAAGCTGCTCGGCAAGCCCGCCGACCAGGGCGGGCGCACCCGGGTGGACAACGAGTGCGCCAACCCGCTGGCCGGGGTGTTCAACCGGGAGACCCAGAAGCGGATCTACCCGGCGGACGGCCTGGCCGCCAACCTGGTCGGCTTCGTCAACGCCGAGGGCGAGGGCGCCGGCGGCCTGGAACTCCAGTACCAGAAGCTGCTGGCCGGCAAGGACGGCCACAGCAGCTACGCCCAGTCGGGCGGGCGGCTGGTGCCCACCGCCGGGGGCTCGATGGAGCCGGCCGTGTCGGGCAGCGACGTGAAGCTGACCGTCAACCGGGACATCCAGTGGGCCGCCCAGCGGGCGATCACCGACCAGGTGGCCAACTCCGGCGCGGAGAAGGGCTACGTGGTCGTCCAGGACGTGAAGACCGGCCAGGTCCTCGCGATGGCCTCCGCGCCCGGCTTCAACCCGAACGACCTGAGCCTGTCCAAGCAGGCCCAGCTGGGCAACCCCGCCCTGGGCGACGCGTACGAGCCGGGCAGCACCGCCAAGCTGATGAGCATGGCCGCCGTGCTGGACTCCGGCAAGGCCACCTGGGACACCAAGGTCACCGTGCCCAACCGGCTGGTCCGCGCCGGGCAGCAGTTCAAGGACGACGTCGACCACGACACCTGGTACCTGACCCTGGCCGGGGTGCTGGCCAAGTCCTCCAACATCGGCACCATCGAGGCGGTCGAGACCCTCGGCGACGGCGACCAGCTGAAGGCCAACCAGGCCCTCGACGGTTACATGCGCAAGTTCGGCGTGGCCGCGCCGACCGGCCTGGGCTTCCCCGGGGAGACCCCCGGGATGCTCAAGAAGCCGGAGGACCTGGTCGCATCGGAGAAGTACAACATCTCCTTCGGCCAGGGCCCGATGCAGATGAACGCGCTGCAGGCCACCTCGGTCTACTCGACCATCGCCAACGGCGGGGTGCGGGTCGCGCCCAGCATCGTCCAGGGCGTCACCGACCCGAACGGCACGTACAAGCCGAGCGCGCCGGGGGAGCAGACGAGGGTGGTCAGCCCGGAGACGGCCAAGACCCTCACCTCGATGCTGGAGTCGGTCGTCGACGACGAGCAGGGCACCGGCGGCAAGGCCGCCATCCCCGGCTACCGGGTCGCGGGCAAGACCGGAACCGCCAACCGGGGCGCCGCCAACGGCGTCGGCTACGACGGCTACACCGCCTCCTTCATCGGCTTCGCCCCCGCCGACGCACCCCGGTACACCGTCTCCTGCACCCTCCAGGGCCCGGTCAACGGCCACTTCGGCGGCCAGCTCTGCGGCCCGGTGTTCAAGCAGGTGATGGAGTTCACCCTGAAGACCATGCAGGTCCCGCCGAGCGGCAGCCAGGCGCCCAACCTCACCGTCGACTGGAAGCCGTGAGCGAGCGATGAGCAACGAACGGACGGGGCCGGAGCACGGCGCGGCGGAGGGCCGGTTTGGCCCTGGACACCCTTCGGCGGATAGCCTTCCCGCCGTGCCGAAACCCGATCAAACCACCGTGAGTCCGCCCCGCCCGACCGGGACCACCGCCCTTCCGCTCGCCGAGCTGGCCGCCGAACTGGGCCTTGCGCCCGTCGAGGGCGGCGCCGTCAGCGGCGTCACCCACGACTCCCGCGCGGTCCGGCCGGGCGACGTGTACGTGGCCTTCCCGGGCGCCAACCACCACGGCGCGGCCTTCGCCGCCAAGGCCGCCCAGGCCGGCGCGGTGGCGGTGCTCACCGACCCGGCCGGCGCCGAGATCGCGGCCGCCACCGGCCTGCCGCTGCTGGTCGTCGACCGGCCGCGGGCCGTCATGGGCGAGCTGGCCGCGATCGTCTACGGCCGCCCCTCCCGGCGGCTGCTGATGATCGGACTGACCGGCACCAACGGCAAGACCACCACCTCCTACCTGGTCGAGGGCGGTCTGCGCGGCGCCGGGCGCAGCCCGGGCGTCATCGGCACCGTCGAGATGCGGGTCGGCGAGGAGCGGATCAAGAGCGAGCGCACCACCCCCGAGGCCACCGACCTGCACGCGATCCTCGGCGTGATGGCCGAGCGCGGCGCCGACGCGGTGACCATGGAGGTCTCCAGCCACGCCCTGGTCTTCGGCCGCACCGACGGGGTGGCGTACGACGTCGCGCTGTTCAACAACCTGACCCCCGAGCACCTCGACTTCCACCCGGACATGGAGGACTACTTCCAGGCGAAGGCCCGGCTCTTCCAGCCCGGCAAGTCCCGCCACGGCGTGGTCAACCTGGACGACGAGTACGGCCGCCGGCTCGCCGCCGAGGCCAAGATCCCGGTGACCACCTTCTCGGCCACCGGCGTCGCCGAGGCCGACTGGCGGGCCGTGGACGTCCGGCTGGGGCCGGTCGGCTCCACCTTCCGGGTGCTGGGCCCGGACGGCGCCGAGGCCGAGGCCTCCGTCCCGCTGCCCGGCCCGTTCAACGTCGCCAACGCGCTCGCAGCGATCACCACGCTGGTCGCCGCCGGGCTGCCGCTGGACCGGGCCGTGGCCGGCGTCGCCGCCGTCCCCGGCGTCCCGGGCCGGCTGGAGCGGGTGGACGCCGGACAGCCGTTCGTCGCCGTCGTCGACTACGCGCACAAGCCGGACGCCCTCAAGGCCGTCCTCGCCTCGCTGCGCGAGGTCACCGAGGGCCGGCTGCACGTCGTGGTCGGCTGCGGCGGCGACCGCGACCCGCACAAGCGCGGCCCGATGGGCGCCATCGCCGCCCGTCTCGCCGACACCGCCCTGCTGACCAGCGACAACCCGCGTAGCGAGGACCCGCTGGCGATCCTCGCCAGCATGCTGACCGGCGCCGCCACGGTGCCCGAGGCCGAGCGCGGCGCCGTCCTGGTCGTCCCCGACCGGGCCGAGGCGATCGGGCTCGCCGTCGCCCGCGCCCAGGCGGGGGACACCGTGCTGGTGGCCGGCAAGGGCCACGAGCTCGGCCAGTACGTACGAGACGAGATCCGCCCCTTCGACGACCGGGAGGTGCTGCGCGAATCCATCGCGCGGACCACGGCCGCACGGGGCGACCGAGGAGTAGAGCAGCAGTGATCGCACTGACCCTCGCCGAGGTGGCCGCCGCCGTCGGAGGCACGCTGGACGGCGCCGACCCGGACGCCCTGGTCACCGGCCCGGTCGAGGTCGACTCGCGGAAGGTGGGCCCGGGCGGCCTGTTCGCGGCCTTCGTCGGCGAGCACGTGGACGGCCACGACTACGCGGCCAAGGCGGTCGAGGACGGCGCCGTCGCGGTGCTGGCCTCCCGCCCGGTCGGCGTGCCCGCCGTCCTGGTGGACAGTGTGGTGGAGGCGCTCGGCAGGCTGGCCCGCACCGTGGTCGCCCGTGCCGAGGGCACCGCCGTGGTCGCGCTGACCGGCTCGGCCGGCAAGACCAGCACCAAGGACCTGATCGCCCAGCTGCTCCAGCGCCGCGGCCAGACCGTCTTCCCGCCCGGCTCGCTCAACAACGAGATCGGCCACCCGATGACCGCGCTGCGGGTCGAGGCCGGCACCCGGCACCTGGTCATGGAGATGGGCGCCCGGCACAAGGGCGACATCGAGTACCTCACCTCGATCACCCCGCCCCGGATCGGCCTGGTCCTCAACGTCGGCACCGCCCACGTCGGCGAGTTCGGCTCCCAGGAGGCGATCGCCGAGGCGAAGGGCGAACTGGTCGAGTCGCTGCCCGCCGACGGCGCCGCGATCCTCAACGCGGACGACCGGCTGGTGCGCGCGATGGCCTCCCGTACCAGGGCGAAGGTGGTCCTGTTCGGGGAATCCCCGGACGCCCACGTACGGGCCACCGACGTTCGCCTGGACGCCACCGGGCGGCCATCGTTCACGCTCACCACCCCGGCCGGTTCCGCGCCCGTGCAGCTGCGCCTGTACGGTGAGCACCACGTCTCGAACGCCCTCGCCGCCGCCGCGGTGGCGGTGGAGCTCGGGATGTCCGTCGACGACACCGCGGCAGCCCTGGGCGAAGCGGGTGCGCTGTCCCGCTGGCGCATGGAGGTCGTCGACCGGGCCGATGGTGTCACCATCGTGAACGACGCCTACAACGCGAACCCCGACTCGATGCGGGCCGCGCTGCGGGCGCTCGTCTCGATGGGGGGCCGGGGCCCGGAGCGCCGCCGCACCTGGGCGGTGCTCGGCGAGATGCGGGAGCTCGGCGAGGAGAGCCTGGCCGAGCACGACGCCATCGGGCGGCTCGCCGTCCGGCTGGACGTCACCAAGCTGGTGGCGGTCGGCGGACGCGAGGCGGCCTGCATGGAACTCGGCGCGAGGAACGAAGGTTCGTGGGGTGAGGAGTCGGTGCTGGTGTCCGACGCGGACGCGGCGGTCGAGCTGCTGCGCAGTCAGCTTCGGCCGGGGGATGTGGTCCTGGTGAAGGCTTCCCGTTCGGTGGGGCTGGAGAAGGTGGCCGAGGC
Organism: Kitasatospora sp. NPDC048298; assembly: GCF_043201465.1. Classification (NCBI taxonomy): domain Bacteria; kingdom Bacillati; phylum Actinomycetota; class Actinomycetes; order Kitasatosporales; family Streptomycetaceae; genus Kitasatospora; species Kitasatospora sp. NPDC048298. The sequence continues at coordinate 13,211 of NZ_JBICYZ010000026.1, forward strand.
CCTCCTGGCGGACGGTGTGGCCGAATAATGAAGCAGATCCTTTTCTCCGGGATGATCGGTCTCATCCTGTCGCTGCTCGGCACCCCGGCCCTGATCAAGGTGCTCGCGAAGCACGGCTACGGCCAGTACATCCGTGACGACGGCCCCAAGGCGCACCACAGCAAGAAGGGCACGCCCACCATGGGCGGCATCGCCTTCATCCTGGCGACCCTGATCGCGTACTTCGCCACGAAGGCGATAACGGGCGAGAGCCCGACCGCCTCCGGGCTGCTGGTGCTCTTCCTGACCGCGGGCCTCGGCCTGGTCGGCTTCCTGGACGACTACATCAAGGTGGTCAAGCGCCGCTCGCTGGGCCTGCGGGCCAAGGCGAAGCTGGCCGGCCAGTCGATCGTCGGCCTCGGGTTCGCCGTGCTGGCGATGCAGTTCCCGGACGACCGCGGGCTCAACCCGGCGTCCCAGAGCCTGTCCTTCGTCCGGGACTTCAAGTGGGCGATCGGCCCCGTCCTGTTCGTCATCTTCGCGTACTTCATGATCGCCGCGATGTCGAACGGCGTGAACCTGACGGACGGTCTGGACGGCCTCGCCACCGGTGCCTCGGTGATGGTCTTCGGCGCCTACACCTTCATCGGCATCTGGGAGCACACCCAGAGCTGCGCCTACGCCATCACCGCGACCGCCAACTGCTACGACATCCGCGACCCGCTGGACCTCGCCGTCGTGGCCTCCGCCCTGATGGGCTCCTGCTTCGGCTTCCTGTGGTGGAACACCTCGCCCGCCAAGATCTTCATGGGTGACACCGGCTCGCTCGCCCTCGGCGGCGCCCTGGCCGGTCTGGCGATCTGCTCCCGCACCGAGCTGCTGCTCGCCCTGCTCGGCGGCCTCTACGTGATCATCACCCTCTCGGTGATCATCCAGGTCGGCTCCTTCCGGATGACCGGCAAGCGCGTCTTCAAGATGGCGCCACTGCAGCACCACTTCGAACTCAAGGGCTGGACCGAGGTCCTGATCGTCGTCCGGTTCTGGATCATCCAGGGCCTGTGCGTCGCGGTCGGCCTCGGCCTGTTCTACGCGGGATGGGTGACCGGATGACCAACCCCGACTTCCAGGGCCTGCCGGTCGTCGTGGCCGGGCTCGGCGTCTCGGGCATCAGTGCCGCGCGCGTCCTGCACGGCCTCGGCTCCCGGGTCACCGTGGTGGACGGCGGCAGCGGGCCCGGCCTGGCCGCCCGGGCCGCCGAGCTGGAGGCGCTGGGCGTCACCGTGCGGCTCGGCGACGGCGCGAGCCTGCCCGAGGGCACCGAGCTGATCGTCACCTCGCCCGGCTGGGCGCCGGACAGCCCGCTGTTCGCCGCCGCCGAGGCGGCCGGGGTGCCGGTCTGGGGCGACGTCGAGCTGGCCTGGCGGCTGCGCAAGCCGCTGCCCGGCACCGGCGAGCCCGCCCCCTGGCTGGCCGTCACCGGCACCAACGGCAAGACCACCACCGTCCAGATGCTCGCCTCGATCCTCACCGCCGCCGGCAAGCGCACCGCCGCGGTCGGCAACGTCGGGGTCTCGGTGCTGGACGCGGTGCTCGCCGAGGAGCCCTACGACGTGCTCGCCGTCGAGCTCTCCAGCTACCAGCTGCACTGGGCGCCCTCGCTGCGCCCGTACTCGGCGGCGGTGCTCAACCTGGCGCCCGACCACCTCGACTGGCACGGCTCGATGGAGGCGTACGCCGCCGACAAGGGCCGGATCTACGAGGGCAACGTGGTCGCCTGCGTGTACAACCTGGCCGACCCGGCCACCGAGGCGCTGGTCCGCGAGGCCGACGTCGAGGAGGGCTGCCGGGCGATCGGCTTCGGCCTCGGCGCGCCCGGCCCGTCGAACTTCGGCGTGGTGGACGGGCTGCTGGTGGACCGCGCCTTCGTCGAGGACCGGGCCAAGAACGCGGCCGAGCTGGGCGCCGTCGCCGACGTGCACCCGCCGGCGCCCCACAACATCGCCAACGCGCTCGCCGCGGCGGCGCTGGCCCGGGCGTACGGCGTCGAGCCGAAGGCCGTCCGGGAGGGCCTGCGGGCCTTCCGTCCGGACGCCCACCGGATCGCCGAGGTCGGTACGGTCCGCGAGGTCACGTACATCGACGACTCCAAGGCCACCAACACCCACGCGGCGGCCGCCTCGCTGGCCGCCTACCGGCCGATCGTCTGGATCGCCGGGGGCCTGGCCAAGGGCGCGACCTTCGACGACCTGGTGCAGGGCGCGGCCGAGCGGCTGCGCGCGGTGGTGCTGATCGGGCAGGACCGGGCGGTGATCCGCGAGGCACTGGAGCGACACGCTCCGGATGTGCCGGTGATCGAGGCGGCCGAGGGCCAGACTGGCGCGGTGGCGATGGCCGAGGTCGTTCGAACGGCCGCGTCGCTCGCCCGATCGGGTGACACGGTGCTGCTGGCACCGGCCTGCGCCTCGATGGACATGTTCACCAACTACGGCGAGCGCGGCGACCTCTTCGCGGCGGCCGTCCGGGAGCTGGCGGGCGAGTAGCGGGTCGGCGCGGAGCGTCGGACGGAAGAGAGTGAGCGGGGAGCGGTGGCGGGGCAGGGCAGAGCGGATTCCGGCGTCGTGAAGCGGGATGCCGCCGAGCCGATGAGAGTGATCTCCGCCACCACGACCAAGTACAAGTCGGCCGGTCCACTGGCCCGCGTCCAGGCCCTCCGGGCCCGGGTGCGGTACTGGCTGGACCGGCCGCTCACCCCGTACCTGCTGATCGTCGGCAGCACCCTGCTGCTGGTCGTGCTCGGCCTGATGATGGTCTTCTCGGCCTCGCAGATCCTCGCCCTGAACCAGCACCACACGGCGCAGTACTACTTCCTCAAGCAGCTGATCGCGGCCATCCTCGGCCTGGTCCTGCTGATCGGCTTCGCCTCCGTCCCGTTGGCGGTGCTGAGGGTGATCGTCTACCCGGTGATGATCGGGGTGATCGGCGCCCTCACCCTGGTCGCCATCCCCGGCATCGGGGTGCGGATCAACGGCAACCAGAACTGGCTGGACTTCGGCTTCTTCCAGTTCCAGCCCTCGGAGTTCGCCAAGCTCGCGCTGGTGCTCTGGGGCGCCGACCTGCTCGCCCGCAAGCAGAAGGCCGGCACCCTCACCTCCTGGAAGCACCTGCTGGTGCCGCTGGTGCCGGGAGCCCTGCTGCTGCTCGCGCTGATCATGTTCGGCGGCGACATGGGCACCTCGATGATCCTGGTGGCCATGGTGTTCGCGCTGCTCTGGATGGTCGGCGCGCCGTTGCGGCTGTTCGTGGCCACCCTCGGGGTGGCGGTGGTGGTCTGCACCGCCCTGGTGGTCACCGTGCCGCACCGGGCGGAGCGGCTGAGCTGCATCGGCGTCACCAAGATCGACCCGGAGGGCGCCTGCTTCCAGGCCCTGCACGGCGCCTTCGCGTTCGCCAACGGCGGCGGCTTCGGCACCGGCCTCGGCGCCGGCGTGGAGAAATGGGGCCAGCTGCCCGAGGCGCACACCGACTTCATCTTCGCCGCGACCGGCGAGGAACTCGGTCTGGTGGGGACGCTGTCGGTCCTCGGCCTCTTCGCGGCACTAGGCTACGCGGGTATCCGTGTGGCCATCGGCACGAAGGACCCCTTCGTCAGGTACGCCGCGGGAGCCGCCACCACCTGGATCATGGCGCAGGCCATGATCAACCTGGGGTCGGCACTGGGACTGCTGCCCATCGCGGGCGTCCCGCTCCCGCTGTTCTCCTACGGCGGTTCCGCCATGCTGTCGGCCATGTCCGCGATCGGAGTGCTGCTGTGCCTGGCGCGCAGTTCCTCCGGCGCGAAGGCGGCCCTGGCCGCCCGGACCAAGAACTCCCGGATCAGGAGACAACTGGCCCGGGTGCTGCCACGACGACGAACCACAGCGCGCCCGGCCCCGGGGCCGGCACGCAGGGAGCGGTGAATTTCGGTGCATGTCGTACTCGCCGGCGGGGGGACCGCCGGTCACATCGAGCCGGCCATGGCCCTCGCGGATGCCCTCCGCAGGCACGACCCGTCCGTCGGGATCACCGCCCTGGGCACCGAGCGCGGACTGGAGACCCGGCTGGTACCCGAGCGCGGCTACCAGCTGGAGCTCATCCCGGCCGTCCCGCTGCCCCGCAAGCCCACCCCGGAGCTGATCACCGTCCCCGGCCGGCTGCGCGGCACCGTCCGGGCCGCCCAGGAGATCATCGAGCGGGTCAACGCGGACGCCGTGGTCGGCTTCGGCGGCTACGTCGCGATGCCCGCCTACCTGGCCGCCAAGCGGGCCGGCGTGCCGATCGTGGTGCACGAGGCGAACGCCCGCCCGGGCCTGGCCAACAAGATCGGCGCCCGCTACAGCGACTTCGTGGCGGTCTCCACGCCGGACAGCAAGCTGCGCGACTCCCGGTACATCGGCATCCCGCTGCGCCGGACCATCGCCACCCTGGACCGCGGCGCCGCCCGCCCCGAGGCCCGCCAGTACTTCGGCCTCGACCAGCGGCTGCCCACCCTGCTGGTCTCCGGCGGCTCCCAGGGCGCGCGCCGGCTCAACGAGACGATCACCGCGATCGCCCCGCGGCTCCAGCAGTACGGCGTGCAGATCCTGCACGCGGTCGGCCCGAAGAACGAGCTGCCGCAGGTGGCGGACGTCCCCGGGATGCCGCCGTACCGCCCGGTTCCGTACCTGGACCGGATGGACCTGGCCTACGCGGCCGCCGACATGATGCTCTGCCGGGCCGGTGCCATGACGGTGGCCGAGCTGGCGGCCGTCGGCCTGCCCGCCGCCTTCGTCCCGCTGCCGATCGGCAACGGCGAGCAGCGGCTGAACGCCCAGCCGATGGTCAAGGCCGGCGGCGGTCTGCTGGTGGACGACGCCGAGCTGACCCCGGACTGGGTGCTGCAGAACGTGCTGCCGGTGCTCACCGACCCGCAGCGACTGTGGGACATGAGCCGGGCGGCCGCCGAGTTCGGTCGCCGGGACGCCGACGACCTGCTGGTCGGCATGGTCTACGAGGCGATCCAGGCCCACCGCGGCGGCCGCCGCCGTGGCTGACGGCCGGCTCGCCGACCCGTTGGAGGAGGAGCTGGAGGAGGAGGAGTCCGCTCCCCGCCTCCGGCTCTCCCGGCGGGGCATCGTGGTGCTGGGCGCGCTCGGCGCCGCGGTGTTCGGCGTGCTGGCCTGGCTGGTGTTCTTCTCCTCGGTCCTGGACGTGCGCGACGTCGCCGTCCAGGGGACGAGCGACGACAAGCTGACGGCGGACCAGGTCCGCGCGACGATCGGCGGGCTCGGCGACGGCCCGCTGGCGCGCGTGGACCTGGACGACGTCCGCCACCGGGTGGAGACGATCCCCCGGGTGGCCACGGCCGAGGTGTGGCGGGGCTGGCCGCACACCCTGCGGGTGAAGGTCGTCGAACGCAAGGCGGTGGCCGCGGTCAAGGGGGATGACGGCCAGTTCACCCAGGTGGATGCCGGGGGCGTGAGCTTCGCCACCGAACCGGCCCCGCCGGAGGGCCTTCCCGTGGTCGAGCTGCGGCTCAGTCAGCAGGCGAACGACGCGGACGGGGTGATCTCCCGTTCGCAGTTGGTGCAGGGCGCGGTGGCGGTGGCCGCCGGGCTGCCGCCGGAGGTCGCCAAGCGGGCGGGATCGGTGCTGGTGCACTCGTACGACGACATCGAGTTGCAGCTCAGCGGGGGTGCGACGGTGCGCTGGGGGAGTCCGGAGCAGATCGACCGCAAGGCCCGGGTCCTGGTCGCCCTGATGAAACAGAAGGGCACGAACTTCGACGTGACGGCGCCGGAGGCGCCGGCGGTGTCGGGATGATCCGGTAGGTTCTCTGCCTGAGGGTGGGGTTGACGCCTCGAAGTGTCGGCCCGACTCTTGGTGGTCACCCCCGGTTTCCTAAGCCGGCCGATGATCACATAGGCTCAAAAGAAAAAGGGAAGCTCGGCGTGTTCGTTGAAACACGTGCCTGGAGCCACCTAGTGTCCTGTGTCACCAGACTGTGTTTCCTGGTGATGTGACGGAGACACAGAACTAACCCTAAAGGTCAAGTTTAGGGTTGGGGTCGGCGGTCGGCATTTCGGACATTCAGTCAGAAACCAGGCTCCCTACCCATCGACATCCGTCGGTACGGCCCCGCCCCGGGTCGGGCCGACCCGGAAATTCGAGGCGAGAGGCCTTCGACGTGGCAGCACCGCAGAACTACCTCGCAGTCATCAAGGTCGTCGGAATCGGCGGCGGTGGTGTCAACGCCATCAACCGGATGATCGAGGTCGGTCTCAAGGGCGTCGAGTTCATCGCGATCAACACCGATGCGCAGGCCCTCCTGATGAGCGACGCCGACGTCAAGCTCGATGTGGGCCGTGAACTCACCCGGGGCCTCGGCGCCGGCGCCAACCCCGAGGTCGGCCGCAAGGCCGCCGAGGACCACCGCGAGGAGATCGAGGAGGTCCTCAAGGGGGCCGACATGGTCTTCGTGACCGCCGGTGAGGGCGGTGGCACGGGCACGGGCGGCGCTCCCGTCGTCGCCAACATCGCGCGCTCGCTGGGCGCCCTGACCATCGGCGTGGTCACCCGCCCGTTCACCTTCGAGGGCCGCCGCCGGGCCAACCAGGCCGAGGACGGCATCGCCGCCCTGCGCGAAGAGGTCGACACCCTCATCGTGATCCCCAACGACCGGCTGCTGTCCATTTCGGACCGCCAGGTCAGCGTGCTCGACGCTTTCCGCTCGGCCGACCAGGTCCTGCTCTCCGGTGTCCAGGGCATCACCGACCTGATCACCACCCCGGGTCTGATCAACCTCGACTTCGCCGACGTCAAGTCCGTCATGTCGGAAGCCGGTTCGGCGCTCATGGGCATCGGCTCGGCCCGCGGCGAGGACCGCGCCAAGGCCGCCGCCGTGATGGCGATCTCCTCGCCGCTGCTGGAGGCCTCGATCGACGGCGCCCGTGGCGTGCTGCTGTCCATCTCGGGCGGCTCCGACCTCGGTCTGTTCGAGATCAACGAGTCGGCCCAGCTGGTCAGCGAGGCGGCCCACCCCGAGGCGAACATCATCTTCGGTGCGGTCATCGACGACGCGCTCGGCGACGAGGTCCGGGTCACCGTCATCGCGGCCGGCTTCGACGGCGGGCAGCCGCCGGCGATCGTCCGCGACCCGGTGGTCAAGTCCACCACCCCGGAGCGCCCGGCCACTCCGCCGGCCGCCCCGGAGCGCCCGGCCGGCCGCCCGTACGGGAGCATCGGCTCGGTGACGTCCCGTTCGGAGGGCGAGTCCTCGGCCTCCGGGTCGAGCCGGACCGCCGAGACCCAGGTCACCGCGACCGCCGCCGCCCCGGTGCCGCCGCAGGTGCAGCCGGCCCGGCAGCCGTTCGTGGAGAGTCCGGCCGAGGAGCTCGACGTCCCGGACTTCCTTAAGTGATCGATCACGCGATCCGCGCGGGTGCTCACTTCGCCTTCACCTCCCGGTGGGGCGGGGTGAGCACTTCGCCGTACGGGGAGCTCAACCTCGGCGGCGCCGTGGGGGACGACCCGCGGGCCGTGCGGGAGAACCGGGCGCTGGCCGCCCGGCGGCTGGGGCTCGACCCGGCCGACGTGGTGTGGATGAACCAGGTGCACGGCGCCGAGGTCGCCGTGGTGACCGAGCGCCAGCAGCTCGGGCAGGCCCCGACGGTGGACGCGGTGGTCTCCGACCGGCCACTCGCGCTGGCGGTGCTGACCGCCGACTGCACCCCGGTGCTGCTGGCCGATCCGGTGGCGGGCGTGGTGGGCGCGGCCCACGCGGGCCGGCCCGGGCTGGCGGCCGGGGTGGTGCCCGCGGCCGTCCGGGCGATGGTCGAACTGGGCGCGGAGCCCTCGCGGATCACCGCCGCCACCGGACCCGCGGTCTGCGGCCGCTGCTACGAGGTGCCGGCCGGGCTGCGCGACGAGGTCGCGGCGGTGGTGCCGGAGGCCTTCGCGGAGACCTCCTGGGGGACTCCGGCCCTGGACGTTCCGGAGGGAGTCGCGGCCCAGCTGGCCGCGGCGGGGGTCAACGAGCTGGTGCGGTCACCGGTCTGCACCCTCGAATCCGCCGATCACTACTCCTATCGCCGCGAGCAGCGCACCGGCCGGCTCGCGAGCTACGTCTGGTTGGGCTCTGATCACTGATGACGAACGACATCTACGGACCGTTCCCGGGAAGCACCGAGTTCGTGGCGGCGATGACGGAGGGCCAGCGGGCCCGGTACGAGGAACTCGGCACCAACCTCGAGGTGGTCGAGCGCCGGATCGCGGACGCGTGCGCGGCCGCCGGGCGCGCCCGGGACGAGGTCACCCTGGTCGTCGTCACCAAGACCTACCCCGCCGAGGACACCGCGCTGCTGGCCGGACTCGGTGTGACGGACGTCGCCGAGAACCGCGACCAGGACGCCGCTCCCAAGGCGGAGCAGTGCAGAAACCTTCCTCTTGACTGGCACTTCGTCGGCCAGCTGCAGACCAACAAGGTCCGCTCGGTCGTCCGGTACGCGAACCACGTGCACTCGGTGGACCGGCTCCGGCTGGTCGAGTCGCTCTCCGCGGCGGTGCTCAAGTCGGAGCGCCCGGAGCTGGGTTGCCTGGTGCAGGTGGCGCTGGACAAGGCGCACGGGGAGGGCGAGCACCGGGCCGGGGTCGCGCCGGAGGACGTCGCGCGACTGGCCGACGCCATCGCCGACACGCCCGGGCTGCGACTGGACGGTGTGATGACCGTCGCTCCGCTGGCCGGCCCGTTGGCCGGAGATCCGGCCCGCGCCTTCGATCGACTGGCGGAAATCGCAACCGCCGTACGGGCGGACCATCCGGCTGCCACCATGGTCTCCGCAGGGATGAGCGGCGACCTTGAGCAGGCGATCGCGGCCGGAGCGACACATGTGCGCGTCGGAACGGCGGTACTCGGAGTGAGGTCACCCCTCAGGTAACGTCACCGGGTAAGTAGATCAGACAGCAGGACAAAATAGGACAGAATCTAGCAGCTCTTCGGAGTGCTAGCGAACCGTGGATCGCAGCTCCGCGGCCCCCGCTCCACGCATCTGACCGGCCGTCGGGCTGACACGCCGTCGTGGAGGGACCGCGGAATCCGCAGGCGGGGCCGTCATACGAGCCCGGGCTGCCGGGACGGAGCGCCGGTCCGCACGGAGCGAGCGAAGCGGGCGACCGTCAGAAGGTGCGCGCGTCGCGAAGCTGCCGCCGAGCGTCAGCGAGGCGGCTATGAGCGGAGGAGACAGGAGCATGGCCGGCGCAATGCGCAAGATGGCGGTCTACCTCGGCCTCGTGGAGGACGAGACGTACGACGGCCAGGGGTACGACCCCGACGACGACTACGACGCGGATCCCGAACCGATCCGGACGGGCCAGCGGACCGAGGACATCCCCCGGCCGGCTCCGGCCCCCGCGGCCGCCGCGCCCGCCCCGGTCTCCTCGATCACCCCGCAGCCGGTGCCCGCGGCGGTGCCGATCCGGCAGGAGACTCCGAGGATGGCCCCCGTGTCGTCCATCACACCCGAACGTCGCCACAACCTGGAGAAGAGCGCACCGGTGATCATGCCCAAGGTCGTGAACGAACGAGAGCCCTACCGCATCACCACGCTGCACCCCCGAACCTACAACGAGGCCCGTACCATCGGGGAACAGTTCCGCGGCGGGACTCCCGTGATCATGAATCTGACCGAGATGGACGACACCGACGCGAAGCGACTCGTAGACTTCGCCGCTGGACTCGTCTTCGGTCTGCACGGCAGTATCGAGCGCGTGACACAGAAGGTGTTCCTGCTGTCGCCTGCTAACGTCGATGTCACGGCGGAGGACAAGGCTCGGATCGCCGAGGGTGGGTTCTTCAACCAGAGCTGACCCGGCCACGACTTTACGTGTGGATCTGATCAACAGTGGGTTAGCGACAGGTGACGAGCGGCAGGCCCGAGGGATCGGGACCGGGGAGAGGGAAACGCGATGGACATCGTGTGGGCGGTGCTCTACTACGCCCTGACCGTCTTCCTGGTGTTCCTGCTCGTACGACTGGTCATGGACTGGGTCTTCCAGTTCGCGCGTTCGTGGCGGCCCGGCAAGGCCATGGTCCTGGTCCTGGAGGCCACGTACACTGTCACGGATCCGCCGCTCAAGCTTCTTCGGCGGCTCATTCCGCCGTTGCGTTTCGGGGGCGTGGCGCTCGACCTGTCCTTCTTCGTACTGATGATCATTGTGTATGTCCTGATCTCGCTTGTGCACCCCTAGTCGTAGGTGAGCGATGCGACAGGATGCCGGTGTGCCGACGATCACGTTGAGGTGAAGAGATGCCATTGACCCCCGAGGACGTTCGGAACAAGCAGTTCACGACCGTCCGCCTGCGTGAAGGCTATGACGAGGACGAGGTCGATGCCTTCCTCGACGAGGTCGAGGCGGAGCTGACCCGCCTCCTCCGGGAGAACGAGGACCTGCGCGCCAAGCTGGCCGCCGCGACTCGTGCCGCCGCGCAGAACCAGGCCAACCTGCGCAAGGAACCGCAGCAGGAGGCCCCCCGACAGGGTGGCGCTCCGGTGCCCGCCGCCATATCCGGCCCGCCGGTCCCCGGCCAGCAGGGTCCGGGCGGCCCCCAGCAGATGGGCCCCGGTGGTCCGCAGCAGATGGGTCCGGGTGGTCCGCAGCAGATGGGCCCCGGCGGCCCCCAGCAGCAGATGGGCAACCAGCCCCTCGGCCTGCCCGCCGGCTCCGCCCCGCAGCTTCCCGCTGCCGGCGGCCCGCAGCAGCAGATGAACCAGACCATGGGCGGCCAGCAGCAGCTGGTCCAGCCGATGGGCGGTCAGATGCTCCAGCCCATGGGCGGCCCCGGTGGCCCGCAGCAGATGGGCAACCCGATGGGCCAGGGCATGGGCCAGGGCATGGGCCAGCAGCAGATGCAGCCGATGGGTGGCCCCATGGGCGGCCCGCAGCAGATGGGCGGCCCGATGGGCGCCCCGATGCAGCAGCAGGGCCCCGGTGGCGACAGCGCCGCCCGCGTGCTGGCGCTCGCTCAGCAGACCGCCGACCAGGCGATCTCGGAGGCCCGTTCCGAGGCCAACAAGATCGTCGGCGAGGCGCGCAGCCGGGCCGAGGGCCTGGAGCGCGACGCCCGTGCCAAGGCCGACGCGCTGGAGCGGGACGCGCAGGAGAAGCACCGCGTCGCGATGGGTTCGCTGGAGTCGGCGCGGGCCACGCTGGAGCGCAAGGTCGAGGACCTGCGGGCGTTCGAGCGTGAGTACCGCACGCGTCTGAAGTCGTACCTGGAGACCCAGCTGCGTCAGCTGGAGTCGCAGGCCGACGACTCGCTCGCTCCGCCGCGGATCCCCGCCACCGCGTCGCTGCCGCCGGCGGCCTCGTCGATGGCTCCGGCCGGTGCCGGTGCGATGGGCAGTGGCGCGCCGAGCTTCGGTGGCAACCAGCCGTCCTTCGGGGGCAGCTCGCCGTCCTTCGGTGGGAACAGCTCCTTCGGTGGCGGCTCCTCCGCGCCGAGCTTCGGCGGGCAGTCGACCGGTGGCAACAGCGGTGCTCCGCAGATGCAGCCGGCCGGGATGACCCAGCCGATGGCGGCCGTCCGTCCGCAGCCGCCGCAGCCGATGCAGCAGGCTCCGGCGCCGATGCGGGGCTTCCTGATCGACGAGGACGGCGACAACTGAGGTTGTAGCAGGGCCTTCTGAGGGCGCCCCCTTTCCGACCCACGGTCGGGGAGGGGGCGCCCTTTGGCGTGCGTGGGGGCGTGCTCGTGGGTACGGGGCGCGGGCGTGGGGAACTCGGAGGGGGCGTGCGGGAGTTGGGGGCGTGGGGTGTGGGTGGGTACGGCGAAGCCGCCGTCACCCCGGGGGTGACGGCGGCTTCGTGGTGGGGCGTCAGGCCTTGCGGAGCTGGAAGGCCAGGCCGAGGGACTCGTCGGTGAAGGTCTCGGACTCCCAGTCGGCCGCACCGGCGGCGAAGTCCGTGGCCAGGACCTCCTCGGCGACGAGGGGGCCGTGCTCGGCGACGGCCTCGGCGGTCTCCTCCGAGGTGGCGCGCCAGCGCAGGACGATCCGGTCGGCGACGTCCAGGCCGGAGTTCTTGCGGGCCTCCTGGATCTGGCGGATGGCGTCGCGGGCGATGCCGAGGCGCTTGAGCTCCGGGGTGATGGCCAGGTCGAGCGCGACGGTGGCGCCGGACTCGTTGGCGACGGCCCAGCCCTCGCGCGGGGTCTCGGTGATGATCACCTCGTCCGGGGAGAGGGTGACCGTCTCGCCGTCCAGCTCGACCGAGGTCTCGCCGTTGGCGCGCAGTTCGGCGGCCAGGCGGGCGGCGTCGGTGGCGGCGACCGCCTTGGCGACGTCCTGGACGCCCTTGCCGAAGCGCTTGCCCAGCGCGCGGAAGTTGGCCTTGGCGCTGGTGTCGACCAGGGAGCCGCCGACCTCGGCCAGCGACTCCAGAGTGGAGACGTTGAGCTCCTCGGCGATCTGCGCGCGCAGGTCGGCGGGCAGCTCCTCCCAGCCCTGGGCGGCGACCAGCGCGCGGGAGAGCGGCTGACGGGTCTTCACGCCGGACTCGGCGCGGGTGGCCCGGCCCAGCTCGACCAGGCGGCGGACCAGCGCCATGTGCCGGGAGAGCTCGGTGTCGATCAGCGACTCGTCGGCGGTCGGCCAGCTTGCCAGGTGCACCGAGGCCGGGGCGTCCGGGGCGACCGGGGCGATCAGGTCCTGCCAGACCCGCTCGGTGATGAACGGGGTGAGCGGGGCCATCAGGCGGGTGACCGTCTCCAGGGCCTCGTGCAGGGTGGCGAGCGCGGCGGCGTCGCCCTGCCAGAAGCGGCGGCGGCCGCGGCGGACGTACCAGTTGGACAGGTCGTCGACGAAGCCGGAGAGCAGCTTGCCGGCGCGCTGGGTGTCGTACGCCTCGAAGGCGGCGTCGACCTCGCGGACCAGGGTGTTCAGCTCGGAGAGCACCCAGCGGTCCAGCTGCGGACGGTCGGCCGGGGCCGGGTCGTTCGCCGAGGGCGCCCAGTTCGCGGTGCGGGCGTACAGGGCCTGGAAGGCGACGGTGTTCCAGTAGGTGAGGAGGGTCTTGCGGACCACCTCCTGGATGGTGCCGTGGCCGACCCGGCGGGCCGACCAGGGCGAGCCGCCGGCCGCCATGAACCAGCGGACGGCGTCGGCGCCGTGCTGGTCCATCAGCGGGATCGGCTGGAGGATGTTGCCCAGGTGCTTGGACATCTTGCGGCCGTCCTCGGCCAGGATGTGGCCCAGGCAGACGACGTTCTCGTAGCTGCTCTTGTCGAACACCAGGGTGCCGACGGCCATCAGCGTGTAGAACCAGCCACGGGTCTGGTCGATCGCCTCGGAGATGAACTGCGCCGGGTAGCGCTTCTCGAACAGCTCCTTGTTCTGGTACGGGTAGCCGTACTGGGCGAAGGGCATCGAGCCCGAGTCGTACCAGGCGTCGATGACCTCGGGCACGCGGGTGGCGGTGCCGCCGCAGTCGCGGCAGGCGAAGGTCACCGCGTCGATGTACGGGCGGTGCGGGTCGAGGCCGCTCTGGTCGGTGCCGGTGAGCTCGGACAGCTCGGCCAGCGAGCCGACGCAGGTGAGGTGGCCCTCCTCGCAGCGCCAGATCGGCAGCGGGGTGCCCCAGTAGCGGTTACGGCTGAGCGCCCAGTCGATGTTGTTGTTCAGCCAGTCGCCGAAGCGGCCGTGCTTGACCGTCTCCGGGAACCAGTTGGTGGCCTCGTTCTCGCGGATCATCGCGTCCTTGACGGCGGTGGTCCGGATGTACCAGGACGGCTGCGCGTAGTAGAGCAGCGCGGTGTGGCAGCGCCAGCAGTGCGGGTAGCTGTGCTCGTACGGCAGGTGGCGGAAGAGCAGGCCGCGCTCCTTGAGGTCCGCGACCAGGGCCTCGTCGGCCTTCTTGAAGAACTGGCCGCCGACCAGCGGGACCTCGGGGGCGAAGGTGCCGTCGCCGAGCACCGGGTTGACCACCGGCAGGCCGTAGCGGCGGCAGGTCGCGAGGTCGTCCGCGCCGAAGGCGGGGGACTGGTGGACGATGCCGGTGCCGTCCTCGGTGGTGACGTAGTCGGCGGTGAGGACGTAGTGGGCGTTCTCGATCTCGACCAGGTCGAAGGGGCGGCGGTAGTTCCAGCGCTCCATCTCCGCGCCGGTGAAGGACTCGCCGGTGGTCTCCCAGCCCTCGCCGAGCGCCTTGGCGACCAGCGGCTCGGCGACGACGAGCTTCTCGGTACCGTCAGTGGCCACCACGTAGGTGACCTCAGGGTGGACGGCGGCGGCGGTGTTGGAGACCAGGGTCCACGGGGTGGTGGTCCAGACCAGCAGGGCGGCCTGGCCGGCCAGCGGGCCGCTGGTCAGCGGGAAGCGGACGAAGACCGAGGGGTCGACCACGGTCTCGTAGCCCTGGGCCAGCTCGTGGTCCGAGAGGCCGGTGCCGCAGCGCGGGCACCAGGGGGCGACCCGGTGGTCCTGGACCAGCAGGCCCTTGTCGAAGATCTGCTTGAGCGACCACCAGACGGACTGGACGTACGACGGGTCCATCGTCCGGTAGGCCTCGTCGAGGTCGACCCAGTACCCCATGCGGGTGGTCAGCTCGGTGAAGGCGTCGGTGTGGCGGGTCACCGACTCGCGGCACCTGGCGTTGAACTCGGCGATGCCGTACGCCTCGATGTCCTGCTTGCCGGAGAAGCCCAGCTCCTTCTCGACGGCGAGCTCGACCGGCAGGCCGTGGCAGTCCCAGCCGGCCTTGCGGGCGACGTGGTAGCCCTTCATGGTCCGGTAGCGCGGGAAGACGTCCTTGAAGACGCGGGCCTCGATGTGGTGGGCGCCGGGCATGCCGTTGGCGGTGGGCGGGCCCTCGTAGAACACCCACTCGGGGCGGCCCTCGGACTGCTCCAGGCTGCGCTGGAAGATCTTGTTGTCCTGCCAGAAGGACAGGATCTGGTGCTCCAGGGCAGGCAGATCCACCTGCGCGGGAACGGGGTTGTAGGAGCTCATCGCGGGCGTCTACCTCCGGCGGATGCTGGGACTGGATCCTCCGGAGGGACGAGACGGACCTGCCGCCCCGCGGTACCACCCTCCTTGGCCGCGGTGATGCGTTCGCGGCCCTCTTGTTTGGGCTTGCTGCCGGGTCTAGTGGGCCACCGCGGTGATCGCGGCGGCCGTTCTTCCGGCGGCTCCGGGGTGATCTTCCCGCCGTGCACACCCCCGGGCTCACACCGTCCCCGGGTCGCTGGTGGCTGCGTACGTCGGTACTCGTCCCATCTGCGCCTTGCACGGCCAGTGTATCGGCCGGGTGAGTCGGTTTGTCCAAACCGTTTCCGGCGGGCGGGTGGGAGCGCTCCCCGGGGCGCTCGGGGAGCACTTCCGGGGCACTCCCGGAGCACTGCGAGGGCGTGCGGCGACGGAGGTTAGCCGGAGTCGATCTGGGCACAAATCTCTGAGCACACGGGGCGTGACGATTGGGGCGGCTGCCTGGGTGGGAACGTTATGAGGCGCCGGTATGTCATGTTGTGACCGGTTTTGATCGGGATTATCGTTCCGGCACTGGGAGCCGCCGGGAACCGGCGGCTCGATTCGTTCGTAGATGGGGTCGAAAGCCATGGCTGAGAAGGGAACCGGCGCGGGTACCGCCACCAAGCGGGCACGCAAGGCCGTGGCGGTCGACCCAGGGGAGGGGACCGTGACCACTACCGCACCGAAGAGCAGCACCGACACCGTCACCGCGTCGCGCGGCGCCGAGTCGGTGGACCCGGCCACGCTGCCGGTCCGGCCCGGCGAGGACCCGTGGACCACCGAGGAGGTCCACGAGCTGCACGACGAGCTGATCAGCGAGCTGGACCGGCTCCGGAGCGAGATCGACGCCGCCGAGACGGCCATCTCCGGCCTGATGCGCGACTCCAACGACGGGGCCGGCGACGACCAGGTGGACGCCGGTACGAAGAACATCTCGCGGGAGAGCGAGCTGGCGCTCGCCAACAACGCGCGGGACAGCCTGGCCCAGACCGAGCGCGCGCTGGAGCGGCTGGAGGGCGTCGGCTTCGGCACCTGCGAGTCCTGCGGCCAGGCCATCGGCAAGGCCCGGATGCAGGCCTTCCCCAGGGCGACGCTCTGCGTGCAGTGCAAGGCCAAGCAGGAACGCCGCTGAACCGGGCGACCGGAGCGACGCGGGGGGTCGGGCTTGCCGTACGCTCGACCCCGTAACGTCGCCTGAATAACGCCGCCTGACGCGTTCGTGAACGCGGGCAGGCCGTCACGGGCCCACCACCCTCCCCCTCCAGCGGACCGGGGGAGCTCCATCGGCAGCGGAGCGGATCATCAGTACGCAAGGTTCCCCCCAGACCCGGGACGACGCAGTCCCGTCCCCCGCCGATGCCGTGGAGGTGCCCGTGGCCGAGCCGACCGGGGCGTCCGCGGACGCCGCCACGGCCGAGAAGCCCAAGGGGCCGCGCCGGGTCGGCGTGCTGCTGGTCGTCGCCGTACTCGCCTTCCTGATCGACCTCGGCAGCAAGCTGCTGGTCGTCGCCCGGCTGGAGAACCACGCGGCGATCAAGGTGATCGGGGACGTCGTCACCTTCCAGGTGATCCGCAACTCGGGCGCGGCCTTCGGGATGGGGCAGGCGCTGACCGTCGTCTTCACGATGATCGCCTCCGCCGTCATCGTGGTGATCTGGCGGATCGCCCGCCGGCTGTACAGCCTGCCCTGGGCGATCGCGCTCGGGCTGCTGCTCGGCGGGGCGCTCGGCAACCTCACCGACCGGCTGTTCCGCGCGCCCGGCGTGTTCCGCGGGCACGTGGTGGACTTCATCTCCGTCCAGCACTTCGCGGTCTTCAACCTCGCGGACTCGGCGATCGTCTGCGGCGGGATCCTGGTGGTCCTGCTCTCCTTCCGGGGCAGCAACCCGGACGGGACCGTCCACCAGCCGACCGAGAAGGCCGAGAAGACGGAGCAGGCCGAGAAGTAGGCCGAGAAGTGGGCCGGGCCACCGGCGGGCGGGGGCGGGCCGCGTTTCCGGCATACTCGTACGGGTGAGTACCGCAGCGCAGAACCGAAGCCTCCCCGTACCCGACGGCCTGGAGGGCGAGCGCCTCGACGCCGCCCTGGCCCGGATGTTCGGCTTCTCCCGGACCAAGGCCGCCGAGCTGGCCGCCGACGGCAAGGTCACGCTCGACGGCGCCGTGGCCGGCAAGTCGGACCGGGTCACCGCGGGTTCCTGGCTGGAGGTCGAGATCCCCGCCCCGGCCGCCCCCGTGCAGGTCGTCGCCGAGCACGTCGAGGGCATGCGGATCGTCCACGATGACGAGGACATCGTGCTGGTGGACAAGCCGGTCGGCGTCGCCGCGCACCCCAGCCCGGGCTGGACCGGCCCCACCGTGATCGGCGGACTGGCCGCGGCCGGGTACCGGATCTCCACCTCGGGCGCCGCCGAGCGCCAGGGCATCGTGCACCGGCTGGACGTCGGTACCTCGGGGCTGATGGTGGTCGCCAAGTCCGAGCGCGCCTACACCGACCTCAAGCGGCAGTTCCACGACCGGATCACCGAGAAGCGCTACCACACGCTGGTGCAGGGCCACCCGGACCCGATGAGCGGGACGGTGGACGCGCCGATCGGGCGGCACCCCAGCTCGGACTGGAAGTGGGCCGTCACCCAGGACGGCAAGCCGTCCGTCACCCACTACGACCTGATCGAGGCGTACCGGGCCGCGTCGCTGCTGGCGATCAAGCTGGAGACCGGACGCACCCACCAGATCCGCGTCCACATGTCCGCGCTGCGCCACCCCTGCGTGGGCGACCTGACGTACGGCGCCGACCCGACGCTGGCCAAGCGGCTCGGGCTGACCCGGCAGTGGCTGCACGCGGTGTCGCTCGGCTTCGAGCACCCGTCGGACGGGCAGTGGGTCGAGTTCTCCAGCGAGTACCCGGAGGACCTGCGGAAGGCGCTGGACATCATCACGGCGGAGAGCTGAGGTGACGGCCGCCGCGATCCGGGTCGCCGAGGGGGAAGCGGACCTGGAGCTGGTGCGCGCCGTTCGGCACGAGGTCTTCGTCGTCGAGCAGAACGTGCCGGAGGAGCTGGAGTACGACGAGTACGACGCGACCTCGGTGCACCTGCTGGCCGTCGGGGCCGACGGGGCCGCGCTGGGGACGGCGCGGCTGATCCACGGCGAGCCGGCGCGGAAGCTGACGGGCGGTGTCGACGGGCGGGTGCTGCTGGGGCGGCTCGCGGTCGTCGCGGCGGCCCGGGGGACGGGGCTGGGCGCGGAGCTCGTCCGGGCGGTCGAGGCGGCGGGGGCCGAGCACGGGGGTGCGGAGGTCGAGCTGCACGCCCAGGTGCAGGCGCTCGGGTTCTACGAGCGGCTGGGGTACGTGGCGCAGGGGCCGGTGTACGACGACGCGGGGATCGCGCACCGGACGATGACGCGGGTGCTCTGAGGCGATCGAGGCGGGTGGGGCTGGACCTCCGGGGGTGGGTTTCCGGTGGTCGCCTTCCGCTGCGCGCAGCTCCCCGCGCCCCTGACGGGGCGCGGGGAGCTCTGTTTTGTGGGGAGGAGAGACAGGGGGAGAGGCGCGGGAGCTCTGTCTTTCGGGTCAGGTGTCGGTGGTGCGCAGGCGGGGGAGGGCGTGGGGGTGCTCGTCGCGCAGGTGGGCGATGAGCTGTTCGCGGATGTCGAAGCGGAGCTGGGCGGCGTCGTCGGGGGTGCGGGCGGTCATGGTGGCGCGGACGACGATGGTGCTGGGCGTGGTGTCGGTGACCTGGAGGGCCCACTCGGCGCCGTCCCAGAGCGGGTGCCGGTCGAGGCGGGCGCGCAGGGTGGTGCGCAGCTCGTCCACCGGGGTGGTGTGGTCGAGGTGGAGCAGGACGGCGGCCAGTAGGCCGGGGTCGCGGCGGGTCCAGTTCTCGAAGGGCTTGTTGACGAAGTACGAGACCGGGACGACCAGTCGGCGGTAGTCCCAGAGCCGGACCACCAGGTAGGTGAGGGTGATCTCCTCGACGGTGCCCTGCTGGCCGTCCACCACCACGGTGTCGCCGATCCGGACGGTGTCGCTGAAGGCGATCTGGAGGCCGGCGAAGAAGTTGCCCAGGGTGCTCTGGGCGGCGATGCCGGCCACGATGCCGATGAGGCCGGCCGAGGCGAGCAGGCTGGCGCCGACGGTGCGCATGGCGGAGAAGGTCAGCAGCATCACGGCCACCGTGACCACGACGATCAGCGCGCTGACCACGCGGCGCAGCATGCTGATCTGGGTGTGCACCCGCTGGATCCGGGCCGGGTCGTCGACGCGGGTCTCGTAGCGGCTGAGCAGGGCCTCCAGGGCGGCGGCCACCACGCGGACGGTGAGCCAGCCCAGCGAGGCGATCAGGAGCAGCAGGAGCAGGTGGTGCGCGCCGTCGTCGCCCGCCGTGCGGAGGATCCGCTGGAGCGGTTTGTTGGCGAGCAACAGGGCTGACGCCACGGTGAGTTGGAGCGGGATCCGGCATCTGCGGAGCAGTGGCCAGACCGGGGCCGAGGGGTGGCGGGCGGCGGTCCGCTGGAGGGCCTGGTCGACGATCCAGCCGACCGCCAGGGTGGCGGCGACGGTGGCGAGGAGCGAGATCAGCAGCCAGGGCATGGGCCGTACGATACTCGGGCACAGCGGGGTGAAACGGGCGAAATGGTGTGGTGGCCTTATCGGACGCCTACCCGGATGGCCGATACGATCAGCGCCCATGGAGTTCGGTGGGGCATGGCGTCGCTGGCGCGCCCGGGGAACAGCGGTCAGACGCAGGCTGCTGGCCGGGGCGGTGGCCCTGGTGGCGGTGGCCGCGGCGGGTACCGCGACGGTGGCGTCCGGCGGTGAGCAGGCGGTTCATCGGGAGGACCGTTTCCTCGGCATGCCGGAGACCCCCGGCAGCGCCGAGCAGGTCCAGCTGGACACCTCGTTCTTCACCACCGAGGGCGGCGGACCGCGCCCGGCGGTGCTGCTGGCGCACGGCTTCGGTGGCTCCAAGGAGGGCCAGCGCGAGCGCGCCGAGCAGCTGGCGCGGCAGGGGTACGCGGTGCTGACCTGGTCGGCGCGCGGCTTCGGGCACTCGGGCGGTCGGATCGGGCTGAACGCGCCGGACCGCGAGGTCGAGGACGTCAGGCACTTGGTGGACTGGCTGGCCCAGCGGCCCGAGGTGCGGCTGGACGCGCCCGGCGACCCGAAGGTCGGCATCACCGGCGCCTCGTACGGCGGGGCGGTGTCGCTGCTGGCCTCCGCGTACGACCACCGGATCGACGCGGTGGCCACCCAGATCACCTGGTGGAACCTGGCCGACGCGCTGTTCCCGCAGGGCGTGCAGGGCTCGGGCGCGGCGGACGGCGTGTTCAAGAAGCTGTGGGCCGGGATCTTCTTCACCACCGGCGCGGCCGGGGACCTCGGGCCCTCCGGCGAGGCGCCGCGGGAGAGCGGCGGCGCGGAGCCGAAGACGGACGGGCCGGTCGGCTGCGGGCGGTTCCTGGAGTCGCTCTGCCGGATGTACGACCGGGTCGCCACCGCCGGGCACGCCGATCCGGAGGCCGTCGCGCTGCTGGAGCGTTCCAGCCCGTCCTCGGTGGCGGCGCAGCTCAAGGCGCCCACGCTGGTGGTGCAGGGGCAGCAGGACTCGCTGTTCCCGCTGGACCAGGGGGACCGCATCGCCCGGGCGGTGGCCGCCAACGGCGCGCCGGTGGCGGTCGACTGGTTCGCCGGCGGCCACGACGGAGGGACGGACACCAGCGCCAGGGTCGACGACCGGGTGACGGCCTGGTTCGACCACTATCTGAAGGGACGCGGCAACGACACCGGCGCCGCGTTCCGGGTCACCCGCACCGGCGGGGTCGACTCGACCGGCTTCCAGGCCGTGCTGCGCGGGGCCACCGCCGACCGGTACCCGGGGCTCGGCGGCACCGGCTCGCGGACCGTCGAGCTGACGGGCGGCGAGCGGACCCTCGCCAACCCGCCCGGCGGCGCGCCGCCCGGGATCTCGACGCTGCCGGGCGTCGGCGCACTCAGCCAGGCGGCCTCGCTGGGCGCCGGGCTCTCACTGGACTTCCCCGGGCAGAACGCCGCCTTCGACTCGGCGCCGCTGGACTCGCCGCTGCACCTGACCGGGCAGCCGACCGTCCCGGTGCGGGTGACGGCGGACCGGCCGGACGCCGTGCTGTTCGCGAAGCTGTACGACGTCGGGCCGGACGGCAAGGCGGTGCTGCCACAGCAGCTCGCCGCCCCGCTGCGGGTCACCGGCGCGGACGCCGGACAGACCGTCACGGTGGCGCTGCCGACCGTGGACCACACCTTCCCGGCCGGGCACCGGGTGCGGCTGGTGCTGGCGAGCACCGACCTCGCGTACGCCTCGCCGGTCGAGCCGGCCACCTACCGGGTGGCGCCGGCCGGGGCGCTCACCGCGCCGACCGTCGAGGAGCTCGTCACCGAGGCGGCGCCGCTGCCCTCGCGCACCTGGGTGCTGCCGGTGATCGCCGTGCTGGTGGCCGCGGCCCTGGTACTGGCGCCGCGGCTGCGGCGCCGGCGGACCGCCACCGGCCCCGCCCTCGACCCGGAGCTGGCCGCGGTGCCACTGTGGATCAACGGGCTGAGCAAGCGCTACAAGGGCGCCCAGGACCGTTACGCCGTACGGGAGTTGAGCTTCCGGGTGGAGCAGGGGCAGGTGCTCGGGCTGCTCGGGCCGAACGGCGCGGGCAAGACCACCACACTGCGGATGCTGATGGGGCTGATCCGGCCGGACGCCGGGGAGATCCGGATCTTCGGGCACCTGGTGCGGCCCGGCGCGCCGGTGCTGTCGCGGGTCGGGGCGTTCGTGGAGGGCGCGGGCTTCCTGCCGCACCTCACCGGGCGGGCCAACCTGCGGCTCTACTGGCAGGCGACCGGACGGCCGGAGGCCGACGCGCGCTTCGACGAGGCGCTGGCCATCGCCGGGCTCGGCGAGGCGCTGGACCGCGCGGTGCGCACGTACTCGCAGGGCATGCGGCAGCGGCTGGCGATCGCCCAGGCGATGCTCGGGATGCCGGACCTGCTGATCCTGGACGAGCCGACCAACGGGCTGGACCCGCCGCAGATCCGCGAGATGCGCGAGGTGATGATCCGGTACGCGGCCGGCGGGCGGACCGTGATCGTCTCCAGCCACCTGCTGTCCGAGGTCGAGCAGAGCTGTACGGACCTGGTGGTGATGGACCGCGGACAGCTGGTCACGGCCGGCCCGGTCGCGGACATCGTGGGCGCCGGCGAGCTGCTGATGATCGGCGTCGCCGGGCCGTACGACCCGGTGCCGGTGGTCGAGAAGGTGGGCGCGCTGGCCGGGGTCGGCTCGGTGGAGGCCGTCGAGGGCGGACTGCTGGTGCGCCTGGACGGACTGGCGGCCAGTGCGCTGCTGGCCGAACTGGTGCGGCTGGAGGTGCCGGTGGAGAGCGCCGGGCCGCAGCGGCGGCTGGAGGACGCGTTCCTGTCGTTGATCGGAGGTGGAGCGTGAGCGTCGTTCCCGAGGACCGCGCCGAGTCGAAGGACCGTGCCGGATCGATGAACCACGCAGGGTCGACGGACCACGCCGAGGGGTACCGGGCGAGCCGGACACTGCCGCTGCGGGTGGAGGCGATGCGGCAACTGCGCCGGCGCCGCACCATGGTGATCGGCGGGGTGCTGGCCGCCATGCCGTTCGTCATCCTGGCCGCGTTCCAGATCGGCGGCACCCCCGGCCGTCCGGGCCGCACCACCTTCATCGAGCTGGCCACCGCCTCGGGGGCCAACTTCGCGGTCACCATGCTGTTCGTGGGCACCGGTTTCATGCTGGTGATCCCGGTCGCGCTGTTCTGCGGGGACACCGTCGCCTCCGAGGCCAGCTGGTCCTCGCTGCGCTACCTGCTGGCCGCGCCGGTGCCCCGGGCCCGGCTGCTGGCCCGCAAGTTCGCGGTCGGGCTGGCGTTCTCGGCGGTGGCGGTGGCGATGCTGCCCGCGATCGGACTGGTCGTCGGCACGGCGGCGTACGGCTGGGGAGACCTCAAGCTGCCCGCCGGGGTCAGCCTGCCGGCCGGACAGGCGCTGCCCCGGATCGCCATCGCGGTGGCCTTCGTGTTCCTCGGCGAGATCGTGATCGCCGCGCTCGCGTTCTGGCTCTCCACCGCGACGGACGCGCCGCTGGGCGCGGTCGGCGGCGCCGTGTTCGCCTCGATCATCACCGGGGTGCTGGACGCCGTCACCGCGCTGGGCGACCTGCGGGAGTGGCTGCCGGCGCACTGGCAGTACTCCTGGGCGGACGCCCTGCAGCCGCAGCTGGAGTGGGGTGGCATGGTGCAGGGCGTCTCGCTGTCGCTCTCGTACGCGGTGGTGCTGCTGGCGCTGGCGTTCCGCGGCTTCGCGCGCAAGGACGTGGTGTCCTGAACGACCGCCGGGCCCCGGCCGGACGTGCGTTCGCGGGGCCCGGCGGGGGATGCGCGATCATGGGTGGGTAGCTGACCTCCCTGGTGAAGGACCCTGACCGTGGCCCAGATCATCCTCTTCCACTCCGCCTACGGACTGCGCCCGGCCGTGCACGCCGCCGCCGAGCGGCTGCGCGCCGCCGGGCACACCGTGCACACGCCGGACCTGTTCGACGGGCGGACCTTCGATTCCGTCGAGGAGGCGCAGGAGTTCCAGGAGGAGCTCGGCGGCCGCGACGAGCTGTTGCGGCGGGCGGTGACGGCGGCCGCGCCGGTGTCCGAGGGCGGGCTGGTGTACGCCGGCTTCTCGCTCGGCGGCGCGGTGGCGCAGAACCTGGCGCTGGCCGACGAGAAGGCGCGCGGACTGCTGCTCCTGCACGGCACCTCGGACCTGCGGGAGGACGCGGCCACCGAGATCCCGGTGCAGCTGCACATCGCGGAGCCGGACCCGTTCGAGCCGGAGGACTGGCTGAACGCCTGGTACCTGCGGATGCGGCGGGCCGGGGCCGAGGTGGAGGTGCACCGCTACCGGGGCGCCGGACACCTGTTCACCGACCCGGAGCTGCCGGACTGGGACGAGGAGGCGGCCGAGCGCGCCTGGGCGGCGTCGCTGGACTTCCTGGCGGAGCTGGACGGCTGACGCCTCGGTCGGGAGCCGGCGCCATGACGGAATCCGGCGCCGTGACCGGGAGCCGACGTCGAGACGGAACGCGGCGCTGTGACCGGGGCGGCCGGCGCCGCGGCCCGGATCGCTGACGCCGCGGTGGCGGGTGGGGCCGCGCTCCGGGCCGGAAGGACTGTTTCCGGACAGCTACGGAGCGTGATCGAGGCCCGAGTGGTCCAGACCTCTCGGGCGCCCCGCGCCGCCCGGCCAGCACTGATGGCCGGACCGTGGACGATAGTTCACCGTGCGGCCGCCCGCGCGTAACGGTCGGCGGGCCCGTCCGGACGGCCGGAATTCCCAGGGCGTTGTTGATCTCCCGTGAATTGCCTTCATAGCATCGGTGTGCACTCCAACCCTCACTTGCCTGACGAATCCGTGGAAATGCCTTCGAGTCCTACCTCGGGCCATTTCCCGCGAGCCCAGCTTGGAGCGGCACATGCTTGTTCTCGGAATTACCAACAATGACCTGGCCGGCGCCTGTCTGGTTCAGGACGGGACCGTCCTCGCGGCCGTCAGTGAGGAGCGGTTCAGCCGGGTCAAGGACCACAGGGCCTGGCCGGAGCAATCCATCGAGTACGTTCTGAAGGAGGCCGGGGTCACGCTTTCCGAGGTCGACCGGGTGGCCTACGGATGGCAGGCCGGATTCGACGCCGAAAAGCACCTGCTGCTCTATGTGGACCGCATTTCGGAGGAGGCCCTGCGGCGTCCCGAGGCGCTTCCGCACCTCCGTAAGCGGATATCCGACGAAATTCGCAACGACCGCGCGAAGCGCGCCGAGTTCGACGTCTTCACAGAGGACAACGGGCTGCGCGCCAAGGTGGTTCACGTCGACCACCGCGAGTCCCACGGGCTCGGCGCCTTCCTGTGCTCGCCGTTCGACGAGGCGCTCGTGGTCACCTGTGACGGCCGCGGGGACTTCCAGTCCCTGACCGTCACCCACTGCCACCCCGGCGGCGAGGAGGTGCTCCAGCGCGAGACCTCGATCGACAGCCTCGGCTACTTCTACGGCCGGATCACCAAGCTGCTCGGCTTCCGCCCCAACCGTCACGAGGGCAAGATCACCGGCCTGGCCGCCAACGGCGACCCGGACAAGCTCCTTCCGCTGATGCGGCGGATGATCGACGTCGAGGAGGACGGCTCGATCCGCGCCCGCTGCGGCGACTGGTACCAGCCGTCCTACGACGGCTACTCCGACGAGCTGCTGCGCGAGATCGCGACCCACGAGCCGGCCGATGTCGCGGCGGCGGCCCAGCGGCACGTGGAGAACCTGCTGACCGCGGTGGTGGCGCGGCACATCGGCCGGGTGCCCAGCGGCAACGTCTGCCTGTCCGGCGGGGTCTTCGCCAACGTCAAGCTGAACCAGCGGATCTTCGAGACCACGGGCGTGCGGAACATCTACGTGCTGCCGCCGATGGGCGACGGCGGGCTGCCGCTGCAGGCCGCCGTGGTGGTGGCCCACCGGGAGACCGGCGAGCGCCCGCGGGTGCCCTCGATGGCGCTCGGGCCGGACGCGGCGATCTCCGAGGGCCGGCTGGAGGAGATCCTGCACGACTACCCCGAGCTGCGCTACCGGCGGATCGGCGAGGACATGCGCGAGGTGCTGCTCGCCGCGCTGGAGGCGGACCAGGTCATCGGCACCTACCGCGGCCGGATGGAGTTCGGCCCGCGCGCGCTCGGGCGGCGCAGCGTCATCTACGGCACCGCCGACGTGACGATGAACGACTGGCTCAACAAGCGCCTGAACCGTACCGAGTTCATGCCCTTCGCGCCGATCACCGCCGAGGACCTGGCGGCCGACTGCTACGTGGGTTGGGACCCCGAGCAGCCCTCGGCGCTGTTCATGACGATCACCTACGACTGCCACGAGACCTTCGCCAAGGCCTGCCCGGCGGTGGTGCACGTCGACAACACCGCCCGGCCGCAGATCGTCCGGGCCCAGGACGACCCGTTCCTGCACGGTCTGCTGATGGCCTGGTACGAGCGCAGCGGGCAGGCCGCGCTGGTGAACACCTCGTTCAACAAGCACGAGGAGCCGATCGTCGGCTCGCACCGCGACGCGCTCGACCCGGTGCTCGACGAGGTGGTCGACCTGCTACTGGTGGACGACGTGTACCTGGTCTGGAAGGACTCCGCCGAGGGCTTCATGGCGCGGCAGTCGGTCTGACCGGGCCCGACCCGGGGGCGGGCCGGGCGGGCGAGGGGCCTGGATCGTGGAGCGAGGTCTAGTCCAATTGACCGTCCGGCCCGTCGGCCGGGAGAGTGTGAACCATCGTCAGACCGTATGGCGTGAGCGCCGAGTGAGGAGACCGATGCAGCCGCAAGCCGGAACGCGGTACGAGGTCGAGGCCGTCGTCTTCGACATGGACGGGGTCCTGATCGACTCCAGGCCGGTGATCGAGGAGGCGTGGCGGTCGGTGGCTCGGCGCCACGGCCGGGTACTGACGGACCCGGAGCTGGAGGAGTACGTCCACGGGCGGACCGGCGACCAGACGGTCCGGCTGATCTTCCCGGACCACTCGGACGCCGACCGGAAGGCGATCTGGGCCGAGGTGGACACCGTCGAGGAGGAGGCCCCGTACCCGGTGATCCCCGGGGCCGACGGGCTGGCCACCCGGCTCCGGCGGGCGGGCGTGCCGGTCGGCCTGGCCACCAGCAGCTGGCCGCGGAAGATCGAGAACGCGCTCGGCGGGCTCGGCCTGCTCGACGTCTTCCGGGTGCGCGTCACCCGGGACGACGTCGAGCTGGGAAAGCCGCACCCGGACCCGTACCTGGCGGCCTGTCGGGGGCTCGGGATCCGGCCGCAGCGCACGCTGGTCTTCGAGGACTCGGTCAGCGGGGTCCGCTCGGCGGTCGACGCGGGGGCGGTGTGCGTCGGCATCGGCGGGCCGGCCCTGGTGGAGGCGGGCGCGGTGGTCGCGGTGCCGGACTTCACCGCGCTGGTGGTGGACCACGCCGGTGACGCGGGGCCGCTCGTGCTGACCGACCCGGACGGGCTGGTGGCGGTGGTGCTGACGGCCGGGCCGCACGGTGGCTGAGCCGGGGCGGGCGGCGGCGGACGTGCCGGCGGACGTGCCGGCAGGGGCGCCGTCGGGGGCGCCGGCGGGGGTGGCGTCCGGGGCGGCGGACACGCCGGTGATGGCCAGGTCGGCGGCCGTCTCGGCGTTCGGCGTCTTCCTCGTCCTGGGGGTGCTCACCGCCTCGCTCGGAGCCTCGCTGCCCTTCCTGCGGGAACGTTTCGGCGCCGAGCACGAGGTGGGACGGGTGGTCTCCGCCTACAACCTCGGCGCGCTCGCCGCGACCGTCGGCATCGGCCTGCTCGGGCGGCGGCTGAACGTCAGGGCGGCGCCGCCCGTCCTGCTCGCCGTCTTCGCGGCGGGCGCGGCCGGGATGGCGGCCAGCCCCGGCTGGGTCGGCTACCTCGGCTGCGCGGCGGTGGCCGGCGTCGGCTACGGCGGACTGGCGCTCACCCTCAACACGGCGTTCGCGCGCGGCTTCGCGGGCAACAGCGTGGTGATGGTCAACCGGCTGAACGCGGTGTTCGGGATCGGCGCGATGCTGGGCCCGCTGGCCGCCGGGGCCCTGGGCCGAACCGACATCCGGCTGCTGGCGCTGGCGGCGGCGGTGTGCTCGCTGCCGTGCTTCCTGGTCGGGCGGGCCGGGGCGGTGCTCGCCACGACGCCCCGGACCGAGGCCGAGGACCGCGGCGAGGCCGGCGGACGGCGCGGCGGGGTCGTCGTGGCGTTCCTGCCGTTCCTGCTGGTCGGCCTGGTGTACGCGGGCCTGGAGACCAGCATCGGCGCCTGGCAGTCGACCCAGCTGGTCCGCGAGGGCTGGAGCACCCAGGCGGCGACCACCGCGGCCTCGGGGTTCTGGGCCGGGCTGGCCGTCGGCCGCCTGGTGATCCCGCAGCTGACCCGGCGGGTGCCGGGCCGCACCGCGCTGCCGGCCTACCTGGCGGCCGCGTTCGGCGCGCTGGCGCTCGCCGCCGTGCCGCACCTCGCGGTGGCGGCCTACCCGCTGGCCGGGCTGGCGCTGGCGCCGGTGCTGCCGACGCTGATCGCCTGGGTCTCCGGCGTGGCGGAGGTGCCGCAGCAGGCGACCTCGGTGCTGACGCTCTGCTGCATGCTCGGCAACGCCGTCGTACCGGCGGTGGTGGGGGCGCTCGGCGGGTCCGGCGGGCCGGTGGTGATCCCGGTGGTGCTGGCGGGGGCGTGCCTGCTCTGCCTCGGACTCGCGGGATGGCTGCGGGCCGTACGGCGGTGAGCGCCGGCCGGCCCGGGCGGTCGGGAGATCCTCAGGGTCGGAGCGGCTTGGGCTTGATCATCGCGAAGGGGGCGCCCTGCGGGTCGGCGACCACGGTCATCCGGCCGGCCATCATGTCGAAGGGCGGGACGAAGACAGAGCCGCCGCTCCTGACCAGGGCGTCCACGGTGGAGTCGACGTCGTCGACCGAGAAGTACGTCAGCCAGTGCGACGGGATGCCGGGCGGGTCGTTGGAGAGCAGGGTGGCGCCGCCCACCGGGCGGCCGCCGACGCGCAGCTCCCAGTACGAGTCCACGCCCTCCAGCGGCTCGATCTCGATGCCGAACGCCTCGCCGTAGAAGGCGGTGGCGGCCGGGATGTCACTGGTGTGCAGCTCATTCCAGATCAGCGCACCGGCCTGGTTGACGACCTTGGCGCCGGAGAACTCACCCGGCTGCCACGCGCCGAACACCGCGCCCTGCGGGTCGGCAGCGATCAGCATCCGGCCCAGGGTGCCGACGTCCATCGCCGGCGCGAGCAGGGTGCCGCCCGCGGAGACGATCGCGTCCTGGGTGGCCTGGGCGTCGGTGGTGGCCAGGTAGCTGGTCCAGACGGTCGGCGGCTCCGGGGCCCCGTCGGGGGACACCGCCGCGCCGATGCCGGCCACGGCCTTGCCGTCGAGCTCGCAGACGGCGTAGCCGCCGAACTCCTTCTTGCCGACCTGGCCCTGCCAGCCGAAGAGGTCGCGGTAGAAGTCCAGCGCGGCCTGCTGGTCCTTGGCCATCAGATCGACCCAGCACGGGGTGCCGGTCGCGTACGGGGAGGTGACCTCGGGCATGATCGCCCTTTCTGGTGAGGGGTCTCTCCCGGCCACCATCTCCTCGCGCCCGGCGGTTCGCCACTCGGGCCACCCGCCCCGCCGGGCCCGGGCGGACCGGCGCGGCGGGGCCGCTTGCCCGCCGACAGCGGCAGCGGCGGCGGGGAGGGTGCGGCCCCGCGCGGGGGCTGGGCGAGGGGCCGCGGCTCGGGGGCGGGGGTTACACGTCGATCTTCTCGAAGGTGAAGGCGGTGGAGCCTTCGAGGACGGGGATGACCTCGATCCGGCTCTGCCTGCCGGGTTCGAGGACGGTCCACGACGAACCGTGCGGGGACTTGATCCGGTAGGTGTCCGGGGCGCCGGCCACCGGGATCAGCTCCCACTCGGTGGCGTCGCCCTGGTCGAGGAGGAGGGAGACCAGCGGGCCGGCGGGCTTGAGGTCCTCCACGGCGGTCGGGGCGCCCTTGGCGTAGAGCCGGTAGTGGTTGTTGGGGAAGGCCTCGACGACCCAGACCGCGTCCTCGTCGTCGGTGTTGGCGAAGACGGCTTTGGGGGCGAGGTCCAGGGCCTCGTGGCGGGCTCGGCCGATCCTGGCGTCGCCGTTCTGGATGGTGTAGAGGCCGGACTCCAGCTGGGCCATGGCTGTCATTCCTTCGCGGTGTGGGCGAGGTGCAGGACAGTTGTACGTGTTCGGAGGAAGCCGGGGAGCGGGCCTCGGCGTGTCATCACCTGAACGAGCTACGCCCCCTTGCCCGCCGTCCGACCGCCGTCCGACCGCCGCCCGATCGCCCGCCCCACCGCCCGTGCCCCGGGGGCTGCGGCACGATGGACCCCATGCACAGCGACCACTACGCGCCGACGACCACCCTGCCCGGGCTCCTGCAGCGCGGCCGCGGCCAGGGCGCGCTGATCGCCGCCGAGGACGGCCCGTCGGTCGCCGAGCTGGTGTACGGCTGCATCCGCTGGGACTGGCGGTGGGACCCGACGGCCGACGACCGGGACCGCTACCTCGCCCGCCTGGTCCGGGACTTGGGGCTGCCGCTCGCGCCGGTGGTGGAGCTCCTGCCCGGCGACGAGGGCACCCGGCACCGGGCCACCCGCGTCCTGGAACTGCTCGCGCTCGGCGGCTCGGCGCAGGCCCGGGCGGCACTGCCGGACCCCGCCCCGGCGCCGGACGGCCCGACCCCGCACCACCCCGCGAAGGAGGCCTGCCCGGACCGCGGCGACGCGTACCCACCGGCGGGCCCCGGCGACGAGCGCGACATTCCGGCCCTGGTCGCCGAGCTGGAGCGGTGCTGGGTGGCGCGGACCTGGTGCGGCCCCGCCGCCCTCGCCCGCGACCTCGCCCGCTTCGGCCAGCGGGCCGCCGACGCCGTCTCCCTGCTGCGCCGCTTCTGGCTCTCGACCCCGCACTCGTCCGAGCGCCCCGCCTACCTGGAGGCGCTGGCGGCGATGGGGGCCGCGGGCATGCCCGAGGTGTACGTCGAGTCGCTGGACGACTGCGAACCGCGGGCCCGGCTCCGCGCCGTCCGCCACGCCCCCGACCGGCCCGCCGTGCGGGCCCGCCTCGGCCGCCTGCGGGACGATCCGCTGGAGGTGCCGGAGGTCCGCGAGGCCGCCGCGGCGCGCCTCTCGGGACTGGGTCGTCAGCTGTTCGAGGGGGCTAGAGTAGACGCGTGAACGTGTGAGTGGTGGTCCGGGCCCCGAGAGGCGCTCCGGGCCACATCCATTTCCAGGGCATCCCCTGTGACCTGCGCGTTCGCCGGCCCACCAGACCAGCACCAGAGCCTCCGGAGGCCCCGCCTTGAGCGACCAGCCGTTCGCGCATCTGCACGTCCACACCGAGTACTCGATGCTGGACGGCGCCGCCCGGCTGAAGCAGATGTTCAAGGAGGTCGAGCGCCTCGGTCAGACCCACGTGGCGATGACCGACCACGGCAACATGTACGGCGCCGCCGAGTTCCACCGGCAGGCCACCGACGCCGGCATCACCCCCGTCATCGGCATCGAGGCGTACGTCGCCCCCGAGTCCCGCTCCAACACCAAGCGCATCCTGTGGGGCCAGCCGCACCAGAAGCGGGACGACGTCTCCGCGTCCGGCGCGTACACCCACAAGACCATCTGGGCCCGCAACAAGGAGGGCCTGCACAACCTCTTCAAGCTGACCTCGCGCTCCTACGCCGAGGGCTGGCTGGTGAAGTGGCCCCGGATGGACAAGGAGCTGATCTCCGAGCTCTCCGGCGGCCTGATGGCCACCACCGGCTGCCCCTCCGGCGAGGTGCAGACCCGGCTGCGCCTCGGCCAGTTCGACGAGGCCCTCAAGTCGGCCGCCGACTACCGGGACATCTTCGGCAAGGAGAACTACTTCCTGGAGCTGATGGACCACGGCCTCGACATCGAGAAGCGGGTCCGCGACGGGTTGCTGGAGATCAGCCGGAAGCTGGACATCCCCCCGGTCGTCACCAACGACTCGCACTACACCACCGAGGCCGACGCCGGCGCGCACGACCTGCTGCTCTGCGTCCAGACCGGCAAGAACCTCTCGGACCCGGACCGCTTCCGCTTCGACGGCACCGGCTACTACATCAAGTCCGCGGCCGAGATGTACGCCCTCGACTCCTCCGACGCCTGGCAGGAGGGCTGCCGCAACAGCCAGCTGCTCGTCGCCTCCCGGGTCGACACCGAGGGCATGTTCAAGTTCAAGAACCTGATGCCCCGCTTCCCCATCCCGGAGGGCTTCGAGTCCGAGGCGGACTTCTTCAAGTCCAAGGTCTGGGAGGGCATGGACTGGCGCTTCCCGAACGGGTACGACGAGGAGCACAAGAAGCTCGCCGAGTACGAGATGGACACCATCATCCAGATGGGGTTCCC
The DNA here is from genome assembly GCF_043201465.1 of Kitasatospora sp. NPDC048298. Lineage (NCBI taxonomy): Bacteria > Bacillati > Actinomycetota > Actinomycetes > Kitasatosporales > Streptomycetaceae > Kitasatospora > Kitasatospora sp. NPDC048298. The sequence continues at coordinate 45,231 of NZ_JBICYZ010000026.1, forward strand.
GGCGTACTTCCTCGTGGTCGCCGACTTCATCATGTGGGCCAAGAGCCAGGGCATCGCGGTGGGCCCCGGCCGTGGTTCGGCGGCCGGCTCGCTGGTCGCGTACGCGATGGGCATCACCGACCTCGACCCGATCCCGCACGGCCTGATCTTCGAGCGCTTCCTCAACCCCGAGCGCATCTCCATGCCCGACGTCGACATCGACTTCGACGAGCGCCGGCGCGGTGACGTGATCCGCTACGTGACCGAGAAGTGGGGATCCGACAAGGTCGCCATGATCGTCACGTACGGCACCATCAAGGCGAAGGCCGCCATCAAGGACTCCTCGCGCGTCCTCGGCTACCCGTACGCGATGGGCGACCGGATCACCAAGGCGATGCCGCCGGACGTCATGGGCAAGGGCATCCCGCTCTCCGGCATCACCGACTCCTCGCACCCGCGCTACAGCGAGGCCGGGGAGATCCGCGGGCTGTACGAGACCGACCCGGACGTCCGGAAGGTCATCGACACCGCGCGCGGCATCGAGGGCCTGATCCGCCAGCCCGGCGTGCACGCCGCGGGCGTCATCATGTCCGCCGAGCCGCTGACCGACCACATCCCGGTCTGGACCCGGCACACCGACGGCGTCACCATCACGCAGTTCGACTACCCCACTTGTGAGGGCCTCGGCCTCCTCAAGATGGACTTCCTCGGCCTGCGCAACCTGACGATCATGGACGACGCCGTCAAGGCGATCGAGAAGAACAAGGGCGTCAAGATCAACCTGCTTGATCTGCCCCTGGACGACAAGCCGACCTACGAACTCCTCGCCCGCGGCGACACGCTCGGCGTCTTCCAGCTCGACGGCGGGCCGATGCGCTCGCTGCTGCGCCTGATGAAGCCCGACAACTTCGAGGACATCTCCGCCGTCCTGGCGCTGTACCGCCCGGGCCCGATGGGCGTCAACTCCCATACGAACTACGCGCTGCGCAAGAACGGGCAGCAGGAGATCACCCCGATCCACCCGGAGCTGGAGAAGCCCCTGGAGGAGGTGCTCCGGCCGACGTACGGCCTGATCGTCTACCAGGAGCAGGTGCAGAAGGCCGCGCAGATCCTGGCCGGCTACTCCCTCGGCCAGGCCGACCTGCTGCGCCGGGCGATGGGCAAGAAGAAGAAGGAGATCCTGGAGGCGGAGTTCGTCCCCTTCCAGAAGGGCTGCCGCGAGCGCGGCTACTCCGACGCGGCCATCCAGGCCGTGTGGGACGTCCTCGTCCCCTTCTCCGGCTACGCGTTCAACAAAGCGCACACCGCCGGCTACGGGCTGGTCTCGTACTGGACCGCCTACCTCAAGGCCAACTACCCGGCCGAGTACATGTCCGGTCTGCTCACCTCCGTCAAGGACGACAAGGACAAGTCCGCGGTCTACCTCAACGAGTGCCGCAAGATGGGCATCCAGGTGCTGCCGCCGGACGTCAACGAGTCGGACTCGGACTTCACCCCGCACGGTGACACCCTGGTCCGCTTCGGCCTGACCGCCATCCGCAACGTCGGTGGGCCGGTGGTCGACTCGATGATCCGGACCCGGAAGGCGAAGGGGAAGTTCGCGTCCTTCCCCGACTTCCTGGACAAGGTGGAGTCGGTGGTCTGCAACAAGCGGACCGTCGAATCGCTGATCAAGGCCGGTGCGTTCGACTCGCTCGGGCACACCCGCAAGGGCCTGAGCGCGCAGTTCGAGCCGATGATCGACAACGTCGTCGGCGTGAAGCGCAAGGAGGCCGAGGGGCAGTTCGACCTCTTCGGCGGCGACGCCACCACGGACGAGCCGAGCTTCGGACTGGACGTCGTCTTCTCCGAGGAGGAGTGGGAGAAGTCCTTCCTGCTCACCCAGGAGCGGGAGATGCTCGGCCTGTACGTCTCCTCGCACCCGCTGCACGGCATCGAGCATGTGCTCGCCGACAAGGCGGACTGCGCGGTGGCCGACCTCGCGGAGCGGCCGGACGGGACGATCATCACCATCGGCGGCATCATCTCGGGCCTCCAGCGGAAGATGACCAAGCAGGGCAACGCGTGGGCGATCGCGACGGTGGAGGACCTCGCGGGGTCCATCGACTGCATGTTCTTCCCGGCGAGCTACCAGCTGGTTTCCTCGCAACTGGTCGAGGACGCCGTGGTGTTCGTGCGCGGCAAGCTGGACAAGCGGGAGGACGTGCCGCGGTTGATGGGGATGGAGCTGTCCGTCCCCGACCTGTCGAACGCCCACGCCGAGGCGCCGATCACCATCAACATCCCGAGTGGGAAGGTCACCCCGCCGCTGGTGGCCCGGCTCGGCGAGGTGCTCGGGAGCCACCGCGGCACCACCGAGGTGCGGGTGCGGCTGGAGGGCCGCAACAAGACCACGGTGCTGCGGTTGGACCGGCACCGGGTGAAGTCGGACCCGGCGCTGTTCGGGGACCTGAAGCAGCTGCTCGGGCCGAGCTGTCTGGCGGGGTGAGACCGGGCGGCGGCCGGGAGCGGCTGCCGGTGCTTGAGTGCGGGTAGCGGCCTTCCGCTTCGCGCAGTTCCCCGCGCCCCTTCGGGCGCGGGGAACTTCTGTTGTGGGGAGGGGAAGGAGGCAGGGGGCGGGAGGGAAGCGGAGGGGAAACGGGCGCGGGGAGCTGCTGTTGGGGGAGCGGCGGTGGGCGGCGTCGGGAGGGTGTGGGGGTGTCAGGTGCCGCTGCCGAGGCCGGGTGGGACGGCCGTGTGCAGGGCCGAGACGAAGGCGGAGATGGCCGGGTGGGAGCCGGCGCCGGCGCGGAAGGCGGCGCGGGTGCGGCGGTACATCGGCAGGCGGGTGAGGACGACGCCGGGCGGGAGTCCGGCCGTGCCCAGGTGGGGCACCAGGGCGACGCCCTGGCCGGCCGCCACCAGGGCCAGCACGGTGGTGAAGTCGTCGATCTGGTGCCGGATCCGGGGCGCGAAGCCAGCCGCCTCGCAGGCGCGGACGGCCATGGTGTGGCAGAGCGTGTCGGGCGGGGACATGATCCACGGCGCGGCGCGCTGCTCGGCGACGGTGCCCGGGACGCGGGCGGCCAGGTACATGGGCTCGGTGAAGACCGGGCGGGTCACCGCGAGGCCCGGCTCCGGGTCGGTCGGGACGAGGTCGTACTCGTGCACCAGTGCCACGTCCAGCTCGCCCGCCCGCAGCGCCGCGCCGACGGCCGCCGGGTCCACCTCGGTGACCATCGGCTCCAGCCCCGGGTGCCAGCTCGCCAGTTCGGCGAGCACCCCCGGGATGATCGCCCGGGCCGCCGAGGGGTAGGTGCCGATCCGCAGTGGGCCGGCCAACCCCCGCTTGGTGTGGGCGAGTTCGGCGCCGGCCTGCTCCAGCAGGGCGAGCACGGCCTCGGCGTGCCGGACCAGGTTGCGCCCGGCCGGGGTGAGGGTGACCCGCCGCCCGGTGCGCTCCAGCAGCGGGACGCCCGCCTCCTTCTCCAGGACGGACAGCTGCTGGGACACGGCCGAGGGGCTGAAGGAGAGCGCCTCGGCGACGGCCGCGATGGTGCCGAGGTGGGCGAGTTCGCGCAGCAGGCGCAGGCGTCGGACGTCCAGCATCGGTCCAGCCTAGTCGGGCACCGGCCCGAGCACGGCCCGAGCATCGGCTCAGCTTACGAGTAGCGTCGGAAATGTGAACTGGACCTGGGCGATCGGCGCGCCGCAGGATCGTGGGCATGGAACTCAAGGGCATCCACGTCCCCCTGATCACCCCCTTCGCCGCCGACGGCTCCGTCGCCCTCGACGCGCTGGAGAAGCTCTCGTACGAGCTCCTGGACGCCGGCGCGGCCGGGCTGGTCGCCCTCGGCACCACCGGCGAGCCGGCCGCGCTGACCGCCGGGGAGCGGGACGCGGTGGTGGACGTCGCCGCGGCCGCCTGCGCCGCGCGCGGGGCGCAGCTGACCGTCGGCGCCTCCGGCGGCGACACCCGGGCCGTCGGCGAGGCGCTGGCCGCGCTCGGCGCGCGGGTGCCGCAGGCCGCGGCGCTGGTCACCACGCCGTCCTTCGTCCGGGCCGGCGAGGCCGGGACGGTCGCACACTTCCGGGCGCTGGCCGCGAGCAGCCCGCTGCCGCTGCTCGTCTACCACATCCCGTACCGCACCGGGCAGCAGCTCTCCACCGCCGCGCTGCGCGAACTCGCCGCGATCGAGGGCGTGGTGGGCGTCAAGTACGCGACCGGCGGGCTGGACCAGACGGCCGCCGAACTGCTCGCCGACGCCCCCGCGGGGTTCGCGTTCCTCACCGGCGAGGACGCGTACCTCTCGCCGATGCTGGCGCTCGGCGCGGCCGGCGGCATCCTCGCCTCCGCCCACCTGGCGACCGGCCGGTTCGTCGAGCTGGTCGAGGCCTGGCAGGCCGGGGACGTGGCGCGGGCTCGGGCGCTCGGGCACCGGCTGACCGGCCTGGCGCTGTCCGCCTTCACCGCGCCGAACCCGACGGTGACCAAGGGCGTGCTGCACGCCCAGGGCCGCATCCCGACCCCCGACGTGCGGCTGCCCCTGCTGCCGGCCGGGGAGGCGGAGGTCCGCGCCGCACTGGCCCTCGCCAGTGGTCTGGACCACTAGAGTCCGTCCGGGCGGCCTCTCACACCGTGGAACGCCAGGCAGCCCCACCCGCGTGACAAGGCATGATGGACGGAGTGCGGCCGTGAACAGCACCATTCAGAGGAGTAGTCGGAGATGAAGATCGGCATTGTCGGCGCCACCGGCCAGGTCGGCGGCGTGGTCCGCGAGATCCTGGCGGAGCGCAACTTTCCGGTGGAGCAGCTGCGGCTGTTCGCCTCGGCCCGCTCGGCCGGGCGCACGCTGCCCTGGCAGGGCACCGAGGTCACCGTCGAGGACGCGGCCACGGCCGACTACACCGGCCTCGACATCGTGATCTTCTCGGCCGGGGGCTCGACCTCCAAGGCCCTGGCCCCCAAGGTCGCCGCGGCCGGTGCCGTCGTGATCGACAACTCCTCCGCCTGGCGCCGCGACCCCGAGGTCCCGCTGGTCGTCTCCGAGGTCAACCCGGAGGCCGTCGCGGACCGCCCCAAGGGCATCATCGCCAACCCGAACTGCACCACCATGGCCGCCATGCCCGTGCTGCGCCCGCTGCACGAGGAGGCCGGCCTGGCCGCGCTCGTCGTCTCCACCTACCAGGCCGTCTCCGGCAGCGGTGTGGCCGGCGTCGCCGAGCTGCAGGACCAGGCCGCCAAGGTCGTGGAGGGCGCCGCCGGGCTCGCCCACGACGGCGGTGCCGTCGAGTTCCCCGAGCCCAGGGTCTACGCGCGGCCGATCGCCTTCAACGTGGTGCCGCTGGCCGGCTCCCTCGTGGACGACGGCTCCAACGAGACCGACGAGGAGCAGAAGCTCCGCCACGAGAGCCGCAAGATCCTCGGCATCCCCGAGCTGAAGGTCTCCGGCACCTGCGTGCGCGTCCCGGTCTTCTCCGGCCACTCGCTGCAGATCAACGCCCGCTTCGAGCGCCCGATCAGCCCCGAGCGCGCCGTCGAGCTGCTCGGCGGCGCCCCCGGCGTCGAGCTGTCCGACATCCCCACCCCGCTCCAGGCCGCCGGCCGGGACCCGAGCTACGTCGGCCGCGTCCGGGCGGACGAGACGGTGGACAACGGCCTGTCGCTGTTCGTCTCGAACGACAACCTGCGCAAGGGCGCCGCGCTGAACGCCGTCCAGCTGGCCGAGCTGGTCGCCGCCGAGCTCAGGGGCTGAGCGTCCCCGGCCGAGCCGCACCGGCCGGACCACCGGTGTCCACCGTCCGGAACACCGCCGCGTGACCCAGGGCGGGCCCCGTCGTTGTACGGGGCCCGCCCTCGCTTCTGTCCGCTCCCGGCCGGGGCGGCTGTTGCGGTACCGGGACAAGCGGCGAGGTTCGGCGGGCGAACCGCGGGTAAAAGCTGACCCAACGATCGGGCGGCGACGGGGGCCCCTCACCTCGGCACGTCCGGACGACGGGCCGACCGGCCCGTTCCCGAATCGATCCACCCGACTGATTCCGAGGGCGAGCGAAAAGAGGTGCGCGATGGACCGCTGTGTCGTCCTGGTGGACGCCGGATACCTGCTGGGCGCCGCCGCCAGCCTGCTCGCCGGGGATCCGTCCCGTTCCAGGGTCACCGTGAACCACACGGCCCTGATCACCGCACTGCGCGAGCGGGCCGAGGCCGAGACCGGGCTGCCGCTGCTGCGGATCTACTGGTTCGACGCCGCGCCCGACCGGCGCCCGATGCCCGAGCACCGGCGGCTGCGGGTGCTGCCCCGGGTCACCGTACGGCTGGGCGCGCTCACCCGGGCCGAGGGGCGCTGGGTGCAGAAGGGCGTGGACGCCGCGATGCACGCCGAACTCTCCGAACTCGCCCGCAACCGGGCCTGCGCCGACGTCGTGCTGATCACCGGCGACGGGGACCTGCTGCCCGGCATGATGACCGCCAAGGAACACGGGGTGGCCGTCCACCTGTGGGCCCTGCAGGCCGCCGACGGCGACTTCAACCAGTCCGAGGACCTGGTCGGCGAGGCGGACGAGCGGCGGGTGCTGGACCGGGAGTGGATCGAGGGGTCCTTCTCGCTGCGCGAGCACTCCAGCCTGTTCCCGGCCCCGGGCGCCCGGCAGGAGATCGCCAAGATCCTCGCCGCCCCGCCCGCCACGCTGCCCACCGTGGTGCCGCCGGTGGTCCGCCCGGCCGCCGCCGAGGCAGCCGCCGCCGCGGCCCCGGAGAGCACCGCCCCCGCCGTCGACGGACGGCCGCAGCCGGCCGCGGCCGCGCTCAAGGTCGTACCGACACCGAAGGACCTGGCCGGGCGCGCCCCCTCCGTCACCCCGGTCACCCCGGTGGCCGGCGCCACCAACGGCCACGCCACCAACGGGCACGCCGCCGCCGCGCAGGGCGGGCCGGTGCTGCGCTGGTCCTCCGACCGGGGCTGGGTGGACCGGCCCGCCCCGGAGCCCGCCGTCACCGCCGGCGACAGCCTGCCCACCCTCGCCCAGCTCACCACCGCCGAGCAGCGCTGGGCCGACCGCGAGGAGGACATCACCTCCATCGGCGGCGACGCCCACGAGGTCGGGCAGGTCTTCGCCCGCCGCTGGAGCGAACGCCTCGGCGACAACGAGAGACTCACCGTGCTCTGGCCCGACTACCCGCGGATCCCGCACCGGGTGGACGGCGAGCTGCTGCGCTACGCCGCCCGCTTCGGACTGCTGGCGCACAAGGACGACCAGATCGACGAACACGACCGCTACGCCATCCGGGCCGGGTTCTGGAAGGAACTGGCGGCGCGGGTGCCGGGCGGGTCGATGGTCGTCGAGGACTGAGCCGACCCGACCGGTCCGAGGCCCCCTTGTCCGGTTCGCCTGTATGAGCGCGTAGAGTCGTCGGTCGTGAACGAGACGGCCGGGCGAGCACCCGAGGAACCCCAGCCGTGCGTGGCCGTACGCGACCTGGTCAGGACCTACCGCAGCGGACGCGGCGCGGCCGCCACCGAGATCCGGGCCAACGACGGCATCAGCCTCACCGTCCGCCAGGGCGAGATCTTCGGGCTGCTCGGGCCGAACGGGGCCGGGAAGTCGACGCTGGTGCGCCAGCTCACCGGGCTGCTGCGCCCCGACTCGGGATCCGTCGAACTCCTCGGTCACGACATCGTGCGCCACCCCGACCGGGCCGCCCGGCTGCTCGGCTACCTCGGGCAGGAATCCACCGCGCTGGACGAGCTGACCGTGGCGCTTGCCGCCGAGACCACCGGACGGCTGCGCGGACTCACCCGGGCGCAGGCCCGCGGCGCGGCCGCGGACGTGCTGGCCGAACTCGGGCTGGAGCCGATCGCCACCCGGCCGCTCGCCAAGCTGTCCGGCGGACAGCGGCGGCTCGCCTGCTTCGCCGCCACCCTGGTGGGGGAGCGGCCGCTGCTCGTCCTGGACGAGCCCACCACCGGCATGGACCCCGTCGCCCGGCGGGCCGTGTGGAGTGCCGTGGACCGGCGGCGCGCCGAGCACGGGACGACGGTGCTGCTGGTCACCCACAACGTGATCGAGGCGGAGACGGTGCTCGACCGGGTCGCCGTGGTCGACGACGGCCGGGTGATCGCCTGCGACACGCCCGGCGGGCTCAAGGCACTGGTGGACGGCGATGTCCGGCTGGACCTGGTCTGGCGGGACGAGGCGCCGGTCGGCGTGCCCGCCGTCGCCGCGCTGCGCGAACGGGCCGAGTGCACCGGGCGCCGCTGGACCGTCCGCACCACCCCCGAGCAGGCCCGCGAACTGGTCGCCGCCGTCACCACCGGCCCGGCCTTCGCCGCGCTCGACGACTTCACCCTCGCCACCCCGAGCCTTGAGGACGCCTACCTCAAGCTGGGCGGCCGCCACGGAGGACTGGCCAAGTGACACTGCTCTCGGTGCCGCCGGAGACCCGCCGGTCCACGGCCGCCCCCGCTCCGCTCGCCCCCGCGGCCGGGCTGCTGCCGGCGCTCGCGGCCGTGTACCGGGCGCAGCTCGCCCGGGCGCGGGTGGCGCGCATCCCGCTGCTGTTCGTGGCCACCTTCCAGTCCGTCGGCATCCTGGTGATGATGCGGGGCGTGGTGGACGCCGGGCAGTCCTCGGAGGCGCGGTCGGTGGTCGCCGGCGCGAGCGTGCTGGTGGTGGCCTTCGTCGCGCTGAACCTGCTCGCCCAGTACTTCGGGAAGCTGCGGGCCACCGGCGGGCTCGACCACTACGCGACGCTGCCGGTGCCGGCCGCCTCGGTGGTGCTGGGGACGGCCGCCGCGTACGCCTCCTTCACCCTGCCCGGGACGCTCGCCACGGCGGCGTTCGGGGCGGTGACGTTCGGGCTGCCGCTCGGGCAGCTGTGGGTGCTGCTGGCGGTCGTGCCGCTGGCCGGGGCCGCGCTGTCGGGGCTGGGGGCGGCCTGCGGGCTGCTGGCGCCGCGGCAGGAGATCGCGACGATGCTCGGGCAGCTCGGGATGTCGGCCGCCCTGCTGCTGGGCGTGCTGCCGGCGGAGCACCTGCCGCAGCCGGTGCAGTGGCTGCGGGACCTGCTGCCGTCCACGTACGGGGTGGACGCCTTCGCACGGACCTTCGCGCCGGATCCGGACTGGGCGCTGGTGCTCGGGGACCTCGCGGTCTGCGCGGGGGTGGGCGTGGTGTCGCTGGCCGTCGCCACCTGGGCGTACCGGCGGGCGGTCTCGCGGTAGGGGCGTCCCGTGGCGGGACCGTCCCGGTTCCGTGGGTACGGTGGTGGGTCGTTCGAGTGGCCGTCGTGAAACGATGGGGCCTGTGACCGTACCGAACACACCTCCGGATCCCGCCCCCGCCGATGCGCAGGCGGAGCCGGACGCAGCGCCCGACCCGTTCGCGCCGCCGGCGCACGGCGCCACCGCCTTCGGGGAGGGGACGACTCCGCTGGGGAAGCGGCTGCTGCCGGAGGTGCGGGTCGGTGCCGGTGTCGTGGTCGCCTGTCTGGTGGCCGCACTGGTGGTGGCCGGGCTGTGGGTCTGGCTGGCGCCGAAGGTGCCGCTGCTGGTGGACGGGGACCGCATCCTCTACGCCGACCCCGAGGGCGAGCAGCGGGCCGGGGCCGACGCGGTGTTCGTGCTCATAGCCCTGGGGGCCGGGATCCTGACCGCGCTCGGGGCCTTCCTGGTGACCCGGCGGCGCGGCGGCGGCATCGCGGTCGCGGTGGGGCTGACCGTCGGCGGGCTGCTCGGATCGATCGGGGCCTGGCGGATCGGGCGGTGGCTCGGGCCGAGCGGCGACCTGATCGGCCAGGCCCGGCGGGTCGGCGACGGCGGCCACTTCGACGCGAGCATCGACCTGGGGGCGCTGGGGGCGCTGCTGGTCTGGCCGATGACGGCGATGGTGGTGCTGCTCCTGCTCTCGGCCGCGTTCGGGAAGCGCGAGGAGGATCCGCCGCCGTACTGGGCGCCGGTCGCGCAGGCTCAGCTGGGGGTGCCGCCGACGGGCACGCCGACGGGGACTCCGACGGGCGCGCCGACGGGGCAGTGGGCCGGGCCGGGGACGGGGAGCGGCCCGGAACGCTGACCGGCTGCCCGCGGGCCCGGTGCGGCGGGCTCAGCGGGCGATGGCGGCGGTGTGGGCCCCGGTGAGCGCGACCAGGTCGGCGGGGGCGAGTTCCACTTCGAGGCCGCGGCGGCCGGCCGAGACGTAGACGGTGGGGTGGCCGAGCGCGCTGGCGTCGACGACGGTGCGCAGCGGGCGGCGCTGGCCCAGCGGGGAGATGCCGCCGCGGACGTAGCCGCTGCTGCGCTCGGCGGCGGCCGGGTCGGCCATGGCGGCGCGCTTGCCGCCGACGGCCGCCGCCAGGGCCTTGAGGTCGAGCTGGCCGGCGACCGGGACCACGCCGACGGTGAGGGTGCCGTCCACGTCGGCGACGAGGGTCTTGAAGACCCGCTCGGGCGTGACACCGAGGGCCTCGGCGGCCTCGCCGCCGTAGGAGGCGGCGGCCGGGTCGTGGTCGTAGGCGTGCACGGTGAACGGGACGGCGGAGGCTTCCAGGGCGACGGTGGCGGGGGTGCCCTGCCCGCCCTTCCTGCTCTTCTTGGCCATGCGGGGTCCTCGGGCTCCTCGGTCAGTTGGGGCTGAAGCGCTGGCGGGTGAGGTCGGCGGCGGGCAGCGAGGGCAGCCAGCTGAGGACGGCGGTCTCGCGGCGCAGCAGGTCGAGCTCGGCGCGCAGCCGCTGGGCGGTGTCCGGGCAGGCGAGCAGCCGCTGCTTGACCGGGGTCTCGAACACCGAGGCGGCGGCGACCAGGTAGGAGAGCACCTGGGGGTCGTCCGGGAGCTCCTGGCGGCCGACGGTGCTGGCCTCGCGGGCGCCGGCCAGGCGCTTCTGGTAGACCCGGAACGCCCGCTCGACCTCGGAGGCCAGAGCGCCGGAGCCCTCGCCGGGGAGCTCCTCGATCGGCTCGATCTCGCCGGTCAGGTACGGGCCGGAGACGTCCGCCGAGCGCAGCCGGAACCGGGTGGTGCCGGTGACCAGCAGCTCGTAGCGGCCGTCCGGCTGGTGCTCGACGGAGGCGACGTCGGCGACGCAGCCGATGTGGAACAGCGCCTCCAACGGGTCCCCGGTGGCGGTGCCGAGGCCGTCCAACGGGCCGGCCGGGCCCTCCTCGGGCCTGACCGGCGCGACCTCCCGGCCGTCCCTGATCGCGAGCACGCCGAACCGCCGGGGGGTGTCCTCGGAGTGTTCGAGCAGGTCGGCGACGAGACGGCGGTAGCGCTCCTCGAAGACGTTCAGGGGCAGCACCAGGCCCGGGTAGAGCACGGTGTTCAGCGGGAAGAGCGGCAGCCGTTCTGTCACGGCGGACAGCGTAGTTCCCCGGACGGGGGCCTTGTCGCACGGATGACGAGGCCACCCGGTCGGCGGCCCCCGCCGCCGCCCGGCTCAGCCACGCTGGAGCATCCGCGTGGCGCCGGCGACGACCGTGGAGGCGAGCAACCAGCCGATGACGACCAGCCCGGCGGAGATCCACTGGGAGAGGCCGCCCGGGTTCCAGCCGCCCTGGTTGAGGTCCACGATCGGCAGCAGCTGGTTCAGGGTGTACAGCACCGCGTTCCAGTGCGGGCGCTCGTCGGCCTTGAGCGGCTCCGGCGGGTGGGTGGCGAACCAGAGGCTGCCGAGGATCCAGGCGAGCAGCAGCCACAGGCCCGCCCGGCCCGGCCGGTAGCCGTAGCCGACGGTGGCGTCCTGGACCGCGCCCCAGGCGCGGGCGGGCAGCGGCAGGGTGCGGCGGCGCCGGCGCTGCTTGGCGTAGAGCACCTCGCGGGCGTCGTCGTCGGCGCCGTCGCGGCGCAGGGCGGCGGCCAGCTGCTCGTAGGACTCGGGCTGGAAGTCCACCGAGGAGCCCTCCAGCCAGGCGATCCGCTGCTGGACGGTGAACGTGCTGATCGGGCGCAGGTTCTCGTAGACGAAGCCGGTGAGGCCCAGGTGCTTGCCGAGCGGCCAGGCGTGCGGCCGGTCGACCAGGTTGCCGACCCGGGCGCGGGAGAGCGAGACGGTGCCGGTGGGGCGGAAGTCGCAGGAGAACCGCAGCTCGGGGGTCTGGATGCGGCGCAGCGAGAGCTCGTCGTCGTCCTCCAGGTGGAACTCGCCGGAGATCAGGCAGGCGCCCTCGAAGCGGGAGTCGGACAGCCGGACCCGACCGAAGGCCCGGAACGGGGTGACGGGGCCGTCGGGCGGCGGGACCTGGCCGTAGCCGGAGCCGTAGTAGCCCCGGGAGCCGATCCAGCCGAGGTCGGCGGAGCCGGTCAGGTAGAGGGTGTGGCCGATGGTGACCCGGACGGCGTTGAGGCAGGTCTGGTTGTGCCGGCGGTCGGCGTGCAGCTGGGCGCCGCGCAGCGAGAGCCGGCCGCCTATCCGGGCCGTGCGTATGCTCAACTCGCCCCGGGTCTCCAGGCGTTCGGCTTCGAAGTCCTGGTTGACGGTGATCCCGTCGGCGGAGACGGCCCGGCCGTAGCGGTCGCCGCCGACGTGCGTCTGGTTGAGCAGCAGGTCGGTGCCGATCTTGGCGTCGGTGAGCCGGATGCCCTCGGGGAGCCGGCAGCGGGCCAGGTGGAGGTCGCCAGTGGTGGAGATCCGGGAGGCCTCCAGCCGGGGGATCAGGCAGTTCACGAAGCGCAGCGTCGGGGCCGAGGCCTCGGAGAGCAGGATCTTGTGCTCGAAGCGGCACTCGTGGAGCTCGATGTAGCGGTCTATGGCGGCGCCGGCCAGGTTGAGCGCGCCGGTGACCAGCACGCCGCTGAACCGCAGCGAGGCGACCCGCCCGGGGGCGGGCCGCGGGCCGGCCAGCAGCAGGTGGGCGAGCACCTCGGCGCGGACGGTGCGCTCGGGGCCCCAGTCGGCGTCGCCGAAGGGGTCGTCGGCGTCCGCGTCGCCCGTTCGCAGGTCCAGGATCACACCTTGGCGGTAAGCCTCCCAGAGCCGCTGCTCGACCCCCGTCCAGCCCTCCGGAGCACGCTCCGCCATGGTTTCCCCCGTCCCCCGGTCGTCTCGCCTTTCGTATCACGGACTGAAATGCGGGACCAGCGGTTCCGGCCACTCCTTACACTGGGTGGCGTGATCTCTCGAATCGACCTCCGCGGCTCGCTGGACGACCCGCGTGACCTGCTGCCCCGTGCCGAGTTCGACGTCGCGGCCGCCCTGGAGAAGGTGCGGCCGATCGCCGAGGACGTACGCCATCGCGGGGTCGCGGCGCTGATCGAGATCACCGAGCGCTTCGACGGCGTCCGGCTGGAGTCGACCCGTGTCCCGGCCGAGCAGCTCACCGCCGCGCTGGAGACGCTGGACCCGAAGGTGCGGGCCGCGCTGGAGGAGTCGATCCGCCGGGCCCGCGCCGTGCACGCGGACCAGCGCCGCACCGGGCACACCACCCAGGTGGTGCCGGGCGGCACCGTCACCCAGCGCTGGGTGCCGGTCGAGCGGGTCGGCCTGTACGTGCCGGGCGGGCTGGCGGTCTACCCGTCCTCCGTGGTGATGAACGTGGTGCCGGCCCAGGAGGCGGGCGTCCGGGGCATCGCGGTCACCTCCCCGCCGCAGAAGGAGTTCGGGGGACGCGTCCACCCGGCCGTCCTGGCGGCCTGCGCGCTGCTCGGCGTGGACGAGGTCTACTCCGTCGGCGGCGCCCAGGCGGTCGCGATGTTCGCCCTCGGCACCGAGGAGTGCGCGCCGGTCAACGTGGTGACCGGTCCGGGCAACATCTACGTGGCCGCCGCCAAGCGCTACTTCGCCGGCCGGATCGGCATCGACTCCGAGGCCGGCCCGACCGAGATCGCCGTCCTCGCCGACGACAGCGCGCTGGCGTCCGACGTCGCCGCCGACCTGATCAGCCAGGCCGAGCACGGGCCGACCTCCGGCTCGGTGCTGGTCACCGACTCCCCGGCGCTCGCCGACGCCGTCGAGGCCGAGCTGGCCGCGCAGGTCGCGCGGACCAAGCACGCCGAGCGGGTGGCCGAGGCGCTGGGCGGCAAGCAGTCCGGCATCATCCTGGTCGACGACCTGGAGCAGGGCCTCGCCGTGGTCAACGCGTACGCGGCCGAGCACCTGGAGATCCAGACCCGGGACGCGCACGCGGTGGCGGCCCGGGTGGTCAACGCCGGCGCGATCTTCATCGGCCGCTGGACCCCGGTCTCGCTGGGCGACTACGCGGCCGGCTCCAACCACGTGCTGCCGACCGGCGGCTGCGCCTGCCACTCCTCCGGGCTGTCGGTGCAGACCTTCCTGCGCGGTGTCCAGGTCGTCGAGTACGACCGGGACGCGCTGGCGGACGTCGCCGCGCACGTGGTCAACCTGGCGAACGCCGAGGACCTGCCGGGGCACGGGGACGCGATCAAGGCCCGCTTCGACTGGACGGTGCCCGGCTCGTGACTCACATGACTCGCATCGACGACCTCCCCGTCCGGGACGAGCTGCGCGGCCAGTCCCCGTACGGCGCGCCGCAGCTGGACGTGCCCGTCCAGCTGAACACCAACGAGAACCCGTACCCGCTGCCCGAGGAACTGGTGGCCCGGATCGCCGAGCGCGTCGCCGAGGCCGCCCGCGGGCTGAACCGCTACCCCGACCGGGACGCGGTCGAGCTGCGCGAGGGCCTCGCCGCGTACCTCGCCGAGACCACCGGCTTCCCGGTCGGCCGGGCGCAGGTGTGGGCCGCCAACGGCTCCAACGAGGTGCTCCAGCAGCTGCTGCAGACCTTCGGCGGCCCCGGCCGCAGCGCGCTCGGCTTCGAGCCCTCGTACTCCATGCACGCGCTGATCTCCCGGGGCACCGGCACCGCCTGGATCTCCGGGCCGCGCAACGACGACTTCACCATCGACGTGGACGCCGCCGTCGCCGCCATCGCGGAGCACCGGCCCAACGTGGTGTTCATCTGCTCGCCCAACAACCCGACCGGCACCGCCGTGGACGCCGACACCGTGCTGCGGCTGTACGAGGCCGCGCAGGCCGCCCGGCCCAGCCTGGTCGTGGTGGACGAGGCGTACGTCGAGTTCTCGCACCGCGCCTCGCTGCTGCCGCTGATCGAGGGCCGGCCCAACCTGGTGGTCAGCCGCACCATGTCCAAGGCCTTCGGCGCGGCCGGGCTGCGCCTGGGCTACCTGGCCGCCGACCCGGCCGTGGTGGACGCGGTGCAGCTGGTGCGCCTGCCGTACCACCTGTCGGCTGTCACCCAGGCCACCGCGCTGGCCTGCCTGGAGCACACCGACACCCTGCTCGGGTACGTCGGGCGGCTCAAGGAGGAGCGCGACCGGCTGGTCGACGCGCTGCGCGGGATGGGCCTGGAGGTCACCGACTCGGACGCCAACTTCGTCCAGTTCGGCCGCTTCGCCGACACCCACGCGGTGTGGCAGGCGATCCTCGACCAGGGCGTCCTGGTCCGCGACAACGGCGTCCCCGGGTGGCTGCGCGTCACCGCCGGCACGCCCGCCGAGAACGACGCCTTCCTGGACGCCGTCCGCACTGTGATCAAGGAGCTGTAACCCCCATGTCCCGCATCGGACGCGTCGAGCGCACCACCAAGGAGACCTCGGTCCTGGTCGAGATAGACCTCGACGGCACCGGGAGGACCGACATCTCCACGGGCGTCGGCTTCTACGACCACATGCTCGACCAGCTCGGCCGGCACGGCCTGTTCGACCTCACCGTCAAGACCGACGGTGACCTGCACATCGACACCCACCACACCATCGAGGACACCGCCCTCGCGCTCGGCGCCGCCTTCAAGCAGGCGCTCGGCGACAAGGTGGGCATCTACCGCTTCGGCAACTGCACGGTGCCGCTGGACGAGTCGCTCGCCCAGGTCACCGTGGACCTCTCCGGCCGGCCGTACCTGGTGCACACCGAGCCCGAGGGCATCGCGCCGATGATCGGCTCGTACGACACCACCATGACCCGGCACATCCTGGAGTCCTTCGTGGCCCAGGCGCAGATCGCGCTGCACGTCCACGTGCCGTACGGGCGCAACGCGCACCACATCGTGGAGTGCCAGTTCAAGGCGCTGGCCCGGGCGCTGCGCTACGCCGCCGAGCGCGACCCGCGCGCGGCCGGAATCCTCCCGTCGACCAAGGGTGCGCTGTGAGCAACACCGCGATGATCCTCGTCTTCGTCGGCCTCTTCCTGGCCGGCGGAGTCATCTCCTTCTGGAAGCAGAAGCAGTCGAAGGGCGTCATCCTGGTGCTCGCCTTCGGCTCCGTGATGTGCCTGGCCTCCGGCCTCATGCGCCTGTAGACCCGCCGCCCGCCGCAGAGAGACTGGACACCTGAACATGGGCAAGAACGTCGTCGTCCTCGACTACGGCTCCGGCAACCTCCGCTCCGCGCAGCGCGCCCTGGAGCGGACCGGAGCGGACGTCACCGTCAGCGCCGACTACGACACCGCGATGGCCGCGGACGGCCTGCTCGTCCCCGGCGTGGGGGCCTTCGAGGCCTGCATGCGCGGACTCAGGTCCGTCCGCGGGGACTGGATCATCGGCCGCCGGCTCGCCGGGGGTCGACCGGTCATGGGCATCTGCGTCGGCATGCAGATCCTCTTCGAGAAGGGGGTCGAGCACGGCGTGGAGACGGCCGGCTGCGACGAGTGGCCGGGCACCGTGGAGCCGCTGGAGGCCCCCGTCGTCCCGCACATGGGCTGGAACACCGTGGACGCCCCCGAGGGCAGCCGGATGTTCGCCGGCCTCGACCCCGAGACCCGCTTCTACTTCGTGCACTCCTACGGGGTGCGGCACTGGGAACTGGAAGCCCACAGCGCGCGGATCAACGCGCCGCTGGTCACCTGGGCCACCCACGGGCAGCCGTTCGTCGCGGCCGTCGAGAACGGCCCGCTCTGGGCCACCCAGTTCCACCCCGAGAAGTCCGGCGACGCCGGCGCCGCCCTGCTGACCAACTGGGTCAACACCCTCTGACTTTCTGAGAGTTGGATCTCTGATGAGCCTCGAACTGCTGCCCGCCGTCGACGTCCGCGACGGCCAGGCCGTCCGCCTGGTCAAGGGCGCCTCCGGCACCGAGACCTCCTTCGGCGAGCCGCTCGCCGCCGCCCTCGCCTGGCAGAACGCCGGCGCCGAGTGGCTGCACCTGGTCGACCTGGACGCCGCCTTCGGCACCGGCTCGAACTACGAGCTGCTGCGCGAGGTCACCGCACAGCTGGACGTCAAGGTCGAGCTGTCCGGCGGCATCCGCGACGACGAGTCGCTCGCCCGCGCGCTCGCCACCGGCTGCACCCGGGTCAACCTCGGCACCGCCGCCCTGGAGGCCCCGGAGTGGGTCGCCAAGGCCATCGCCGAGCACGGCGACAAGATCGCCGTCGGCCTGGACGTGGTCGGCACCACCCTGCGCGGCCGCGGCTGGACCCGCGACGGCGGCCAGCTCTTCGAGGTGCTGGAGCGCCTCGACCGGGAGGGCTGCGCCCGCTACGTCGTCACCGACGTCAACCGCGACGGCACCCTGACCGGCCCCAACCTCCAGCTGCTGCGCGACGTCTGCGCCGCGACCGACAAGCCCGTCGTCGCCTCCGGCGGCGTCTCCTCGCTCGACGACCTGAGGGCGATCGCCTCGCTCGTCGCCGAGGGTGTCGAGGGCGCCATCGTGGGCAAGGCACTCTACGAGCAGAAGTTCACCCTCGAAGAGGCCTTGGAGGCGGTTTCCGGATGACGGACGGTCGGATCGTACGCGGCAGGGTCGCTGGATTCTCCCCCTGGGAGGACGAGTTCGGCTACGCCCGGGCGGTCGCCGCGGGTGACCACGTGCACGTGGCCGGCTCCACCGCCTGGGTGGACGGCCGGATCGAGCACGAGGGGGACCCGTACCGGCAGACCCTCGCCGCGTTCGGCGTCGGGCTCCACGCCCTGGCCGCGTACGGTCTGACCGCGCAGGACGTGGTGCGCACCCGGATGTACATCACCCACGTCCGCGACGCCGAGGACGTGGGCCGGGCCCACCGCGAACTCTTCGACGCCGCCCGCCCGGCGGCCACCATGGTGGTCGTCGAGGGACTGATCGACTCCCGGATGCTGGTCGAGGTCGAACTCGACGCGTATCGATCCGGGCTGGCAAGGATCCTGGAAACCCAGGAGCCCCCGAAGCCCCTGGAATCCCCGGAACCCCTGGAAGGCAAACAGCCGTGACCCTCGCAGTACGTGTCATCCCCTGCCTGGACGTCGACGCCGGGCGGGTGGTCAAGGGCGTCAACTTCCAGAACCTGCGCGACGCGGGCGACCCGGTCGAGATGGCCAAGCTCTACGACGCCGAGGGCGCCGACGAGCTGACCTTCCTCGACATCACCGCCTCCTCCGGCGACCGGGAGACCACCTACGACGTGGTCCGCCGCACCGCCGAGCAGGTCTTCATCCCGCTGACGGTCGGCGGCGGCATCCGCGCCGTCGAGGACGTCGACAAGCTGCTGCGGGCCGGTGCCGACAAGGTCGGCGTCAACACCGCGGCCATCGCCCGGCCGGAGCTGGTCCGCGAGATCGCCCAGCGGTTCGGGCGGCAGGTCCTGGTGCTCTCGGTGGACGCCCGGCGCTGCCCCGAGGGCACCGAGACGCCGTCCGGCTTCGAGGTCACCACCCACGGCGGGCGGCAGGGCACCGGCCTGGACGCCGTCGAATGGGCGGGCCGCGCCGCCGAGTTGGGCGCGGGCGAGATCCTGCTCAACTCGATGGACGCGGACGGCACCAAGGACGGCTACGACCTGGAGATGATCCGGGCCGTGCGCAAGGCCGTCTCGGTGCCGGTGATCGCCTCCGGCGGGGCCGGCAAGCTCGCGGACTTCGCGCCGGCCGTCGACGCGGGCGCGGACGCGGTGCTGGCCGCCAGCGTGTTCCACTTCGGGGACCTGCGGATCGGCGAGGTCAAGGGCGCGCTGCGGGAGGCCGGGCACCCGGTGCGGTGACGCTGCGTGCGTGACGAGGGCCCGCCCGGGAACCGCGGGCCCTCGCCGTGTGCTCGGGACCTCCGTGTACCCGGGAGTCCCGCGTGCTCAGGACTCCTGCGGCTCGCCGTGGATCAGCGCGAACGGGGCGCCGTTCGGGTCCGCCAGCCAGGCGATCCGGCCGACGTTCTCCACGTCCGAGGCCGCCATCAGCACCGAGCCGCCGACCGCCGTCGCGGCGGCCACCCGCGCGTCCACGTCCTCGGCGGCGAAGTACGGCGTCCAGGCGGAGGGCTGCTCCGGGGACATGGTCGGGGCGATGCCGCCGAAGCTGGTGTCCTCCTGGTCGCCCTCGGCGGTGGAGAGCACCCGGTAGGTCATGCCCGGCGACGGCTCGAACTTCTGCATCCGCCAGCCGAAGAGCTTCTCGTAGAAGGCGAGGGCGGCGTCCGGGCCGGAGGTGTGCAGCTCGGCCCAGACCAGGGCGCCCTCCTCGGAGACGGCGCCCAGCCCGGTGGTGCCGCCGGACTGCCAGAGGGCGAACTCGGCGCCCTGGGGGTCGGTGAGGGCGGCGAACCGGCCCTCCTGCATGACGTCCATCGGCGGCACCCGGACGGTCGCGCCGGCCTGTTCGGCGGCCTCCACGGTGGCGTCCGCGTCCCCGGTGCGGAAGTACGTCGTCCAGGCGGGCCGCGCGCCCGGGTCGAGGTTGCCGAGGGCTCCGACAGTCCTGCCGTCCAAGTGGAGGAACCCGTAGCCGCCGGCCTCGGGGATCTCCTGGAAGGTCCAGCCGAACACCTTGCCGTAGAACGCGGCGGTGGCGGGGATGTCCGGGCTGCCCAGGTCGATCCAGCAGGGCGAGCCGATGGGGAAGTCGGTGGTGAGCATTGCGGGGTGCTCCTTCGACGCGGAGGGACCGGGACGGTTCCATCGGGCGCGCCCACGCGCCACCCCGGCCACCTGCGAGTCTGCACCCGGGCCCGGACATCCGCAGCCGGAGGCCGTCCGCGCCGGACGGCCCGGGCCGCTACCGCGGCGGCAGCGGCAGCACGTGGCGCAGGGCCTCGACGGCGTCCGGGGCGCCGTCGACGGTGAGGGTGGTCCGGGCGCCGCGGCCGTAGGTGAAGAGGACGAGCTCGGCGGGTTCGCCGGCGAGGCGGACGGTGGGGGAGCCCGCGGGGCCGACGGTGAGGGAGCGGCCGTCGGGGTGGGTGAGGGCCAGGCGGACCGGGGACCGGCGGCCCGCCTCCATGCGGGCGATGAGGGGCAGACGGCGCCAGAGGGCCTCGGCGCGGCCCGGCGGGACGGGCTGCGGGGTCCAGTCCTCGGCCGCGCGCAGGACGTCCTCGGCGTGGACGTAGTACTCGATGGTGTTCGCGGCCTCGTCGGCGCCGGGCAGCGCGAACGGGGAGTAGACCGGCGGGCCGGCCCGGAACAGCCGCACCAGCTCCTCGTACGGCCGCTCGGCGTACTCGTCCTGCACCCGCCGCGTCCACCCGGCGAGGGCACCGACCCGGATGCCGGCCGCCGCGTCGGGGCGGCGCTCGCGGATCACCAGGTGGGCGGCCAGGTCCCGGGTGGTCCAGCCGGCGCAGAGGGTGGGGGCGTCCGGGCCGGCGGCGGTGAGCAGCCGGGCGAGGCGGTGGCGTTCGGCGAGGGCGTGGTTCGACATGGCGTCAGCCTAGGGCCTGCGGATCCGCGCCGGGGCGGGGCCGTTCCTGCTCGGGGGAGCGGAGACGGCCCCGCCCCGGTGGCGTCCGGGAGCACCGGTGGCCGACGGGTGGGGCTACCTCGGCAGGTCGTCGCGCTTGATCCGGCGGCCCTCACCAGCCAGACGCCGTCCCGCCGCACCGGGACGTCGTCGCAGGTGCTGCTGGACCGGGTCGTCGGCGTGTTGCCGCGCGGGATCCCCGGCACCAACGCGTAGCCGCTGACCCGCAGTTCGTCCTCGTCGCCGGACTCGACGTCGACCATGCCGAGCCAGCGCCGGCGCTGGACGCCGCGGCGGTCGTAGTCGTCGACGAGGGTACGGGCCGCGGCCGCGACGGCGGCCCGCCCGACGACGGCCGCAACGGGCCTCGAACTCGACGGCGGCCGGACGGCCGGCGCCGTCCGCACCCGTTCCGTCGGCCAGTCCGGCGGCGGCGTCCGCGGCCGGGCCCGGCGCCACCCTCGCAGCCGGGCCGCCGCGGCCACCCCCGTTCACCCGGCCGAAGGCGCGTCACCCGAACCCCCGTCCGCCCCCGAGCGCGACCGTTCGACCCCCGGCGCCGCCGCCCGGACGGGGTGAGTTCGGCGAACCGCCTGCCGGGGACGGGGCGGGTGGGCCATCCTCTTGGCCATGACCTCCGAGCAGCCGTCGCCCGCAGCCGGCTCCCGTCCGTCCCGGGGCCTGGTCCTCACCGTCGCCGCCGTGCTGGTCGTCCTGCTCGCGGTGGTGGCCACCGCGGTGCTGTGGCCGGACGACAGGAAGCCGGCCGCCGCGCCGCCCCCGCCCACCCCCACGGCCACGGAGACCCCGACGCCGACACCCACCCCGACGCCGACGCCGGCCAAGCCGCAGCCGCCGTACGCCTTCTTCCCGGTCGGCGCCTGCTTCGACCACCCGCAGCTGAGCCCGGTGATCACCAAGCCCGAGGAGCGGCCCTGCGCCGGCGAGCACGACGGCGAGGTGATCGCCGACCTCAGGCTCGCCGACGGCCTGACCGGTGAGATCCAGGTCGCCCTCGCCATGCGGGAGGGGTGCAAGGACGTCGAAGCCGCCGCCAGGGCCCACCAGACCGACGGAAGGACCTACTACGGCCGCCAGTTCGGCCCGGCGATGGCCAACTACCAGCAGGGCTGGCGCGACTACACCTGCACCCTGGCCGTCAGCAACAAGCAGGGCGGCCCCAAGCTCACCGGGCAACTGCATTCCTAGCGGTTCCCCGATTCCCAGCGGTTCCCCCGCGGGCGATCCGTGCCCCCGCGGGGGAGCGGGGCGGGGCACGCCGGGGCGGTGGGGCGGGCTGACACAATGGGGCTCATGTCCACCACACCCGCCACTCCCGGCAGCACCGCCCTCGCCCCCGAGATCGCCGCGCGGCTCAAGCGCACCGAGGACGGGCTGATCCCGGCCATCGCCCAGCAGTACGACACCGGCGAGGTGCTGATGCTCGGCTGGATGGACGACGAGGCGCTGCACCGCACCCTCACCACGGGCCGCTGCACCTACTGGAGCCGCAGCCGCCGTGAGTACTGGGTGAAGGGCGACACCTCCGGCCACGTCCAGGCGGTCAAGTCGGTGGCCCTGGACTGCGACGGCGACACCCTGCTGGTCAGGGTCGACCAGAGCGGCGCGGCCTGCCACACCGGCGACCGCACCTGCTTCGACGCCGACGTGCTCCCGCTGTCCTGACCCCACCCCGTCCACAACTCCAGAAGGTGCCGCCCGTCATGGATCTCGAAGCCTTCCGCAAGCTCGCCGTCGACACCCGGGTCATCCCGGTCACCCGCAGGCTCCTCGCGGACGGCCTCACCCCGATCGGCCTCTACCGCAGCCTCGCCGAGGAGCGGCCCGGCACCTTCCTGCTGGAGTCCGCCGAGCAGGGCCGCAGCTGGTCGCGCTACTCCTTCGTCGGGGTGCGCAGCGCCGCCGTGCTCACCGTCGGCCCGGACGGCGGGGCCCGCTGGCTCGGCACCCCGCCGGTCGGCATCCCCACCGACGGCGACCCGCTGGAGGTGCTGCGCGCCGCCCTCCAGGCGCTGCACACCCCGCGCATGACGGACGACGGCCTGCCGCCGCTCACCGGCGGCCTGGTCGGCTACCTCGGCTACGACATCGTCCGCCGGCTGGAGAAGCTCCCCGACCTCAACCCGGACGACCTCGGCCTGCCCGAGCTGACGATGCTGCTCGCCACCGACCTCGCCGTGCTCGACCACGTCGACGGCACGGTGCTGCTGATCGCCAACGCCGTCAACCACAACGACCTGGCCAGCGGCGCCGACGAGGCCTGGGCGGACGCGGTGGCCCGGCTGGACGCCATGGAGGCCGAGCTGTCCAAGCCGGTCGACCCGGGCCTGGCCACCTTCACCCCGGCCGGCCCCGGCGAGGTGCACTCGCCGTTCGGCGGCGAGCCGTACCGGGCCGCGGTGGAGGAGGTCAAGGAGCGGATCCGGGCCGGCGAGGCCTTCCAGGTGGTGCCCTCGCAGCGCTTCGAGGCGCCCTGCCCGGCCTCCGCGCTGGACGTCTACCGGGTGCTGCGCACCACCAACCCCAGCCCGTACATGTACCTGTTCCGCTTCCCCGGGCCGGACGGCGCCGCCGAGGGCGGCTTCGACGTGGTCGGCTCCAGCCCGGAGGCGCTGGTGAAGGTCACCGAGGGCGAGGCGATGGTGCACCCGATCGCCGGCACCCGGCACCGCGGGGCCACCCCGCACGAGGACGCGGAGCTGGCCGCCGAGCTGCTCGCCGACCCCAAGGAGCGGGCCGAGCACCTGATGCTGGTGGACCTCGGCCGCAACGACCTCGGCCGGGTCTGCGAGCCGGGCAGCGTCGAGGTGGTCGACTTCATGCAGATCGAGCGCTACAGCCACGTGATGCACATCGTGTCGACCGTCACCGGCAAGGTGGCGCCCGGGCGCACCGCCTTCGACGTGCTGACCGCCTGCTTCCCGGCCGGCACCCTGTCCGGCGCGCCCAAGCCGCGGGCGATGCGGATCATCGAGGAGCTGGAGCCCACCCGCCGCGGCCTGTACGGCGGCTGCGTCGGCTACCTGGACTTCGCCGGGGACTCGGACACCGCGATCGCGATCCGCACCGCGGTACTGCGCGAGGGCACCGCGTACGTGCAGGCCGGCGCGGGCGTGGTCGCCGACTCCGACCCGCACGGCGAGGACACCGAGTGCCGCAACAAGGCGGCCGCCGTGCTGCGGGCCGTCGCCACCGCCAATACGCTGCGGAGGCCGGAACTGTCCTGAGGCGCGAGGAGGCGGCCGGGATGCCCGAGGTGCCGTACGACGAGCTGCGCTGGGCGGTCGTGCTCGGCGCCGCCGGACAGCTCGGCGAGCAGCCGGCCGGTCACGGGCGGGTGCTGTCGGGGGTGGCGATCGACTTCCCGGCGGCGCCCGGCGGCCCGGGGCCGTACGGGCCCGACCGGCCGGACCGGGTGGTGCTCGCCCCGGACCTGGCCGTGCTCGCCCGGGACGCGGTGCGCGGCGGGCGGGGCCGGTTCGGCGCGGCCGGGGTCGAGGCGGTGCTGGAGGTGGCCCGGCCCGGTCTGGCGGAGGCGGCGAGGGCGTACGCGCGCAGCGGCGTGCCGCTGTACCTGGTGGTCGATCCGGCGGCGGCGGCCTGCACCCTGCACACCGCGCCGTCCCCCGAGGGCGTGTACCGGGAGGCCGAGCGGGTGCCCTTCGGCAACGACCTGTTCCTGGCGCTCGGCGGCCGCACGGTGGTGCTGCGGACGGACGAGTTCCCGACGCCGTCACCCGCTCCGTCCGCCGCGCCGCCCGACGCTCCGGACCCGGCGCCGTTCCCCACCCCGGGTACGGACCCGGGCGTCGGCCGGGGGATAGTGGACGGGTGACCGCAGAGCAGACCCCCGCCCCCGCCGCTCCCAGCCGCCGCACCCTCGGCGTGACGCTGCTGCTGACGGTGCTGAGCGCCGTCCTGGTGCTGACCGCGGCCGGGCGGACCTGGGCCGAGGGCCGGGCCGGCACCCTGGACGTGTCCGTCACCGGCGGCAAGATCTCCGAACTGCCCGGCGGGCTGGCCCTGGTGGGCCTCGCCGCGGCCGTCGCGGTGTTCGCGGTGCGCGGCGTCGGACGGCTGGCGGTCGGCGCGCTGACCCTGCTGGCCGGGCTCGGCGCGGCCGCCGCCTCGGTGGCCGGGGCGGGCGACACCGCCGCGCTGGACGCCGAGGCCGCCCGCAAGCTGGCGCTGACCGGATCGGCGGCCACCGAGGTCGCGCACACCGCCTGGCCGTGGGTCGCGCTGGTCGGCGGGCTGCTGCTGGCCCTGGCCGGCGTGCTCACCCTGCGGTACGGCCGGGGCTGGCCGGCCATGGGCAGCCGCTACGAGGCGCCGACCCGCAAGGCCCCGGTGAAGTCCGACACGCCGGGCGACCTGTGGAAGGCGCTGGACCGGGGCGAGGACCCGACCGCGGTGTGAGCCGCGGGCATGTGACGCGATAGACCCGCCACCCGCTTTGGGTCACCGATGTGTGGCCCGGCACAATGGAACCCGTCAACCCGCCGGCGGCCCCGCAGGCCCGGCCGGGCCCCGAGAGCCAAGGAGCACCACTCAGATGGCAGCAGCAGCACACGGCCACACCCCCGCCGCCTGGACCGGCGTCGTCATCTCCTTCGTCGGTTTCGGCGTCGCGGGCGTCGCGATGATCCTGCCGTCGGTGCTGCTCGTCTGGGTCGGCCTGGCGGTCGTCCTGGCCGGCGGCGTGGTCGGCAAGGCCATGTCCCTCGCGGGCATGGGCCAGCAGGCCAGCACCAACGTGTACAAGTCGGCCGAGGAGCAGATCGCGGCCCGTGAGGCCCGCGCCGTCGTCGCCGCCTGACGAACGGCTCGTCGCACCACACGTTTGTCGTACATCGGAACGGCGGGCGCGCCACGCCCGCCGTTTCGTCGTGTCCGGGCCCGACCCGGGCAGAATCGGGGCGTGACCTCCGCCCCCACCGCCTCCGCCCCGCCGCCCGTGCTGCGCCGGCTGAGCCCGCCGCTGACCGCGCTGGCGGCGGTGGCCGTCCCCGCCGCGTACGTCGCCGTGGTGGACCCGAACACCCCCGGGCACTACCCCGACTGCCCGTTCCTGACCGCCACCGGCTGGTGGTGCCCGGGCTGCGGGGGGCTGCGCTGCGTCCACGCGCTGACCCACGGGGACCTCACCGGAGCCCTGCACGACAACGCCGTCCTGGTCCTGCTGGTCGGGGTGCTGGCGGTGCTCTGGCTGCGCTGGGGCTGGGCCGCGCTGACCGGCGGTCCGCCGCCCAGGATCACCGTCGGGGCCCGGCGCTGGGCGCTGATCGCCCTGCTGGTGCTGGTGTTCACCGTGGTGCGGAACTCGGGGATCGGTGCCGGGCTGGCACCGCCGCTGGTCTGATCCGGCCACCCGGGCGCCCCTTCCGGCCACCGGACCGCCGCCCTCCCGGGCCGCCGTCGCCGGGCTCGAAGACCGGCCGAAAACCAGTGCGAAGACCGGCCGAAAACCGGTGCGGGGCCGGTGAAGCCGCAGCTGGGGGCCGTCCGCGCGGACGTCCGGTCCGCGAGACGCGGCTCGAACCGATGCGCCCCCCGCCGCCGGGTGCCGATACCATCGAAGAGCCGGTGGGCTGTCGCCCGCCGACTCGCGCCGACCAACTGGCAGAAAAGATGGGGGCTCCTGAGTGAGTGTGCTCGACTCGATCATCGAAGGGGTCCGCGAGGACCTCGCCGAGCGGCAGGCCCGGGTCTCCCTGGACGAGCTCAAGGAGCTCGCCGCCAGGGCCCCGGAGGCCAAGGACGGCGTCGCCGCCCTCAGGGGCGACGGGGTCCGGGTGATCTGCGAGGTGAAGCGCTCCAGCCCGTCCAAGGGCGCCCTGGCCTCGATCGCCGACCCGGCCGCCCTGGCGGTCGACTACGCGGCCGGCGGTGCGGCCGCGATCAGCGTGCTGACCGAGCGGCGCCGCTTCGGCGGCTCGCTGGCCGACCTCGACGCCGTCCGCGCCGCGGTGGACACCCCGGTCCTGCGCAAGGACTTCATGGTCACCGCCTACCAGCTGTGGGAGGCCCGCGCGCACGGCGCCGACCTCGCGCTGCTGATCGTCGCCGCCCTCGACCAGCCGGCCCTGGTGTCGCTGATCGAGCGCGCCGAGTCGATCGGCCTCACCCCGCTGGTGGAGGTGCACGACGAGGAGGAGATCAAGCGCGCGGTGGACGCCGGCGCCCGGATCATCGGCGTCAACGCCCGCAACCTCAAGACGCTCGAAGTGGACCGCAACACCTTCGAGAACGTCGTCCACGCCATCCCGGACGGCATCGTCAAGGTCGCCGAGTCCGGCGTGCGCGGCCCGCTGGACGTGATCAACTACGCCAACCTGGGCGCCGACGCGGTGCTGGTCGGCGAGACCCTGGTGACCGGCAAGGACCCGCGTGCCGCGGTCGCCGACCTGGTCGCCGCCGGGGCCCACCCCGCCGTCCGGCACAAGGACTGACGCCACCCGATGAAGATCGCCGCCCGACTCGCCCCCGGTTGCCGCCCGCGCGGCTGCCGCGCACCCGCGCGCCGGGTGCTGGGGCGTCGGGTGCGGTACGTCATCGGGTGCGAGCCCGGGCAGGTACCGGGACGGCGATGGCGCGTGACGTCCGGCTGACCGGCCCACCAGCCGGAGCGGCCGAGAAGACGTCATCGTCGTTCATCTCCGTTCAAGGGAAACCACCATGTCCGAGAAGGACTACCTGCCCGGTGCCCAGGTGCCGGACGCACGCGGCTACTTCGGCGCGTACGGCGGCCGTTTCATCCCCGAGGCGCTGGTCGCCGCGGTCGAGCAGGTCGCCGAGGAGTACGAGAAGGCCAAGGCCGACCCGGCCTTCGCCGCCGAGCTCGACGCGCTGCTCAAGGACTACACCGGGCGCCCGAGCCCGCTGACCGACGTGCACCGCTTCTCCGCCGAGGCGGGCGGCGCGCGCATCCTGCTCAAGCGCGAGGACCTCAACCACACCGGCTCGCACAAGATCAACAACGTGCTGGGCCAGGCGCTGCTCACCAAGCGGATGGGCAAGACCCGGATCATCGCCGAGACCGGCGCCGGCCAGCACGGCGTGGCCACCGCGACCGCCTGCGCGCTGTTCGGCTTCGACTGCACCATCTACATGGGCGAGGTCGACACCGAGCGCCAGGCGCTCAACGTCGCCCGGATGCGGATGCTCGGCGCCGAGGTGGTGGCCGTCAAGTCCGGCAGCCGGACGCTCAAGGACGCCATCAACGAGGCGTTCCGGGACTGGGTCGCCAACGTCGACTCCACCCACTACCTGTTCGGCACCGTCGCCGGGCCGCACCCGTTCCCGATGATGGTCCGGGACTTCCACCGGATCATCGGGGTCGAGGCGCGGCAGCAGGTGCTCGACCGGACCGGCCGGCTGCCCGACGCGGTCGTGGCCTGCGTCGGCGGCGGCTCCAACGCGATGGGGATCTTCCACGAGTTCATCCCGGACGCCGGGGTGCGGCTGGTCGGCTTCGAGGCGGCGGGCGAGGGCGCCGAGACGCCCCGGCACGCGGCCACCCTCACCAAGGGCGACCCGGGGGTGCTGCACGGCTCCCGGACGTACGTTCTGCAGGACGAGGACGGGCAGACCATCGAGTCGCACTCGATCTCGGCGGGCCTGGACTACCCGGGCGTCGGCCCGGAGCACGCCTGGCTGAAGGACACCGGGCGGGCCGAGTACCGGCCGGTCACCGACGACGCCGCGATGCAGGCGCTGCGGCTGCTGTCCCGCACCGAGGGGATCATCCCGGCCATCGAGAGCGCCCACGCGCTCGCCGGGGCGCTGGAGCTGGGGCGCGAGCTCGGGCCGGAGGCGACCATCCTGGTCTCGCTGTCGGGACGCGGGGACAAGGACATGCACACCGCGGCCCAGTACTTCGGACTGTACGACGAGCAGGCCGGCGGCTCGGGCGACGCCTCCGCCGAGGGGGGTAAGTGACCATGACTTCCAAGCTGAGCACCAGCAAGCTGAGCGGCCGGCTGGCGGCCGCCAAGGCCGAGGACCGGGCCGCGCTGATCGGGTACCTGCCGGCCGGCTTCCCGACCGTGGACGGCGGCATCCGGGCGATCAACGCGCTCATCGAGGGCGGCTGCGACGTGGTCGAGGTCGGGCTGCCGCACTCCGACCCGGTGCTGGATGGCGCGGTCATCCAGACCGCCGACGACATCGCCCTGCGGGGCGGCGTGCGGATCAAGGACGTGCTGCGGACCGTCCGGGAGGTCGCCGCGGCGCACCCCGAGGCCGCGGTGCTCGTGATGACGTACTGGAACCCGGTCGACCGCTACGGCGTGGCGCGCTTCGCGGCCGACCTGGCGGCCGCGGGCGGGGCCGGGTGCATCCTGCCGGACCTGCCGGTGGAGGAGTCCGAGGAGTGGCGCAAGGCGGCGGACGAGCACGGTCTTGACACCGTGTTCGTGGTCGCCCCCAGCAGCAAGGACGCCCGGCTGGCGGAGGTCACGGCGGCCGGCAGCGGCTTCGTGTACGCGGCCGCGGTGATGGGCGTGACCGGGACGCGGTCCGCCGTCGGGTCGATGGCCGAGGACCTGGTCGCCCGGACCAGGGCGACGACGGACCTGCCGGTCTGCGTCGGGCTCGGGGTCTCGGACGCGGTGCAGGCGGCGGAGGTCGCCCGGTTCGCGGACGGGGTGATCGTCGGGTCGGCGTTCGTCAAGCGGATCCTGGCCGCGGGCGAGGACGAGACGGCCGCGCTGGACGCGGTGCGGGCCCTGGCCGGGGAACTGGCCGAGGGCGTGCGCCGGCACTGACGCGCGGCAGGGACATCCGGCCGACGGCCCCCCACTCCAGCGGGAGTGGGGGGCCGTCGGCGTTCCACCCGGCGTCGCCGGTCCGCTGCGGGGCGCGGGCACGGGCGTGCGGCTCCGCTCCGCGCTCCCGGCCGGGCTCGCGGACCCGAACGGGTGAACAAGGGGTGGGGACACGCATCAGCCGGGGTTGACGGACGTTGAGAGGAGGGACGAGTGCACGAACGGTTTCGCGGTCGAGCGGAAGGGGTGAGCCGGTGCGGAGTCTCCAGCGGGCCGTCCTGCTGCGGGCGGCGACGGCCGTGTTGGTGCTCGGCGCCGCCGTCGGCGTGCACGTCCAGGTGGGGCACGCGCTGGCCAGACGGGGGGCCGAGCGGGCGGAGCGGGAGGCGGTGGCGTGCGCGCAGGCGGCCCGGCACCCCGAGCTGTTCGAGGCGGGGTGGTTGGCCGGATGTCGCTGACGCACGGATGTTCGTCACATCCGGACAGAACGTCACTCGTCCGGCTTAATTCCTGAATGCGGAGGAACCACTCTTCATCCCCCACGGTTCATCAGGGAGTGAACGAGCTTCCCGAGGGGGTTTCCCTGATGACCGCGCAGCCCGAGGGCTCCGCGCCCGCGCCGACGGCGCGCCGGCCGGTGCCGGCCTGGAGCGAGTGGCTCGGCACGGTCGTCCGGCTCGGCCTCGCGGTGGTCTGGGGGTGGGCCGGGCTGGCGAAGGTCTCCGACCCGGCGGAGGCCGCGCAGGCCGTCCGCGCCTACGAGATCCTCCCCGAAGGCCTGGTCAAGCCGATCGGCTACGGCCTGCCGTTCCTGGAGCTGGCACTGGCCGTGCTGCTGCTGGTGGGCCTCGGCGTCCGGCTGGTGGCCGGGATCTCCGCCGTGCTGCTGCTGGTCTTCATCGCCGGGATCGCCTCCGCCTGGGCGCGCGGCATCTCGATCGACTGCGGCTGCTTCGGCGGCGGCGGGCACGTCGACGAGTCCCAGACGAAGTACCTCCAGGAGATCCTGCGCGACACCGGGTTCCTGCTGATGGCCGGATGGCTGCTCTGGCGGCCCCGCACCCGGCTGTCGGTGGACGGCTGGCTGGCGAGCTGACCCCACCCGCCCCCCACGACCCCGCCCCCACATCCCGCACCCCGACGAAGGCCCCCGACCGTGGACGTCAACGCAATGAGCGAGAAGAACCGAGAAGGCAAGCGCACCGCCCGCGAGCGGATGCTGGAGCAGCGGGCGGCCGAGGAGGCCACCTCCAAGCGCAGGAAGAAGCTGATCGTCGGCGGTTCCGTGCTCGCGGTGATCGCCGCCGCGGTGATCGCCGGCGTCGTGGTGCAGAACCAGCGCTCCAAGCCGGAGACGCCCACCGCCGCCCCGGCCGGGACGATCGGCGACAAGAGCCTGGTCATCCCCGTCGGCGCCGCCGACGCGCCCTCCGTCCTCACGGTCTACGAGGACCCGCGCTGCCCCGCCTGCGGCACCTTCGAGCGCGAGTTCTCGTCCACCATCGACCAGATGGAGGACGCCGGGAAGATCTACACGAACTACCACATCGTGTCGTTCATCGACCGGGCCGTGGGCGGCAAGGGCTCCAGGACCGCCGCCAACGCGCTCGGCTGCGCCCAGGACGCCGGGCACTTCCGGGACTTCCACGACGTGCTGTACCGCAACCAGCCGGACGAGACCAACGACGCCTTCGGCGACAAGAACGTGCTGCTCGGCCTCGCCAAGCAGGTCAACGGCCTGGACACGCCCGAGTTCCAGGCCTGCGTCAACGACAACAAGTTCGGCGGGTGGGTGTCCGCGGTGCAGCAGGACTTCGACAAGTCCAGCTTCAAGTCCACCCCGACGGTGCTGCTCAACGGCCAACCGATCTACCCGAAGAACGGCAGCGAGGAGATCACCCCCGCCAACCTGGCGAAGTGGGTGGACGCCGCGAACCAGGGCAAGCAGCTGGGCACGCCGGGTTCGCACGGGCAGAGCCCGGCGCCGACCAGCGCCGCCTCGGAGGCCAACAACCCGTCGCCGACGGCCGGCTGAGCCCGTTCCACCGTGCCGCCCCCTCCCCGTCCGGAGGGGGCGGCGCCGTCCGTTGTTCGGTTTCTGTGACCCCAGGGGTGTCCGAGCGGGCCGCCGGACCCTGTAGCGTCGGAACTGCCATGGATATCGCCTACATTCCCAGCCCGTCGCGGGGCGTCCTGTACCTCGGACCGATCCCGCTGCGCGCCTACGCCTTCTGCATCATCCTCGGTGTCGTCGTCGCCGTCTGGCTCGGCAGCAAGCGCTGGGTCGCCCGGGGCGGTGCCAAGCACACCGTCGGCGACATCGCCGTGTGGGCCGTGCCGTTCGGCCTGGTCGGCGGCCGCCTCTACCACGTGATCACCGACGGCGGCCGACTGTACTTCGCCGAGGGGAAGAACCCCTGGGACGCCCTCAAGATCTGGGAGGGCGGCCTCGGCATCTGGGGCGCGGTCGCGCTGGGCGCGGTCGGCGCCTGGATCGGTGCCCGCCGCCGGGGCGTGCCGCTGCCCGCGTACGCCGACGCCATCGCGCCGGGCATCGCGCTCGCGCAGGCGCTGGGCCGCTGGGGCAACTACTTCAACCAGGAGCTGTACGGCCGGTCGACCACCCTGCCGTGGGGCCTGGAGATCGACAAGACGCTGGCGAACGGCGAGGTCGTGAAGGGTGTCTACCACCCGACCTTCCTGTACGAGTCGCTGTGGTGCGTCGGTGTCGCGCTGCTGGTGATCTGGGCGGACCGCCGCTTCACGCTGGGCCACGGCCGGGCGTTCGCGCTGTACGTGGCCGCGTACACGGTGGGCCGGTTCTGGATCGAGTGGCTGCGGATCGACGACGCCCACGTCTACTTCGGCCTGCGGCTGAACGACTGGGTGTCCATCGCGGTGTTCGCGGGCGCGGTGGCGTACTTCGTGATCGTGGGCCGGATGCGGCCCGGGCGGGAGGACCCGGCGAGCATCGACCCGGCCGCGCACCTGGCGGAGGACGCCGAGCCCGCCGACAAGGGCGGGAAGGGCGCCGGGGAGAAGGCCGACGGGAAGGCCGTGGACAAGGCCGACGGGAAGCCGGTGCTGCGCGAGCCGGCCGGGCCCGTGGACGCGGAACCGGCCGCCGGGACGGCCGGCAAGGACGCCAAGAACCCGATCTGACCAGGGGTTTTCCCCCGACTGAGGCCACCCTTCGCGAACGCCGCGAAGGGTGGCCTCAGTGGTGTTCGGACAGCCTTACTTTGCTGGAAATGCCCAGGTCAGGCGGGCTACGGTCAGGGCCGAGGAACGACGACGGAGGGGAAGAACGATGAGTGCGACCGCTGTGGAGGCCGACGCCGGGCACCAGCCGCGGATACCCGCGGCCGACCACCACCGGGACGTCAACGGCGGCTGGCTGCGGCCGGCCGTGTTCGGCGCGGTGGACGGACTGGTGTCCAACTTCGCGCTGATGACCGGGGTGGTCGGCGGTGCGGCGTCCAACGGGACGGTGATCCTGACCGGACTGGCGGGCCTGGCGGCCGGCGCCTGCTCGATGGCGGCGGGGGAGTACACCTCGGTGGCCTCGCAGCGGGAGCTGGTGCAGGCCGAGATCGAGGTCGAGCGGCTGGAACTGAGCCGCAACCCGCACGGCGAGCTGGCCGAGCTGGCCCAGCTGTACGTCTCGCGCGGGGTGGACCCGGAACTGGCCCACGAGGTGGCCCGGCAGCTGTCCGCGGACCCGGAGCTGGCCCTGGAGGTGCACGCCCGCGAGGAGCTGGGCGTCGACCCGACCGACCTGCCCTCGCCGCTGGTGGCGGCCGGCTCGTCGTTCCTGTGCTTCGCGCTCGGCGCGCTGCTGCCGCTGCTGCCGTACCTGCTGGGGGCGACCGCGCTGCTGCCCGCCCTGCTGCTGGCGGGGGCCGGACTGTTCCTGTGCGGCGCGGTGGTGGCCCGGGTGACGGCCCGCAGCTGGTGGTTCAGCGGGCTGCGGCAGCTGGTGCTGGGCGGCGCGGCCGCCGGGGTGACCTACCTGCTCGGGTGGCTGATCGGCGGCCACGTGGGCTGAGTGCGGCAGTGCATGACTATGCTGACTAGTGCGTGACGTTTCACACATGAGCGCCGGGCGGCGCCTGGCAGTGTCTCATCATTCGGGCCCCCGAGCCGCGGATTCGTACCCGCGGACGGGCTCCCGGAATGGAATCCCAGGCATCCATGATCGGCTTCCGTGGCGAGGCGGTTTCGCCCCTGTTTCAGGCCGTGGACGGTTGGGCACAATCGTCGGGACGTGCACTGTGGCGCGTCCTCTCACACACCCCCTGGCCTGCGCGTCGTCCCGCCATCTGGACGGGATATTTCCGCTTCTCGGGATCACGGGCATCATGTAACTTGCACGACACCGCACCATCGCATCAGGGCCAACGTCGTCCCTACTTGCACCAACTTGCCGAAAGACGACGACGGGAGAGCCGATGCTGTCTGCATCCATGCACTCCGCCAACGAGCCCCAGGCCGGCACCGCCCGCCGGCCCTACGCGCTCGTGCCGGATGCGCGACCTGCTGCTCAGGGCCTGTACGACCCGCGGAACGAGCACGACGCCTGTGGCGTCGGTTTCGTCGCCACGCTGACCGGCATCGCCGACCACACCATCGTCGAGCAGGCGCTGAACGTCCTGCGCAACCTGGAGCACCGCGGCGCCACCGGCGCCGAGCCCGACTCCGGCGACGGTGCGGGCATCCTGACCCAGGTCCCGGACGCCTTCCTGCGCGGGAAGGTCGACTTCGAACTCCCGGCCGCCGGCGCCTACGCCGTCGGCATCGCCTTCCTGCCGGACGAGGACACCGCCGACGCCGCCGCCGTCGCGCAGGTCGAGGCCATCGCGGCCGAGGAGGACCTGACCGTCCTCGGCTGGCGCGACGTCCCCGTCACCCCCGACCTGCTCGGCGCCACCGCACGCGGCGTGATGCCGCGTTTCCGGCAGCTCTTCCTGGCGAAGGACGGCCTGGCCGGCATCGAGCTGGACCGGATCGCCTTCGTGGTCCGCAAGCGCGCCGAGCGCGAAGCCGGGCTGTACTTCCCGTCGCTGTCCGCGCGCACCATCGTCTACAAGGGCATGCTGACCACCGGCCAGCTCGAACCCTTCTTCCCCGACCTGTCGGACCGCACCTACGCCTCCGCGATCGGCCTGGTGCACTCCCGGTTCTCCACCAACACCTTCCCGAGCTGGCCGCTCGCCCACCCGTACCGCTTCGTCGCGCACAACGGCGAGATCAACACCGTCAAGGGCAACCGCAACTGGATGCGGGCCCGGGAGTCGCAGCTCGCCACCGACCTCATCCCGGCCAACAGGAACGGGCAGGGTCTCAGCCGGATCTTCCCGATCTGCACCCCCGAGCACTCCGACTCCGCCTCCTTCGACGAGGTCCTGGAACTGCTCCACCTCGGCGGCCGCTCGCTGCCGCACGCGGTGCTGATGATGATCCCGGAGGCGTGGGAGAACCACGCCACCATGAGCCCCGACCGCCGCGCCTTCTACCAGTACCACTCCAACCTGATGGAGCCCTGGGACGGCCCGGCCTGCGTCACCTTCACCGACGGCACCCGGATCGGCGCCGTGCTCGACCGCAACGGCCTGCGCCCCGCCCGCTACTGGATCACCGAGGACGGCCTGGTCGTCCTCTCCTCCGAGGTCGGCGTGCTCGACATCGACCAGGAGAAGGTCGCCAAGAAGGGCCGCCTCCAGCCCGGCCGGATGTTCCTGGTGGACACCACCGAGGGCCGCATCGTCGAGGACGACGAGATCAAGTCCGCCCTCGCCGCCGAGCACCCCTACGAGGAGTGGGTCGAAGGCGGACAGATCCAGCTCGCCAAGCTCCCCGAGCGCGAGCACATCGCCCACACCCACGCCTCCGTCACCCGCCGCCAGCAGACCTTCGGCTACACCGAGGAGGAACTGCGCGTCATCCTCGCCCCGATGGCGCGCACCGGCGCCGAGGCGCTCGGCTCGATGGGCACCGACTCGCCCATCGCCGCGCTGAGCGAGAAGCCCCGCCTGCTGTTCGACTACTTCGTGCAGCTCTTCGCACAGGTCACCAACCCGCCGCTGGACGCCATCCGCGAGGAACTCGTCACCTCGCTGCTCTCCAACCTCGGCCCCGAGGGCAACCTGCTGACCGCCGAGGCCGCGTCCTGCCGCTCGGTCGGCATCACCTTCCCGGTGATCGACAACGACGAACTGGCCAAGCTCGTCCACATCAACGCCGACGGCGACCAGCCCGGCCTCAAGGCCGTCACGCTCTCCGGCCTCTACAGGGTCGCCTCCGGCGGCGAGGGCCTCGCCTCCCGCCTCGCCGAGATCGCCGCCGAGGCCGACGCGGCGATCGCCGACGGCGCCCGGATCATCGTGCTCTCCGACCGGCACTCCGACGCCGAGCACGCCCCGATCCCCTCCCTGCTGCTCACCTCGGCCGTCCACCACCACCTGATCCGCACCAAGCAGCGCACCCAGGTGTCACTGCTCGTCGAGGCCGGCGACGTCCGCGAGGTGCACCACGTCGCCCTGCTGATCGGCTACGGCGCCGGCGCGGTCAACCCGTACCTGGCGATGGAGACCGTCGAGGACCTCGTCGCCCAGGGCGTCTTCATCCAGGGCCTCGAAGCCGAGAAGGCCATCAGGAACCTGATCAAGGCACTCGGCAAGGGCGTCCTCAAGGTCATGTCCAAGATGGGCATCTCGACCGTCGCCTCCTACCGCGGCGCCCAGGTGTTCGAGGCCATCGGCCTCGCCCAGGACCTCGTCGACGGCTACTTCGCCGGCACCACCACCAAGCTCGGCGGCATCGGCCTGGAGGAGATCGCCCGCGAGACCGCCGCCCGGCACGCCAAGGCGTACCCGGCCTCCGGCATCCCGGCCGCGCACCGCGCCCTGGAGATCGGCGGCGAGTACCAGTGGCGCCGCGAGGGCGAACCGCACCTGTTCGACCCGGACACCGTCTTCCGCCTCCAGCACGCCACCCGCAACCGCCGGTACGACATCTTCAAGCAGTACACGGACCGGGTGAACGAGCAGTCCGAGCGGCTGATGACCCTGCGCGGCCTGTTCCGACTGGACGGCCTCGACCGGGAGCCGATCCCGGTCGCGGAGGTCGAGCCCGTCTCCGAGATCGTCAAGCGCTTCTCCACCGGCGCCATGTCCTACGGCTCGATCTCGCGCGAGGCCCACGAGACCCTGGCCATCGCGATGAACCGCCTCGGCGGCAAGTCCAACACCGGCGAGGGCGGCGAGGACCCGGACCGCCTGTACGACCCGGAGCGCCGCTCCGCGATCAAGCAGGTCGCCTCCGGCCGCTTCGGCGTCACCTCCGAGTACCTGGTCAACGCCGACGACATCCAGATCAAGATGGCCCAGGGCGCCAAGCCCGGCGAGGGCGGCCAGCTGCCCGGCCACAAGGTCTACCCGTGGGTCGCCAGGACCAGGCACTCCACCCCCGGCGTCGGCCTGATCTCCCCGCCCCCGCACCACGACATCT
Source organism: Kitasatospora sp. NPDC048298 (assembly GCF_043201465.1). Taxonomy (NCBI): domain Bacteria; kingdom Bacillati; phylum Actinomycetota; class Actinomycetes; order Kitasatosporales; family Streptomycetaceae; genus Kitasatospora; species Kitasatospora sp. NPDC048298. The sequence goes on from NZ_JBICYZ010000026.1 coordinate 82,096, forward strand.
ACTCGATCGAGGACCTCGCCCAGCTGATCCACGACCTCAAGAACGCCAACCCGGCGGCCCGCATCCACGTGAAGCTGGTCTCCGAAGTCGGCGTCGGCACGGTCGCGGCGGGCGTCTCCAAGGCCCACGCCGACGTGGTCCTGGTCTCCGGACACGACGGCGGCACCGGCGCCTCGCCGCTCACCTCGCTCAAGCACGCCGGCGGCCCCTGGGAACTCGGACTCGCCGAGACCCAGCAGACCCTGCTGCTCAACGGGCTGCGCGACCGCATCGTCGTCCAGACCGACGGCCAGCTGAAGACCGGCCGCGACGTCGTGATCGCCGCGCTGCTCGGCGCCGAGGAGTTCGGCTTCGCGACCGCCCCGCTGGTCGTCTCCGGCTGCATCATGATGCGCGTCTGCCACCTGGACACCTGCCCGGTCGGCGTCGCCACCCAGAACCCTGTGCTGCGCGAACGGTTCTCCGGCAAGCCCGAGTTCGTCGTCAACTTCTTCGAGTTCATCGCCGAGGAGGTCCGGGAGATCCTGGCCTCGCTGGGCCTGCGCTCGATCGAGGAGGCCGTCGGCCACGCCGAGCACATCGACGCCCGGGCCGCGATCGACCACTGGAAGGCCGCCGGGCTCGACCTCGCCCCGCTGTTCCACGTGCCGGAGCTGCCCGAAGGGGCCGCCCGCCACCGCACCACCGCCCAGGACCACGCGCTCGACAAGGCGCTGGACAACCAGCTCGTCGAGCTCGCCCAGGACGCCCTGGAGCGCGGCGAGACCGTCCGCATCGAGCTGCCGATACGCAACGTCAACCGCACCGTCGGCACCATGCTCGGCCACGAGGTCACCAAGCGGTACCGCGGCGAGGGCCTGCCGGAGGGGACCATCGACGTCACCTTCACCGGCTCCGCCGGGCAGTCCTTCGGCGCGTTCCTGCCGCGCGGCGTGACCCTGCGACTGGAGGGCGACGCCAACGACTACGTCGGCAAGGGCCTCTCCGGCGGCGTCGTCATCGTCCGCCCGGCCCGCGAGGCTGCCGCCATCGGCAACGACGCGCAGAACCACGTCATCGCCGGCAACACCATCGGCTACGGCGCCACCTCCGGCCGCGTCCACCTGCGCGGCAAGGCCGGCGAGCGCTTCGCCGTCCGTAACTCCGGGGCCACCCTCGTCGTCGAGGGCGTGGGCGACCACGGCCTGGAGTACATGACCGGCGGCCGGGTCGTCGTCCTCGGCGAGACCGGACGCAACCTCGCGGCGGGCATGTCCGGCGGCATCGCGTACGTCCTGGACCTGCGCCCCGCCAACGTCAACGACGGCATGGTGGCCATCGAGGCCCCCACCGCCGCCGACCGCGACTGGCTGCGCGAGACCGTGCAGCAGCACTACGAGGAGACCGGCTCCACCGTCGCCGCCGAGCTCCTGGCGGACTGGGGCAGCGGGGTCTCCCGCTTCTCCAAGATCATGCCGACCGACTACAAGGCAGTGCTCGCCGCCAAGGACGCCGCTGAGCGCGACGGCCTCTCCGAGGCCGAGACCACCGCGAAGATGATGGAGGCGGCTAATGGCTGACCCCAAGGGCTTCCTGACCACGCCCAAGCAGCTGGCGGAGCGCCGCCCGGTCGACGTCCGGATCAAGGACTGGAACGAGGCCTACGTCGAACGCAGCCTCCTGCCGATCATCACCAAGCAGGCCGGCCGCTGCATGGACTGCGGCATCCCCTTCTGCCACAACGGCTGCCCGCTCGGCAACCTCATCCCCGAGTGGAACGACCTCGCCTACCGGGACGACTTCGTCGGCGCCATCGAGCGGCTCCACGCCACCAACAACTTCCCGGAGTTCACCGGCCGCCTCTGCCCGGCCCCGTGCGAGTCCGCGTGCGTCCTCGGCATCAACCAGGACGCGGTGACCATCAAGAACGTCGAGGTCACCATCATCGACAAGGCCTGGGACCGCGGCGGGGTCACCCCGCAGGTGCCCGAGCGGCTCTCCGGCAAGACCGTCGCCGTCGTGGGCTCGGGACCGGCCGGCCTCGCCGCCGCCCAGCAGCTCACCCGCGCCGGGCACACCGTCGTGGTGTACGAGCGCGCCGACCGGATCGGCGGGCTGCTGCGCTACGGCATCCCCGAGTTCAAGATGGAGAAGCGCCACATCAACCGCCGCATCGAGCAGATGCGAGCCGAGGGCACCCGGTTCCGCACCGGCGTCCACGTCGGCGAGGACATCACCGGACAGCAGCTGCGCGAGCGCTTCGACGCCGTGGTCGTCGCGGCCGGCGCCACCACCGCCCGCGACCTGCCGGTGCCCGGACGCGAGCTCAAGGGCGTCCACCAGGCCATGGAGTACCTGCCGCTGGCCAACAAGGTGCAGGAAGGCGACTTCGTGGAGTCGCCGATCAGCGCCAAGGGCAAGCACGTCGTCGTGATCGGCGGCGGCGACACCGGCGCGGACTGCGTCGGCACCGCGCACCGGCAGGGGGCGGCCTCCGTCACCCAGCTGGAGATCATGCCCCGGCCCGGCGAGGAACGGCCCGGGCACCAGCCGTGGCCGACCATGCCGATGACCTACAAGGTCACCTCCGCCCACGAGGAGGGCGGCGAACGGGTCTACTCCGTCAACACCACCCGCTTCACCGGCTCCGCCCCCGAAGAGGGACAGGCGGTCGGCAACGTCCAGGAACTGCACCTCGTCGAGGTGCAGTTCAAGGACGGCCGGTTCGAGCCGGTGCCCGGCACCGAGCGGGCCATCCCCGCGCAGCTCGTCACCCTGGCCATGGGCTTCACCGGGACGGACGTGCGCAACGGACTGGTCGAGCAGCTGGGAGCGGACCTCGACGCGCGCGGTAACATTGCCCGTGATGGCCGGTTCGCCACCAATGTCGATGGCGTGTACGTCTGCGGAGACGCCGGCCGTGGCCAGTCGCTGATCGTCTGGGCCATCGCGGAAGGCCGTTCGGCCGCAGCCGCGGTGGACAGGTACCTGGGCGGCAAGACCCCGCTTCCCGCCCCGATCCGGCCCACCGACCGCCCCCTGGTGGTCTGACGGCGGACGGTCTCCGACCGGCCCCCACCGAACCCCCGGCGCCGCATCGCCGGGAGCTCAACCCGCTGCCCCCGCCAGCGTCGCCGGGCCAACGCGGTCTCCTGGCGCCTGCCCTCTTCCCCGACCAGTTGGAGGGCGGGCGCCGTCGCGTTTCCCGGGGCCAGGACCCCGCAACCGCGACAACCCACCGGACACCCGGGGCACGTCTCCCGGAACCCGGCCGGAGCCGACCGCAACCCCCACGGTTCGCAAGGCAGCGGGCTGTTGTTCGTCGGTGCCAGGTGGCAGACTGCGGCCGACGGCCGGGGGGCTGGGCGAGTGCGGAGGACGACTTCGATGGGCACGACTCAGGCAGGCGGGGGCGCCACCGTACGGCGTCTGCAGCTCGGCACCCAGCTGCGCAAGCTCCGCGAGGCCAGAGGCGTCAGCAGGGAGGAAGCCGGATACTCGATCCGGGCCTCCGAATCCAAGATCAGCCGGATGGAACTCGGCCGGGTCGGCTTCAAGGAACGGGACGTCGCCGACCTGCTGACCCTCTACGGAGTCGAGGCCGAACAGGAACGCGCCACCGTCCTCGGCCTGCTGCGCGACGCCAACGCCAGCTCCTGGTGGCACGAGTACGGAGACGTGCTGCCCGGCTGGTTCCAGAACTACCTGGGCCTGGAGGAGGCCGCGGCCGAGATCCGCAGCTACGAGGTCCAGTTCGTCCACGGGCTGCTCCAGACCGCCGACTACGCCCGCGCCGTGGTCACCGCCGGCTGCCACGCCAACGGGCCGGAGGAGATCGAGCGCCGCGTCGACGTACGGCTCAAGCGGCAGGCGGTCCTGACCGGCGAGCGGGCACCGCACCTGGTCGCCGTCCTGGACGAGGCCGCGCTGCGCCGCCCCTGGGGCGGACCGGAGCTGATGCGCGGCCAGCTGGACCGGCTGCTGGAGGCCGGCGAACTGCCCAACGTCCGGATCCAGGTGCTGCCGCTGGGCAACGCCGGACTGAGCGCGGAGAGCGGCGCCTTCACCGTCCTGGGCTTCTCCGAGGCCGAGTTGGCGGACGTGGTGTACCTGGAACAGTTCACCACCGCGCTCTACCTCGACAAGCCCGCCGAGGTGGCCGAGTACCGCAAGGCCATGGACGACCTGCTCGCCGACAGCCTGAGCCCGGAGCGGACCCGCGACCTGCTGCACGCGGTGCGCCAAGAGCTCTGATCCGTCAGTACGATGATTTCCCATCAGGTCGGTGCATGAGAGGGAACAGATGTCGTACTTCTCCGAGTTGGCGCTGCAGTACATCGATGGCGAGTGGCGCAGCGGCAGCGGCTCCTGGGACATCGTCGACGTCGATCCCTACACCGGTGACAAGCTCGCCACCATCACCGTCGCCACCGTCGCCGAGGTCGACCAGGCCTACCGCGCCGCCGAGCGCGCCCAGAAGGCGTGGGCCGCCGCCAACCCGTACCAGCGGCGGCTGGTCTTCGAGCGCGCGCTGCGACTGCTGGAGGAGCGCGAGCCGGAGATCGTCCAGGCGATCATGCTCGAACTCGGCGGCACCGCGCTGAAGGCGGGCTTCGAGCTGTCGCTGGTCAAGGACGTGCTGCGGGAGTGCCTGCACCTGTCGGTGGCCGCCGAGGGCCGGCTGCTGGCCTCGCCCGCCCAGGGCCGGGAGAACCGGCTCTACCGGCTGCCGGTCGGCGTCGTCGGCGTGATCAGCCCGTTCAACTTCCCGCTGTTCCTGGCGCTCAAGGCCGTCGCCCCGGCGCTCGCGCTCGGCAACGGCGTCGTCCTCAAGCCGCACCAGGAGACCCCGGTGGTCGGCGGCGGGCTGATCGCCAAGCTCTTCGAGGACGCGGGGCTGCCGCCCGGCCTGCTGAACGTGGTGGTCACCGACATCGCCGAGATCGGCGACAGCTTCCTGGAGCACCCGGTGCCCAAGGTGATCTCCTTCACCGGCTCCGACAAGGTCGGCCGGCACGTCGCCACCGTCGCCGCCGCGCACTTCAAGCGGACGGTCCTGGAGCTCGGCGGCAACAGCGCGCTGATCGTGCTGGACGACGCCGACGTGGACCACGCCGTGGACGCCGCCGTGTTCAGCCGCTTCGTCCACCAGGGGCAGGTCTGCATGGCCGCCAACCGGGTGCTGGTGGACCGGAGCGTCGAGGCCGAGTTCACCGAGAAGTTCGTCGCCAAGGTCGCCTCGCTCACCGTCGGCGACCCCAAGGACCCGGCCACCCACATCGGCCCGCTGATCAACCCCGTCCAGGCCGACAACCTCCTCGCCCAGGTCGACCAGGCGGTCGCGGCCGGCGCCACCGCGCTGCTGCGCGGCGGCACGGTCGGCAGCCTGATGTCGCCGACGGTGCTCACCGGCCTGGCGCAGGACGCGCCGATCCTGCGCAACGAACTCTTCGGCCCGGTCGTGCTGCTGGTGCCCTTCGACGGCGAGGACGAGGCCGTGCGGCTCGCCAACGACACCCCGTTCGGGCTCAGCGGCGCGGTGCACACCGCGAACGTCGAGCGCGGCGTGCGGCTCGCCCAGCGGATCGAGACCGGCATGATCCACGTCAACGGCGGCACCATCGCCGACGAGCCGGGCGTGCCCTTCGGCGGCGAGAAGAACTCCGGCGTCGGCCGCCTCAACGGCGAGTCCACGGTGGACGCCTTCACCACCGTGAAGTGGATCTCCGTCCAGCACGAGCGCGCGGTCTTCCCGTTCTGACCACGGGCCGCCGAACGGTGAGGGCCTCCTGGCGGCAGCCGCCAGGAGGCCCTTGCCGCTTGACCGTTCAGACCTGGTAGCGGAGCAGGCCGTCGGTGGCGAGATCGAAGCCGAAGGGGGCCGGGATCGGGACCGGGTCGCCGAACTTGCCGTTCCACTGCCGGTGGTAGCCGCTGCCGGATGGCTCGGAGTGGAGCGTCAGATCGCCCTCGCGCGGATCGATCACCAGGTAGAGCGGGATGGCCATGAGCGGGTAGTCGCGGACCTTGCCGACCAGGTCGTTCTCCGGGTTCGACGGGGAGACGATCTCCACGGCGATGGCCGCCTGTTCGGCGGGGACCTGGTTGCCGCCCTCCTCGAGCGCCGAGAGGGGGATGTAGGTCAGGTCGGGGTTGCGCAGCTTGCCGACGTTCGGGGAGGCGAGGTCGGTGTTCTCGCTGGGCATCGTGTCGGTGGGGCGGTGGGCGTCGAACTGCTCGCGTACGAGCAGCAGGTTGCGTTGGTGGATCACCGACGGCCCGGCCGTCATGATGATCTCGTCGCCGGAGATCTCGATCTTCCAACCGTTTGGAGGCGTGAGGCTCTGCGCGTAGGCCAGCAGCCGCGCGTGGCGCTCCGGGATCCGGGACTCGCTCATGGCGCCATTCTTCCACTGAACGGGCCGGAAGGCCGTCGCCTGCGGGGCGACGGCCTTCCGGTGGGTCGTGCGGGTCAGAAGACCGGCTGGCCGGCGCGGACCAGGCGCCAGGAGTCGGTGAAGAAGTCCGCGGGGTCGATGGTGCCCTTGGCCTTCACCCAGGCGATCATGGTGTTGCGGATCTCGTCGGAGTTCGACCAGACCATCTTGGCCTTGGCGACGTGCGGGAAGTTGCCGCCGCCGTTGGCACGGTAGTTGTTGACGGCGAGGACGAACTCGGCGGCCGGGTCGATCGGCTTGCCCTGGAAGGACAGGTTGACGATCCGCTGGCCCTTCGGCTGGGCGATGTCGATGTCGTAGCTCAGGCCGTAGAGCGAGTCGTAGTTGTAGTCCGGGGTGGCTTCGGCGCCGGTCAGCTTGTCCTTGTCGACCGGGGCGCCCGGGGCGAGCTGGTTGTAGTACTTGACCGAGTACTCGAGGTAGTCCTTGAGCTGGGCGCCCGTCATGATGCGGGCCTCCAGGGTGTTCTCGTAGATGTAGAGGCCCGCGGCGTCGCGCAGCTTGACCTGACCGGACGGGATCAGGGCGGTGCGGTTGAACGGGGCGGCCTGGGCGAGCACCGGGAGGTTGGCGTACTGTCCGCCCGCCAGCGCGGCCTTGACGGCGTCGGCCTGGACCCGGCCGATCAGGTCGATGATCGGGGTGGCCTTGAAGGGCGCCTCGGCGATCGAGAGCGCGATCTTGCTGGTGCCGATGTTCTGGTTGACGTACGCGACGACCTTCTTGTGCTGCTCGGCGATCGCGTTGGTGATCTCCGGGTTCTCCGGCACCGTGTTGGAGTTCAGCAGCCGGGAGGAGACCGAGGTGACCTTCCAGACACCGGCCGCGAACTCGACCTCGAAGTCGAAGCAGGTCAGCCGCTGGCCGTAGCAGAGCGGCTCGGAGAGCACGACCGTCCGGCCGGTCTTCTTGTTGACGACCAGGCGCTGCGCGATCTCCTTGTGGGCGTGGCCCACCAGCACCGCGTCGATGTCGGGGACGGTCTCCGCCAGGGCCACCGAGACGTTCTCGGCCCAGGGCAGCTGGTCGCCCCAGGTGGTCGCCTCGTCGCAGCCGGAGTGCGCGGAGACCACGATGACGTCCGCGCCCGCGGCCTTCATCTTCGGCACCCAGGTGGCGGCGGTCTCGACGATGCCCGGGAAGACCAGCTTGCCGCTGACGTTGGCCTTGTCCCAGATCGCGATGCCCGGGTTGGTGAGGCCGAGGATGCCGACCCGCACCGGACGGCCGCCGCCCAGGCGCAGCTCCTTGATCACGTACGGCTTGAAGGCCGGCTTCTCGTTCTTGGCGTTCAGCGCGTTGGCGCCCAGCAGCGGGAACTCCAGCTGGTCCTGGTAGGCCTTCAGGAGCGGGATGCCGTAGTTGAACTCGTGGTTGCCGAGTGCGGCGGCGTCGTACTCCATGAGGTTCATGGCGACGGCCATCGGGTGGTCCGGCACGGTGTTCGCCTCGGTGTCGATCGACTCGATCCGGGCGTAGTAGTAGGACAGCTGGGTGCCCTGGATGGTGTCACCGGAGTCGATCAGGAGGCAGCGGTCCCAGCCCTTCTCCTCGCGCACCTGGTTGGCCAGGGTGGAGATCTTGGCGAGGCCGACCGCGTTGTGGCCCTTGTCGGTGTACTCGGCGTCGGTGAAGTAGTCCCAGTTGAGCACCCGGCCGTGCAGGTCGGTGGTGCCCATCACGGTGAAGGCCTGCTTGTGCGGCTGGGGCCGGCCCTTGGCGGCCGCCGTGTCCGGCTGGGCGGCCGCGGCGGAGGGGGCGGCGGCCAGGGTGGCACCGCCGGCCAGGGCGGCGCCGGCGGCGGTGGCGGCGGACCGGGTGACGAAGTCACGGCGGTTCAGGGGCATGGACGACTCTCCCGAGTGGGACCGACGGCGGATGGACCGTCAACTGGCATTCGTTGGCAGGTGTGCGTGTACGCGTCGACGCGCGTAGAAGGACGCGCGTAGAAGTGTGCCGTGCAGGTCGGGGCGCTGGATAGCCCCCAGACCTGTCCAGGAGGTGAGATCTTAACGACTCGTTCGTGACGGGACGGGGGAGGTACCGGGTGGTAGGGCGGAGGGCGGACTTCCGGAGACCGACCCCGGGACGGGGGCGAATGTCGGGCTCCCGAGGGGCGACCCCGGGACGGGCGGCGAACGTCGGGCCTCCGAGGGGCGGCCCCGGGACGGACGGGCGGGAGGCCGCCGCCCGTCCCGGGGCGGACGGCCGGTCAGGACAGTTCGGCCGTGAGCCGGTCGACCTCGTGGCCCAGCTGGACCGCCGGATCCGGATCACCCGGCCCCGCCCAGGGCTGCCAGGTCCGCGCCCGCAGGTAGCCGGCCACCGCCACCGGCAGCCGGTGCCGGACGATCCGCTCCGCCACCGGCCCCGGACCGGCCGCGCGCAGTGCCGCCAGCAGGCCGTCCACCCCGGCCGAGGGCGGCAGCGGCACCGTGTCCAGGTAGGCGGCCAGCGCCACCAGCTCCGGATCGGGCACGGGGGCCGGCTCGGGCTCCGGCTTGGGTTTGGGCGCCGGAGGCCGCGGCTCCTCGCGCCCCGGCACCCGCGCGCCGGGCAGCTCGGGGTCACCGGGATCCGGCCCCGGGCCCTGGCGGGGCCCCGGGCCGGGCGTCAGCAGCGCGCCCACCCCGTACAGCCCCGCCACGACCCCCGGCCACCAGACCCCGCCCAGCCCCGCGAAGTGCAGCCCCAGGCCGACCGCGCCACCCGCGCAGCCGACCAGGTTCCTGGCCGACTCCAGGTAGCGCAGCACCCGGGGGCCGAACCCGTCACTGGTAGCCACGGATCTCCTCGAACACCCCGTCCAGCGAACCCGTCCCGTCGAACAGCTTGCCGCCGCTCAGGTCCGCGATCCCCTGGAGCTGGCCCACCGCCGCCTCCCCGAACTTGATCGGGAACACCGGGATCGACCTCTCCCCGGCCGGCAGCGCGTCGTGGAAGCGCTTGAAGTCGCCGTCCGTCGCACCGGCGTTGCTCTCCCCGTCGGTCATCAGCACGATCGAGGTGAACCGGTCGTCACCGGCCGCCGCCTGCTGACGTTCGATCACCCGGTACGCCTCCTCCAGCGAGGAGTACACCGCCGTCCCGCCCGCGGCCGCCAGCGACTGCACGTCCGCCTGGATCGACGCCAACTCCGCCTGCGGGCCCGGCTGGCTCCCGGTGGCCGGCACCACGTGGGTCTTGGTCCACTTCACCTCGGAGGCGAAGGAGAGCAGCGTGATCTCCTCGCGGTCCCGGAAGCGGCGCACCCCGCGGGTGTCGTCCGCCCCGGTCAGCCGGCCCAGCGCGGTCTTCAGCGCCGCGATCCGCGAGCCCTCCATCGAGCCCGAGGTGTCCAGCACGTACACCGTCCGGGACGGGCGGCGCAGCTCGTTCTGGTACGCGGCCAGCAGGCCGTCCGCGACCGCCCTGGTGCCCGGGAACGGCAGCTCCTTGCGGCGGTCCGCGGGCAGCCCGGCCGCCGGGGTCACGCCCGCCGTCACCGGGCGGCGCAGCGTCGCCTCGGAGATGCGTTTCTGCACGTCCTCCTTGAGCAGGTACGCCGTCAGCCGCTGGAAGGAGTCGCGCTGCTCCGGCGCGGCCGAGGACATCAGCCCGAGCGGGTAGTCCGCCGACACCACGCCGTCCAGCGGCCGCACCACGGTCAGCTGCTGCTGCGGCGGCAGCGTCCGGTTCAGCGACAGCAGCACCGACTCGTAGTTCACCAGCGCGCCCACCGTGCCCGACTCGGCCCGGGTGTACGCCTGCGCCAGCCAGCCGGAGGAACCGGAGGTCAGCTTCTGGCCCTTGAAGAACTGCTTCAGCTGCGGCGAGGCCTTCTGCACGTCCGCGTCGGTCAGCGCCGCGCCCGCGCCGGAGAAGGCCGAGGCCACCGCGACGAGAGTGGAGAAGCCCGAGTTGGAACGGGACGGGTCGGCCATCCCGTACGCCAGCCTGCCGGCCGCGGCCGCGTCCCCGACCTGCGCCCAGGTGACCTTCGAGCCGTCGCCCCAGCCGAGTTCGCCGAGCGTCGAGGAACGCACCCCGATCGCCACCGGCGAGACCATCACCGGGATCTCGGAGACCACCTTGGACCGGCCGGCCGGATCGAGCCGCAGGTACTGGTCGGACGGGAACCACACGGCGTCGTACTTGCCGTCGGCCCGGCCCGAGGCGACGGTGTCCGCGCCGTCCAGGGTGCCCGTCCAGGAGAACTGCACGGTCACCCCGGTGGCCTTGCGGGCCTCCTCCAGGACCGGTGCCAGGTCCTGGAGTTCACTGCCCGCCAGGACGCGCAGCACCCCGGGGCGGGCCGTCTCGGCGGGCGGGCCGCTCGGGTCGGGGCCCGGCCCGGAACCGGAGCCGCCGGAGGTGCAGGCGGTCGCCGCGACGAGCACGGCGGCCAGCGCGGCCACGAGCCGGCCGCGCCGCTTCTTCGGGATGGTCACTTGGTCCCCTTCGCCGCGGCGGTCAGCTTGATCAGGTTGTCCAGCGAGGGCAGGGTCGCCTGCTTGATCCTGGCGGCGTTCAGATCGGGGGCGAAGGTCGGTTTCCTGTCCCGCATCAGGTTCGCGAAGGCCTCCGGCTTGGCCTGCGGCCGCAGGCCGAACCTGGCCTCCAGGCCGCGCAGCACCTCGTCGTTCTGGAGGACTTCGGCGAGCCTGCGGCCGTCGTCGGTGTGGGCCACGACGGTGTGGTCCGAGTAGACCGTGGTGTCCGGGTACAGCACGACCATGTCGCCGGTGGGCTTGCCCTGCAGCGACAGGGCGGCGGCCTGCGACTCGTACGCGAAGATCAGCGGGCTGCCGATCCCCGCGCCGAAGTCCCGGAACGGCTCGTCGCTGCTGCTCTTCTGGATGCCCTGCAGCGCGTTCGCGGTGTGCAGGACGTCCTTGACGGCGGCGACGCCGGCGTCGTCCGACACCACCTGGTGGTTGTTCGCGATGTACGAGAGCAGCGCGAGGTACATCGCCCCGGAGGACGAGCTCTCCGGGTCGGTGGTGGTCACGAAGAGCTGGCCGGACAGCTCCGGGTGCTCGCGGGCGCCCGCCAGGTCCTCCCATCTGCGGTTGCTCCGCAGCGCGTTGACGTACTCGTCCATCCGGAACGTCCAGACGCCGGTGGAGTCCTTGTCGGCCAGCTTGTTCTGCTTCAGGACGTCGGCCACCGGCCCGTGGGCCACGATCACCAGCGGCGAGTAGAACGGCACCGGCGGGGAGTCCTTCAACTTCCAGATGCGCTGGATCTCCTGGGCCGGTGCCGCGCTCGCCGGGAAGGCGAAGTCGAGCCCCGGGGTCTTGTCCGCCTGGTCGCTCATCGTCCAGGAGCCGGTCGAGTCCGCCCGGACCACCAGGCCCTGCTTCGCCAACTCGGCCTTGACCTCGTCGTTCTCGAAGAAGGCGCGCTTCTCCGAGCCGATCAGGCCGGTGACGGTGACCGTCTTGGTGTCCTTCTTCGGGTCGTCGTCGGGGATCAGCGCGAAGGCGACCCCGCCCAGCAGCGCCAGGGCCGCAACCACCCCCAGTGCGCGTCGCATACCGAACGCCTCCCCCTCGTCCGCTACTTCGTCCGGGTGGTGACCCGGGGCGCCCGGGTAGCCACCCGGGGGTGACGAGCGTCCCGCCGGGCGGGGAGCGGGGGCGGAAGCGGCGGTGAACCAGGGGTGAACACCCCTTCACGGAATCGCATCGACGGGCGCTGTGACGGGGGCGCGCAGGGCGTGCGGAGGGCGCGCGGCGAAGGGCGTTCGCACTTCGGTCCGAGGATGTGTCAGATTGTTCAACTCGCCTTACAGAAACGGTCATCCCGCAGTCCGGACCCGCGTCGCGGTTACGCACCGGTAATGCCTAGTCTCAGCACTATGCGCCGAGCAAAAATCGTCTGCACCCTCGGGCCCGCCACCGACTCGTACGACCAGATCAAGTCCCTGGTCGACGCCGGGATGGACATCGCCCGACTGAACCTCAGCCACGGCTCGCACGCCGAGCACGAGGAACGCTACCGCCGCGTCCGCAAGGCCGCCGACGAGACCGGCCGCAGCGTCGGCATCCTCGTCGACCTTCAAGGCCCGAAGATCCGGCTCGACACCTTCGCCCACGGACCCGTACTCCTCGAACGCGGCGACGAGTTCACCATCTCCACCGACAAGGGCGTCGTGGGGGACAAGGACCGCTGCGGAACCACCTACTCCGGGCTCGCCGCCGACGTCAGCCGCGGCGAGCGCATCCTGGTCGACGACGGCCGGGTCGCCCTGGAGGTCGTCGCCGTCGACGGTCCGCACGTGCGGTGCCTCGTCATCGAGGGCGGGCTGGTCTCCGACCACAAGGGCCTCAACCTCCCCGGCGTCGCCGTCTCCGTCCCCGCGCTCAGCGACAAGGACGTCGCCGACCTGCGGTGGGCACTGCGGACCGGGGCCGACCTCGTCGCGCTCTCCTTCGTCCGCAGCGGGCGGGACGTCGAGGACGTCCACCGGATCATGGCGGAGGAGGGGCGCCGCGTCCCGGTCATCGCCAAGATCGAGAAGCCGCAGGCGGTGGAGAACCTGGAATCCGTCGTCGACGCCTTCGACGGGATCATGGTGGCCCGCGGCGACCTGGGCGTGGAGATGCCCCTCGAACAGGTCCCGCTGGTCCAGAAGCGCGCCATCAAGCTCGCCCGCCGCAACGCCAAGCCGGTCATCGTCGCGACCCAGATGCTCGACTCGATGATCAACACCTCCCGGCCCACCCGCGCGGAGGCCTCCGACGTCGCCAACGCCGTGCTGGACGGCACCGACGCCGTGATGCTCTCCGGCGAGACCGCGGTCGGCAAGTACCCGGTCGAGACGGTCAAGACCATGGCCCGGATCGTCGAGGCCGCCGAGAACGACATCCTCGCGGCCGGGCTGCCGCCCCTGACCACCGGCAGCAAGCCGCGGACCCAGGGCGGCGCCGTCGCCCGCGCGGCCGCCGAGATCGGCGACTTCCTGCACGCCAAGTACCTCATCGCCTTCACCCAGTCCGGCGACACCGCGCGCAGGCTCACCCGCTACCGCTCGCCCATCCCGGTGCTCGCCTTCACCTACGAGCCCGCCGTCCGCTCCCAACTCGCCCTCACCTGGGGCGTGGAGACCTTCCTCGGCCCGTTCGCCCCGACGACGGACCAGATGGTCGAACAGGTCGACGCGGCCCTGCTCTCGCTCGGCCGCTGCCAGAAGGGCGACATCGTCGTCATCACCGCCGGCTCACCCCCCGGCCTGGCCGGCTCCACCAACCTCGTCCGCGTCCACCACGTGGGGACGTTGGACGCCTGAGCGGGATTCTCTCGGTCTTCCGCGGGCGGCATCCCTCGTGTGAGGGATGCCGCCCGCGTGCTGGTTCGGGAGAGAATCGGCGAGATGAGCGATCACAGCCACACGTTCTGGCGCGAGCTTCGCGAAGAGGTCCTCAACCGCCCCGGCGCCGGATCGGCCTATGAGGCCGCCAAGGCTCGCTTCGAGTGCGAGGAGCAGCAGCGGGCGGAGAAGTCCGAGGACACCTGAACCGTCAGTACTTGGGCCCGATGTGGGCGTCCATGAGGGCGACGGAGTCCTTGCGGGCGATGGAAACGTTCGTGGCGCCAGTGAGGCGTGAAGCGGCCTTCCAGTGGACGCCGACGGCGTTGAGGGTGGCGGTGAAGAGGCCGATGATGTCGGCCGAGGTGTTGGTGAAGAAGTAACGCGGGTACTCGTAGCGCTTCGTGACACCGCGCACGGTGCGGGTCGTCCAGTTGGTGATGCGGCAGCCGTCGGAGTGGATCAGGCCACGCAGGAACTCCCAGGGGTGGGCATCGACGATCTCCTGCTGCCACGGTGTGAGGACGATCGGCCGCAGGTGCTTCGGGCCGGGGCCGTGCTGGGGGAAGAGGCAGGGCCAGTGCTTGCTGGTGCTGATGACGCTGGTACAGCCGGGCGCCTGGACCCGGTTGACCTTGTTGTGCGGCATGACGGCGGCGACGGCCCGCTCGCACTCGAGGATGAGGCCCGGCCAGGTGTCGCAGCATGCGATACGGAGGGCGTGGACATGGCGGCGGCCCTCGCTGATGCAGCCGTCGCCCAGGTAGAGGCCGAGCAGGTAGGAGTACGGGGGGCGTGGCCTTGAGGGATCGAGCCGACCGCTGCGGACCGGGCATTCGGCGGTCATGCGTGGACCGGGCACTGCGCCGGATGCCCACTGACGGATCGAGAAGCGGGAGATCCCGGTCGCACGACTCACCTGGCTGAATGTCAGCCCGGAGGCGTGCAGATCGAGTGCTCGCTGGCGTGCGGCCATGTCGTACATACGGCCGAGCGTGTGCGAATCGCACCGGTGGATCTGGTGAATGCGGCGATTTTCATCCGGATTGATGAAGATCGCCAACGGTTAGGCTGACCTAAGTGGCTTGCGAATCGAAGGATAAGTGCCCCGAGTGGGATTCGAACCCACGCTGTATGGTGTTTGAGACCATCGCCTCTCCCGCTGGGCTACCGGGGCGCCCATGGATTCGAAGGTTGAACTTCGGACCCGCTGGTCTCAAACATACCGTGTCTGGGTACCCTCGTGCATGCAGTACCCCGCCGGAACTAGGAGCCCCGTGAGCACCGCCGACGAGCAGGCGCAGCCGCTTGAGACCGATACGCCCCAGATCACGCGGATTGTGATCGCCGAGGACGAGGCGCTGATCCGTCTCGACCTCAAGGAGATGCTCGAGGAGGAGGGGTACACCGTCGTCGGTGAGGCCGGCGACGGGGAGACGGCGGTGCGGCTCGTGGAGGAGCTGAAGCCGGACCTGGCGATCTTCGACGTGAAGATGCCGATCCTCGACGGGCTCTCGGCCGCTGAGCAGATCCACGAGAAGCACCTGGCGCCGGTGCTGATGCTGACGGCGTTCTCGCAGCGGGAGCTGGTGGACCGGGCGCGGGACGCCGGGGCGATGGCGTACATCGTCAAGCCGTTCTCGAAGTCGGACCTGGTGCCGGCGATCGAGATGGCGGTGTCCCGGTACGCGGAGATGCGGGCGCTGGAGAAGGAGATCGGGGATCTCAGCCAGCGGCTGGAGACGCGGAAGCTGGTGGACCGGGCGAAGGGTGTGCTGCAGACCAAGTTCGGGCTGAACGAGCCGGCCGCCTTCCGGTGGATCCAGAAGACGTCGATGGACCGTCGGATGACGATGGCGGCGGTGGCCGAGGCGGTCATCGAGGAGGGCGAGGCCCAGGACCGCAAGAAGGCGGAAGAGGGCCAGTCCGAGTAACGCGCGTACGAAGGCCCGGCAGAACGTTTCTGCCGGGCCTTTCGCGTCCGCGGAGGGCTCAGTCCTCGCCGAGGTAGGCCTTCCGCACGGACTCGTCGTGCAGGAGGTCGGCGCCCGTGCCGGAGAGGACGATGCGGCCGGTCTCCATGACGTAGCCGCGGTCGGAGAGGGAGAGGGCCGCCTGGGCGTTCTGCTCGACCAGGAGGATGGTCGTACCGGACGACTTCAGTTCCACGATGGTGGACATGATCTTCTGCATCATCAGCGGGGAGAGCCCCATCGAGGGCTCGTCCAGCATGAGCAGCTTGGGCTGGGACATCAGCGCCCGCCCCATCGCGAGCATCTGCTGCTCGCCGCCGGAGAGCGTCCCGGCGGCCTGGCGGCGCCGTTCGCCGAGGATCGGGAACAGGCCGTAGGCCCGCTCGACGTCCGCGGCGATGCCGGCCGCGTCGGTGCGCAGGAAGGCGCCGAGGAGGAGGTTCTCCTCGATGGTCATCCGGGGGAAGATGTGCCGGCCCTCGGGGGAGTGGGCGAGACCGAGGGCGACGATGCGGTGGGCGGGGACGGTCGAGAGGTCCTGGCCGTCGAAGGTGATCCGTCCGGCGGTGGGCTTGAGCAGGCCGGACAGGGTGCGCAGGGTGGTGGTCTTGCCGGCGCCGTTGGTGCCGATGAGGGTGGTGACCTCGCCCTGCTCGACGGTGAAGCTGATGCCCTTGACGGCTTCGATCTTGCCGTAGGCGACGCGGAGGTCCTGGACCTCGAGAAGTGCGGTCACTGGTCGGACTCCGTAACGTTCTCCGGGGCAGCCGGGGCGGCCGGGGCGGCCGGGGCGGCCGGGGCGGTGCCTTCGAGCGGGGCGCCCAGGTAGGCGGTGATGACGCGTTCGTCGCTCTGGACGGTCTCGCGGTCGCCCTCGACGATCTTCTGGCCCTGGACGAGCACCGCGGTGCGGTCGCAGAGGTTGAAGATGAACCGCATGTCGTGCTCGATGACGAGGATGGAGATCCCCTTGTCGCGGATCGCGAAGACGAGTTCCTCGGCGGCCCGGGTCTCCTGGGGGTTCATGCCGGCGGTGGGTTCGTCGAGGAGCAGCAGGCCGGGTTCGGAGGCGAGGGCGCGGGCGATCTCCAGTTTGCGCTGCTCGCCGTACGGGAGGTTGCGGGCGAGGTGGTCGGCCTTCTCGGCGAGGCCGGTGAACTGCAGCAGTTCCATGGCCTTCGCGCGGCTCTCGGCCTCGGCGCGGTGGTAGCCGGGGCCGCGCAGGATGGCGGAGAAGATGCCTTCCCTGGTGCGGGTGTGCCGGCCGACCAGGACGTTCTCCAGGACGGTCATGTTGGCGAAGAGCCGGATGTTCTGGAAGGTGCGGGCGATGCCGGCCTGGGTGACCAGGTGGGGCTTGGGCGGCAGCAGGGTGTCGCGGAAGCGGACGGCGCCCTCGGTGGGGACGTAGAGGCCGGTGAGGCAGTTGAAGAAGGTGGTCTTGCCGGCGCCGTTGGGGCCGATGAGACCGATGATCTCGCCTTCGCCGACGGTGAGGGAGACGTCGTTGACCGCGGTGAGGCCGCCGAAGCGCATGGTGACGCCGGTGACTTCGAGCAGGGGTGCGGCGGTGGTGGTCATCGGGTCGGTCACGCCCCTGCCTTGGTGAGTGCGGTCGGTTCGCCGGCGGTCTGGGCCGGGAGGGCGGTCTCGTGGAACTCCAGCTGGCGGCGCCGGTTGGGGATGAGGCCTTCGGGGCGGACCCGCATCAGGACGATGAGGGCGGCGCCGAAGGCGAGGAGCTGGTAGTCGGCGAGGAATTCGAGCTTCTTCGGGATGAGGAAGAGCAGGGTGGCGCCGGCCAGCGGGCCGCTGATGGTGCCCATGCCGCCGAGGATGACGGCGGCGAGCAGGAAGGCGGAGTTCGGGGGGAGGGCTTCGGCGAAGGTGTACTGGTCGGGGGTGACGGTGTAGCTGACGTGGGCCTGGACGGTGCCGGCCAGGCCGGCGAGCAGGGCGCCGAGGGCGAAGGCGAGCAGTTTGAGGCGGAAGCCGTTGATGCCCATGGCCTCGGCGGCGGTCTCGTCCTCGCGGATGGCGACCCAGGCGCGGCCGATGCGGGAGTTGCCGACGCGGGCGAAGACCAGCACGACGAGGGCGGTGACCAGCAGCATCAGCAGGTAGTAGTTGGAGAAGCGGCCGAGTTCGATGCCGGCGACGGTGTGCGGTTTGCCGAGGTCGAAGCCGAGGATCTCCAGGTCCGGGATGCGGGGGATGCCGTTGGAGCCGTTGGTGATCTTGGGGCCGGTGGTGCCGTTGAGGTTGAGCATGGTGATGCGGAAGATCTCGCCGAACCCGAGGGTGACGATGGCGAGGTAGTCGCCGCGCAGTCGCAGGGTGGGGGCGCCGATGAGGACGCCGAAGACCATGGAGACGACGGCGCCGGTGAGCATCGCGGCCCAGAACGGGAACTGGACGTGGATGGGCGAGGCGGGGGAGCCGGAGACCAGGGCGGCGGCGTAGGCGCCGACGCCGAGGAAGGCGACGTACCCGAGGTCGAGCAGGCCGGCCAGGCCGACGACGATGTTGAGGCCGAGGGCGACGGTGGCGAAGATCAGGATGTTGGTGGCGACGGAGGTGTACTGGTCGCTGGTCTGGGTGAACGGGAAGCTGGCGGCGGCGGCGAAGGCGGCGCCGGTGGTGACGGGGCGGTGCTTGACGGTCAGCGCGCGCAGCCGGGCGATCAGGCCGGACCTGGTGAGGGCGGGGACGGCGAGGGCGACGAACAGCAGGTAGCCGGTGAAGAGTTCGCCGTACTCGGTGTCGATGCCGAAGGTGATGGCGAACAGTCCGAGCCCGAAGGCGAGGACGATCAGCAGCACCTCGATCCAGGAGGGGAGGGCGCGCGGCGCGGCCAGGGGGCGGTCGGCCCGGCCGAGGCGCAGTCCGCTGTTGGCGAGGTGGCCGAGCTGGAGCAGCAGGACGACGCCGGCCGCGATGGCGAGGCCGCCGGCCAGGGCGGTGAGGACGGGGGCGACGGGCTGGTCCGTGGGGACTGCGTGGGCGCCGAACCAGGCGGCGGGGGCGATCGGGACGAGCAGGAAGAGGCGCTTGTCGAGGATCCGCAGCGGGACGGCGGTGCGGCGGTCGAGGGGCAGGCCGAGGGCGCCGAGGACGCCGATCAGGCCGCCCGCGGCGAGTACCCAGCCGCCGGGTTCGAGGTTGGCGAGGCCGCCGAGTTCGGCGGAGATGGCGGACACCGCGTAGACGGCGATGGCGAGGGCGCCGGTGGCGGCGTACAGGACGGCGTTGTTGCTGCGGGTGGGGGCGGCCCAGCGCAGGCCGGGGAGGCCCTGGCAGGCGAGCAGCAGGACGAGGGTGAGCAGGCCGGCGGCGAGGGCGAGCCACTGGAGTCCGGCGGGGGAGCCGTAGTAGGTGAGGTCGCCGGGGAAGTCGGGGGTCCAGGTCCAGGACATGGCGGCGGAGGCCGTGGTGGCGAGGGCGCCGAGTCCGGTGGTGGCCGCGGCGGCGCGGGCGGGCAGCGGGATGACCGGGGTGGTTTCGGTGTGGGTGGTGGTCATGGTGGTCACGCCCTGTCCGCGACGCGCTCGCCGAGCAGGCCTTGGGGCCGGATCAGGAGCACGAGGATGAGGAGAACGAACGCCCAGACGTCCTTCCAGGCGCCGCCTCCGAAGAGGTGCATGCCGGGCAGGTGCTGGATGTAGCCGGTGGCGAGGGCTTCGGCGAGGCCGAGGGCGAGGCCGCCGAGCATGGCGCCGTAGATGTTGCCGATGCCGCCGAGGACGGCGGCGGTGAAGGCCTTGAGGCCGAGGATGAAGCCCATCCGGAAGTCGACCTGGCCGCTGCGCAGTCCGTAGGCGACGGCGGCGACGGCGGCGAACGCGGCGCCGATGGCGAAGGCCATGACGATGATGCGGTCGGTGTCGATGCCCATCAGCTTGGCGGTGTCCGGGTCCTGGCTGGTGGCCTGCATGGCGCGTCCGGAGCGGGTGCGGGTGACGAACCAGCCGAGGGCGAGCATGCACAGCGGGGCGGCGATGATCAGGAAGAGGTCGCTGCGCTGGATGGTGACGGAGCCGAGGCTGAAGGGGTCGCCGGGGAGCTTGGGGAAGACGCGGGCCTTCTTGGCGTCCGGGTAGAAGGAGAAGACGAGTTGCTGGAGGAAGATGGACAGCCCGATCGCGGTGATCAGCGGGGCGAGCCGGGGGGCGTTGCGCAGGGGGCGGTAGGCGAAGCGCTCGGCGGCGACGGCGGTGAGGGTGGAGACCAGGATGCCGGCGATCAGCATGAGCGGCAGGGCCAGCCACAGGGTGGTGCCGCCGGGGAGGGCGAGGTAGGCGGTCAGGGCGCCGAAGCCGCCGACCATGACGATCTCGCCGTGGGCGAAGTTGATGAGCTGGACGATGCCGTAGACCATCGTGTAGCCGATCGCGACGAGCCCGTAGAGGGCGCCGAGGATCAGGCCGTTGGCCAGCTGCTGCGGTAGGTCGTGCACCGCTGGGCCTCCGTAGTGCGTTCGGGGGTTGTCCGCGTGGGTGGTGGATGTGGGTGCGCGCGGGGGCACTGGTGGAGCCCCCGCGCGCGGTGGTGGTGAAGTGGCGCTGGTGGTGCGGGTGGTGACAGGGCGTCAGGCTGCTTGGGCCTGCGCGGCCCGCGTGGGCCCGTGTCAGCCCTTGAAGGTGCCGGACTTCTCCACGGCCCACTTGCCGTCCTTGACGGTGTAGACGGTGAGCTGCTTGTTGGTGGTGTCGCCGAACTCGTCGAAGGAGACCTTGCCGGTGACGCCGTCGAAGGAGACGTTCTGGACGGCGTCGCGGACGGCCTCGCGGGTGAGGGGCTTGCCGCTGGCCTTCACGGCCTTGACGCCCTGGATGACGGCCCAGGCGCTGTCGTAGGAGTAGCCGCCGTAGGTCTCGTAGGCGTCCTTGTAGCCGGCGGTCTTGTAGTCGGCGATGAACTTCTTGGCGGTGTCGAGGCTTTCGACGGGCAGGCCGACGGCGGTGGCGTAGTCGCCCTGGCTCTTGGGGTTGAGCTTGATGAAGTCGCCGCTCTGGATGCCGTCGCCGCCCATCAGCGGGATGGTGGCGCCGGCCTCCTTGAGCTGGAGGGAGAGCGGGCCGGCCGCGGGGTACTCGCCGCCGTAGTAGACGGCTTCGGCGCCGGAGCTCTTGACCTTGGTGGCGATGGCGGCGAAGTCGCGGTCGTCGGGGTTGACGTGCTCCTCGCCGACGAGGGTGCCGCCGAGCTTGGTGAACTCGCCCTTGAAGGTGCCGGCCAGGCCGGCACCGTAGGTCTTCTGGTCGTCGATGAGGAAGACCTTGGTCTTCTTGGCGTCGTTGTAGAGGAACTGGGCGGCGAACGGGCCCTGGACGGCGTCGGTGGTGGCGGTGCGGAAGTAGGACTTGAAGGGGCGCTTCTTCTCGCCGCTGGCCCACTTCTCGCCCTGGCTGAGGGCGACGCCGGTGTTGGCGGGGGAGACCTCGACCAGGTTCTTGTCGTCGAAGATCTGCTGCATCGACTGCGCCACACTGGAGTTGAGCGGGCCGACGACGCCGAGGACCTTGGAGTCGCCGACCAGCTGGGTGGCGTTCTGCTGGCCGGGGGCGGGCTTGCCGGTGTCGTCCAGCGCCTTGATCTCGAACTTGACGCCGGGGACCTCGTTGGTCTCGTTGGCCTTCTTGATCGCGAGGTCGACGGAGTTGCGGATGCCGAGGCCGAGGGCGGAGAGGTCGCCGGTGAGCGGGGCGTCGACCCCGATGACGACGGTGGTGGAGGCGGAGTCGCCGCCGCCGTTGCCGCTGTTCTTCTCTCCGCGGGAGCCGCAGGCGCTGAGGCTGAGGGCGCCGATCACGGCAATGCTCACGACAACTGCTGAACGATGACGCACGAGGGTCCCCTTCGGTTCGGGAGGCGCCCGCGCCGGAGTGGCGGGAGCCGGAGTGCGCGGAGGGCCTGGCCCAATCGAATGGCGCGGTGACTGGCCGTGACTCTAGATGCCGTTGGGCGACTCGGGCAGTGCTGCGAGCAGGCTGTGATTCTCTTGTTATGAGCACACGGAGTATATGTCTCACGATGTGGTCGTTCCGGCTCGATCGATCCCGCGATGACGGGCGTTTACGCGCTGGTAGGGCGATGTAAGGCCCAGAAATGGGGGTTGCAGCTGGCAGCGTCGATTATCGGACACCTGTGTCCGATGCCCTGGTTCCGGCCGTGAGCGTCCGTATTGCGGACAGGGAGGGCGCGGCCGAGTCGCTCCGGGGCGCCTGAAGGCCTCGGAACCGGCAATTGATCGGATTTCCTACTTGTTACGCAGCGTTACAAGCGCGGGATTCGTGCCCGCCGCGCCCGGACATGCGAACGCCCCCTTGTCCAGATCAACGCCTGCCCAGGCCGGCGGATGGTCAAACAAGGGGGCGGAAAAGGGACTTGATGTTGTCCGGAGTGAACTCACCGACGCCGTAGGGACGTTGTCGGGAGCTTTCGGGGTGCGGCCGGTCAGAGGTCGCGCAGCATGCAGGTCAGCCGGCAGCTGGTGATCCGCCGGCCGGTGTCGTCGGTGATCGCGATCTCGTACGTGGCGGCGGTGCGGCCCTTGAACACGGCGGTCGCCACCCCGGTCACCAGTCCGGAGGTGGCCGAGCGGTGGTGGGTGGCGTTGAGGTCCACGCCGACCGCGTACCGGCCGGGGCCGGCGTGCAGCATCGCCCCGATCGAGCCCAGCGTCTCGGCCAGCGCCGCCGACGCGCCGCCGTGCAGCAGCCCGTACGGCTGCTGGTTGCCCTCCACCGGCATGGTGCCGACCACGCGGTCGGCGGAGGCCTCGACGATCCGGATGCCCATCTTCTCGCCGAGGTGGCCGCCGGAGAAGGTCTGCGGGCTCACGCCGAGCTTGGCGAAGTGGTCCAGCACGTCCTGCGGGACGTTCAGGACGGGCTCGGTGTCGGGGGCCGCGTCGGTCATGGGGGTGCTCCTGCCGCTGGGGGACGCCGGGTGTCGCTCGGGCGATGTTCGGGGGTTGCTCGGGGGGTTGTTCGGGGGTGTGCTGCCTGTGATCGTACGACCGTCCTACTCGTAGGTAACAGCTGCGGCCGGGCCGGCGCGGCGCCCTTTTTGTCGGTGCCGGGCCATAGGATCGGTGGCCGGTAGTGGAATCGGCAGGAACGGACGTTGACGTGGCTACGCAGAGTACGGACAAGGGCGCGACGGGTGGCGGCGGGGCCGGCCCGCGGCCCCGGCTGATGCTGCTCGACGGGCACTCGATGGCCTACCGGGCCTTCTACGCCCTGCCCGTGGAGAACTTCAACACCTCCACCGGCCAGCCCACCAACGCGGTCTACGGCTTCGCCTCGATGCTCGCCAACACCGTCCGCGACGAACAGCCCACCCACCTCGCCGTCGCCTTCGACGTCTCCCGGCAGACCTTCCGCTCCGTCGAGTTCCCCGACTACAAGGCCAACCGCGCCAAGACGCCGGACGAGTTCCGCAGCCAGGTCGGCCTGATCGGCGAACTGCTCGACGCCATGAACATCCCCCGGCTGACGGCCGAGGGCTTCGAGGCCGACGACATCATCGCCACCCTGGCCACCGCCGCCGAGGCGGCCGGCTTCGACGTCGACATCGTCACCGGCGACCGCGACTCGCTGCAGCTGGTCACCGACCACGTCACCGTGCTCTACCCGACCAAGGGCGTCTCCGAGCTCACCCGCTTCACCCCGGAGAAGGTCACCGAGAAGTACGGCGTCACCCCGCGCCAGTACCCGGACCTCGCCGCGCTGCGCGGAGACCCGTCCGACAACCTGCCCGGCATCCCCGGCGTCGGCGAGAAGACCGCCGCCAAGTGGGTCAACCAGTTCGGCTCCTTCGACGAACTCGTCACCCGCGCCGACGAGGTGAAGGGCAAGATCGGCGAGAAGCTGCGCGACCACCTCGACTCGGTCAAGCGCAACCGGGTGCTCACCGAGCTGGTCCGCGACGTCGAACTCCAGCTCGGCGTCGCCGAGCTGGACCGCAAGCCGTTCGACCGGGACGCCGTCGGCACCCTGATGGAGTCGCTGGAGTTCCGCAACGCCAACTTCCGCGACCGCGTCTACGGCATCGACCCGTCCGCCGGCGAGGACTCGGCGGAAGCCGAACTCGCCCCCGGCGTCGAGGTCGACGGCGAACTCCTCACCGACCCGGGCACCCTCGCCGCCTGGCTCGCCGAGCACGCCGCCGACGGCAAGACCACCGTCGCGCTCACCGCCGTCTACCAGTGGGCGCTCGGCGCCGGCGAGGTCACCGAAGTCGCCCTCGCAACAGTAGGGGCGGCGCAAAGCGCCTCGGACAAGGGCGGTGGTGGGCGACGGGAGGGCGAGTCGGCCGCCTGGTTCGACCCGGCGCTGCTCGCCGAGGAGGACGAGCGGGCCTTCGCCGCCTGGCTCGCCGACGCCACCGCCCCCAAGGCCCTGCACATCGCCAAGCAGGTCATGCGCGCCTTCGCCGAGCGCGGCTGGACGATCGAGGGCGTCGTCGCCGACACCGCGCTCGCCGCCTACCTGGAGAAGCCCGGCCGCCGCACCTTCACCCTGGAGGTGCTCGCCGAGGAGTACCTGGCCCGCTCGCTCACCCCGGCGCCCGCCACCGAGAGCGGCCAACTCGCCTTCGACGCACCGGAGGAGGACCCGACCGCGCACGCCCAGTCGCTGATGCTCCAGGCCCGCGCCGTGCTCGACCTCGCCGCGCTCTTCGACACCCGCCTCGCCGAGGTCGGCGCCGCCGGGCTGATGCACGACATGGAACTGCCCATCGCCGCCCTGCTCGCCCGCATGGAGCGCTACGGCATCGCCGCCGACCGCGAGTGGCTCACCGGCCTGGAGGCCCAGTTCGCCGCCGAGATCCAGCGCGTGGTGGAGGAGGCGCACGCCGCCGCCGGGCGCGAGTTCAACCTCGGCTCGCCCAAGCAGCTCCAGGAGATCCTCTTCGGCGAGCTCGCGCTCCCCAAGACCAAGAAGATCAAGACCGGCTACACCACCGACGCCGACGCGCTCACCTGGCTGGCCACCCAGACCGACAACGAGCTGCCGGTCATCCTGCTGCGCCACCGCGACCAGGCCAAGCTGCGCACCACCGTCGAGGGCCTGCTCAAGACCGTCTCGCCCAAGGGCCGGATCCACACCACCTTCAACCAGATGGTTGCCGCCACCGGCCGACTCTCCTCGCAGGACCCGAACCTGCAGAACATCCCCGTCCGCACCGAGGAGGGCCGGGCGATCCGCCGCGCCTTCGTCGTCGGCCAGGGCTACGAGTCGCTGCTCACCGCCGACTACTCGCAGATCGAACTGCGGATCATGGCGCACCTGTCCGAGGACGAGGCGCTGATCGAGGCCTTCGCCTCCGGCGAGGACCTCCACAACACCGTCGCCTCCCAGGTCTTCGAGGTGCCGCGCGCTGCGGTGGACGCCGAGATGCGCCGCAAGATCAAGGCGATGTCCTACGGCCTGGCGTACGGGCTGTCCGCGTACGGGCTCTCCCAGCAGCTCGGCATCAAGCCGGCCGAGGCCCAGGGCCTGATGGACACCTACTTCGAGCGCTTCGGCGGCGTGCGGGACTACCTGCGCCGGGTCGTCGACGAGGCCCGGGCCACCGGCTACACCGAGACCCTGCTCGGCCGCCGCCGTTACCTGCCCGACCTCAACAGCGACAACCGCCAGCGCCGCGAGATGGCCGAGCGGATGGCCCTCAACGCCCCGATCCAGGGCTCGGCCGCCGACATCGTCAAGATCGCCATGCTCCGGGTGGACGAGGCGCTGCGCGCCGCCGGCCTCACCTCCCGGATGCTGCTCCAGGTGCACGACGAAATCGTGCTGGAGCTGGCCCCCGGCGAGCGCGAGCAGGTCGAGGCCGTCGTCCGCGAGCAGATGGCGGGCGCCTACCCGCTGCGCGCCCCGCTGGACGTCTCCGTCGGCGTCGGCCCCAACTGGGAGGCCGCGGCGCACTGACGTTCCTCGGCTGGGCTCGGGGCGCTAAGGGGCGGAGCCCGAGCCCAGCTTGAGGTCGATGTACTCGACGATCGTGAACTCCCGGCCAGCGCCGAAGTCCACCGTTCGCTGGTGCAGCGGCCCGAACGCGTGGGCGTCGTCCCTGATCGCAACCTTCCACACGGCGCCGGGGAAGACGGCGAACCAGGCGAGGAACCTCCCGTTCCCGAAGGCCATCGGCCTGGCCTGGTCCGCCAGGTAGTCGATCGAAGGGCTGGCGAGGACGGCCATGCCGGGCTGGCGATCCCTCATGAGCCCACCCAGGCAGATCACCTTGTCGTCGCCCGGCCATGCCACGACCGCGGGGCCGAATACGCCTCCGGCGTCGAGCACGATCATGTTCTGCCGGGAGAGCGCCGGACACATGTCCAGGCTCGCGCCCGGACTGGTCAGAGCATCCACGATCCACTGCGCCGACGCCGGAGCCGCCTGGGACAGCACGTACCCGCTCCCGGCCGATGCCGGTCTCGCGGTGACGACGGGCTGGATCGCCCCGCCGTCACCACCCCACCGCTCCGTGCAGGCCGCGGTCCCCAGCACCAGTACCGCTGCCGCTGCCGCTGCCGCCCACGCTCTTCGTCCCACCGTGCCTCTCCCCCCGTGCCGTTTCCCTCGTTCTTCCCATCGCGGCGGCCGGGTAGCGTTCACGAACGGCAACAGCCGTGCATCGGAACGGAGTTGGATTCGAAGCCTGGTCGGGTCTGGAGCCGTCCGCCGGCGATCGGTCGGAGAGCGGGGCAGAGGCGTGGCAGCCGGCATCGACAAGACACCGCGGAGTTCATCGCCGCTCAGAAGCGGCCGGCTGTGGAGGCTTGGTGCCGTTGGGCCACACGCAGGGGGAGAAGAAGCCGATCACGAGCGTCCCGTACGAGCTGCCGATCCCGTCGATGGAGCCGGCGAACTTGTTGGTCGGGTTCGTGAAGTGGGCGGAGGTTCGCAGGGCGCCGGAGTCGTCCCGCTGGAATCCCATGGACTCGATCCGGCTCCGGAGGTGTTCGACGTATTCGGCCTGACGGTCCACCGGGATGCCGGAGAGTCGCTTCTCCGTGACCTCCACGACCCGGCCGTCGTACTCGGAGGGGGCGTCGTTCTTGAAGCAGTTGGTGCCGTCCTCCCGCTCGCTGGCCGTGGTGACCGGCTGGGGCAGCTCGGCGAGGGCCTGACCCATGTAGTCCACGGTCTGCTGCTTCGCCTGCGCCTGCGTCATGGTCGGGGTATCGGACTCCTTGCTGCACGCTGCCACCGTCAACAGCAGTCCGGCGGCCACCGCTGCCGTGATCGCCCGGTGTCGCCTCACCGGCCGATCCCGTTGCCCGCGATCACGGCACCGAACGCCTTGACGGACGTACTGCCCGGCTGCCAGTAGTGCGAGTGGTCGGTACTACCGGCCGGCAGGTGCTGGGCCCCGAAGCCGTTGTCCACTGGGTCCAGCCCGAAGAGCAGACTGGTGCCCGCTACATGTTTGATCATCGTGTCTTCACTGCCCCGGGCGACGTAGACGTGGGACGGGTCGATGTTCAGATCCTTGGCGTGGTCGACGCCGACGCCGGGACTGCCGACCAGGATCACGTCGTCCACGGGAAGTGTGTGGTCGCGCATGGTGAAGCCGACGACGACGGTTCCGTAACTGTGGCCCATGAGGGTGTTGTGCGAGGGATTGCCCTCGTGGGTCGTGCGCAGGCCGGTCTGGAACCGTGCCAGGTCCTTCTCGGCGTTGTCGGCGTACGAGTTCGTCGAGGCCTCGGCGAGGTTCTGCGGAGCGTCGTAGCCGACCCAGGCGATGGCGGCCGTTGTTTTGGGGCTGCCCGGGTCCGAGTCCTTGGCAGCCCTCACCATCTCGTCCGCCTTGTCCACGTCGCCGCTGGCCACACCGAACCGGGAGGTGGTGCCGGGGACGAAGGTCACGACGTTGTCGGCGGTGTCGGGGTTGTTGACGGAGATGATCGCCCGGCCCTTGCCCTTTGTGTCGAAGCCCATCAGGAAGGCAGGCGCACCGCGCGACTTCAGCTTGTCGCCCGTCAGCCGGCTTTCGATGTCGTTGATCGACGCGAGTTTTTCCCGCAGGTCCTTCTGCTTGCGGTGCCATTCGTCGTAGTCGGGGTTCGGGATCGGCTCTCCCCTGACCCATCCGCTGAACTGCTTGGGCTCGGGGCCCAGGTGGTCGAGCTGGAGTTGGAGGTCCTGCTTGCTCCGCGCCAGGTTGATCCGGTTGGCCTGGTCGCGGGCCACGACCGGGATGCCGTCGAGGTTTCCGACCTGGTCGGGGTGGTTGAGGATGAAGCGCTGCTGCTGGGCTTCGGTGAGGCTGTCCCACCAGCGCTTGACGGTATCGGTGTCGGTTCCGGCCGGGGGTACCACGTCGCGGGCGGCGACCGCCTCCTGGTCCTTCTTGACGGTGGCCGCGTCCAGCCCGGTGCCGCTGCTCGCGTTGTAGGCGAGATGGCTGAGCCGCTGTTCGATCTCCGAGTCGGCGTGGGCTGCCTCGTTGAGGGCGGCCGTGATCCGTCGACTGAGTTCCTTGGCGGTCGCCTCGGCCTTGTCGCCGGCGTAGTTCGCCGAGGTGGGCTCGTTGTCCCAGGTGAGGGCGCCGTCCGCGGCGACCGTGAACTTCCCCGCCTTGGCGTCGTCCAGGGCACCGATCAGGTGCGCCTGGGCGGCGGCGAAGCCTTCGGCGGCTTCGGCGAGGGCACGGCTGACGAAGGAGAGTTCCTGCTTGGCGTTCTGGAGCTTGGTGGCGAGCGACTTGATCTCGGCCGTGGCGTTGTCGGCGCTGGTTCCGGTCCACTGGGAGGAGCCGAGCCGGTCGACGACCTCGTGCTGCCAGGACTCGGCGTGCTGTCCGAACGCGGTGATGAGGATGTCGTAGGAGTTCTTCGCCGTGGTGATGTTGTTGATGTTGGCGTTCTTGAGGGTGGCGATGTCCATCGGTGTCACTGGGCCTTTCCTGCGCCGGCAGCTCGGCGGGCTTCGGCGGCCGGGGACAGGTCGCTGGTGAGGACGGTGTTGAACGGGTCCTTCACCGAAGGCCGATGGGTGCCGTTGTCGGTGTTCCCACTCATGGACACCGACACGTTCTGCTCGTTCTGCCGGTAGGCGGTGGCAGTGGTCGTGAGCTTGGCGCCGGCGCTGCCCATGTCGCCGGCGAGCTTGTCCAGCAGTGTCTTCCAGTTGGCGGCACAGTTGTGGATCGCGGGCCCGGTCAGCCAGCCCTGGAGAGTCGATGCGGCTTGGTCGTTGGGCTCGGCGATCTTCGCCGTCTCGGGTGGGATCTGGCCGCCCAGGTGCTGGGCGGTTTGTCCGCAGCCCTCCAGCACCGACGGGTTGACGGCGACAGCGGATGACGAATAGGGACTCGGCACGGTTCCCCCCGTGTCTCGAAGTGCGGTCCTTGGCGCTCGTCAGCATAAGAGCTATCGTCAGATAATTTCATTGCAGACACGGAGAGTGACATCGTGCCGGTCGGCCTCGGTGCCACCCTGCGGGGAAGGCGTCGCCCTTCGGGCGCCTGCACCGGTCGCCGCCGCGAAAAGGGGAACCGGGAGGCCGCTGCCCCGTACTGGCGTGGTGATCTTCGAGTGGGCCCGGCTGCGTGGAGTCCGGGCCCGTCGCTACGATCCTGCCGGTCCGCCGCGCAGTGGGCGCGGTGCGGATTGGGGGAGCGGCGACGGTGGAAACGGACGAGGGCGCGGCCAGGCAGCGGAGACTCCTGCGGCCCCGGCTGGTGATCCCGGCCGCACTGGCGGCGCTGGTGCTGGTGGGCGGGTCGGTCTGGGCAGTGTCCGGCGGCGGCGGGTCGACGGCTTCGGCCGGCTCGGGTGCGACGGCGACCGCCGAGCCGTCGGTGACGCCGCCGGCGGCAGCGCAGGCGCAGCCCTCGCCGAGCCCGTCCGCGGTGCCGGAGCCCGCCCCGGCCTCCGCCTCCGCTTCTGTCGAGCCCGAGCCCGAGCGCGAGCCCGAGTTCGACGCTGATGAGCCCGGGAGCGGCGCCCCGTCCGTCGCCCGGAAGCCAACCGGGAAGGCCGAGCCCACCCCTGCCGCCAAGCCTCAAGGCGCGTCCACCGGGAAGCCCAAGGCCCCGGCGGCGGAGGACCCGCACAACCTGCCGCCGACGGCCTGCGCCGACTGCCACACCAACCCGCAGGAACCCGACCCGCAGCACACGTGCATCCACGACGCGGCCGGCCGGATCCTCACCTGCAGCCCCGTTCAGATCGGCACCCCGATCCCGCGCCCGGGCCAGACGCTCTCCACCCCCACACCCGGCTGGCCCGACCACACCCACTGACGCGGGTGCGACCCGGGCGTGCGAAGTCCGTAGCGTGTTCCCGGGGTTGAGCCCAGGCGGACCAGTCGGAGAGTGCGGCAGAGGCGTGGCAGCCGTCATCGACAAAGTGGCCTGGATGCACACCGAGGGCGGGAGGGCGCTGAGTGCGCGGTCGCGAGGCAAGGGCACCTGCTACCTGCCGGGTGGCAAGCGGGAGCTCGGGGAGAGCGGCATCGACACCCTGGTACGGGAGATCGGCGAGGAGCTCAGGGCCGCCATCGCACCGGAGTCGGGGACCCTCCTGGGCGTGTTCGAGGCCCAGGCCCACGGTCACCCGGACGGCTTCGTCGTCGTCCGGATGACCTGTTACACCGCGGAGTTCGAGGGGCGCCCGGAGGCGAGTGGCGAGATCGAGGAGGCGGTCCGGCTCACGTACGGCGACCGGCATCGTACGTCCCCCGTCGACCGGATCATCTTCGACCACCTGCATGCGGTGCGGTGCTGAGTTGACGTCAGGCCGGGGGCGCGTCGCGCAGGAAGTCGGAGGGGCGACTCTGCTGGCGAAGTATTTGATCTGGGTCAGGCCGCTGCTGCGATGGCGTGTTGGGTGCAGAGTGTGTGGATGCGGGTGGGGTGGCGGTCT